>JBFRWJ010000069.1:0-19973 GCA_051439525.1 Spirulina sp. | reverse complement strand
TTGACATTCCCCTCGGACAAAAACTCGTCCTGCGGGATGTAAATTGGCAAGAATTCGAGCAAATTTTAGAAGAATTAGGAGAAAAACGCACCTCTCGCATTGCTTATGCCAACGGAATTTTAGAAATTATGGCTTCCTTACCCGAACATGAAGCCAATAAAGGATTTATTTCCGATTTTTTGAAAGCACTCCTTGAAGAATTGGATATTGAGTGTTATCCCCTCGGTTCGACAACCTTTAAAAGTGAACTGATGCAACAGGGAATTGAACCCGACGACTGTTTTTATATTGAAAATGAAGCCGCCATTCGCGGAAAGAATCGCCTCGATCTTACCGTCGATCCGCCTCCCGATCTGGCTCTAGAAATTGATATTACCTCTCGCACTCATCTCAAAATTTATCAGGCATTAGGCGTTCCCGAAGTGTGGCGTTTTGAGAAAGGACGATTAAAAATATTCATCCTCCGAGATAACCAATACATTGAAGTTGCAGAAAGTCCTCATTTTCCCGATTTCCCCCTCATTGAGATCATTCCTCAATATTTGCAGAAAGTCAAAACACGAGGACGCAATCAAACCATGAGAGAATTTAGAGCTTGGGTGCGCGATCGCCATCTTCCTCAATAATCTTCTCTTTGCCGTTGTACTCTTTTTGTACCGCGATCGCAGCCTTTGCCTTTTCCCTCATTTGTTCCTTTTTATCGCAGTTTTCCAAAGCATCCTCAAATATTGCTTGGACTGCCTCGATGCGATCGCTAGCAAAATATTCTTGGACAAATGCCTTTGCATCGTCAATATCGGGGTCGTTTTCTAATTCTTCTTCAACTGCCGACTGTAAAAGCTCCATACGCTCGGCAACAGCAGAACCGTACTGAAACGAATAGTGGAAGTAACGATAATTGTTGCCAAAAACGCCAATAGAAAAGTCTCCGCATTCATCTTCAATTCGTGCGGCTTCTTCTAACCATTTTGGATCGCGAGTGAGGGCTAAAAGATCGATTGTTGGCGTTTCGGGAGAGGTCATGAGCTTGCAGGGATATTACCAAATTATATTGTAATCGAACCGAACTCGAAACAGGCATCGGAAATGCAGTTTTGGCGAACGTTGATAATTTGAACAACTTGTTTCACGATTCCGATCGCTCCCATTCAAAAAATGGTCAGGGTTTGTACTGCCGAAACTAACTCCCGCACCGCATCCGCAGACCAATTTCCCTCGCATTGTCGCCCCGAATTAAGGATTAAGCGCAACTCATAAGCATGGGGAAACCCTTCTGCTTCCAACCAGAGGCGATCGCTCTCCACTTCGCAAGCGATGCGCTCTTCTGGCATCAACTCCTCTGCCATTGCACTCATCGTCTCTGCCAGTTGCCCCAACAAACGGCAAAAATCTTGCCATTCCTCCACCGTCAACTCAAATGCCCAATCTTCTCCCCCCACCAATCCTCGATAGACTTCAGCCTCGGGATGCCAACCCAAACGCCATCCCGCACCGCTTTTGAGGATGCGTCCCCCCATTTCTTCCCTCATCTTTTTCTTTCGCGATCGCCAATATTGTCAATTTTGTCTAACTGGCGTTCTGAAATCAAGAAACATTACATTTTGTTAATGAAATGGGGGAATTCTTGCCACTTTCCGGAAGTTTCTTGAAGAATTGAGAATCTATTTGGAGATCGACTCCATATCGAGAGTAGCGATCGCCTCTCTTGACTCGATAGAATGAAGACGATCGGGCTAATTATGCCCATGACTCAACAAAAAAAGAAAATATTCCCGATCTAAAGCCTCCAACTTCAACCGGAGGCACTGTTAACTGTTCACTGTTTACCGTTCGCTGAAATGACGATCGATCTCAAAGGCTATCAGATTCGCACGCAAATTTACGACAGTCCTAACTCTATTGTTTATCGGGGATTTGACGAACAAAGGCAACAGCCGATCGTTCTCAAAATGCTCAAGTCCGATTATCCTTCGCCTTACGCCTTAACGCGCTATCGACAAGAATATGAAATTCTCAAAAACCTCGATATCGAGGGCGTTGTCAAAGTTTACGATTTAAAATCCTATCACAATACTCTCTTTATCGTCCTCGAAGATTTCGGCGGTATTTCTTTAAAGCACTATCGCGATCGCTCTTCCCACCAACAACAGAGAATGCCTGTCGCAGAATTTTTCCCGATCGCGATCGACATTGCCGAAATTCTCGGTCAGATTCACGCGGCTAATATTATTCATAAAGATATTAATCCTGCCAATATTGTCCTCCATCCCGAAACGAAAGAAGTCAAAATTATTGATTTTGGCATTGCTTCGGTGTTGACGCGGGAAAATCCCACCTTGAAAAATCCCGATGTCTTAGAGGGAACCTTAGCTTATATTTCCCCAGAACAAACGGGACGAATGAATCGCTTTCTCGATTATCGCAGCGATTTTTATTCTTTAGGCGTAACATTTTATGAATTACTAACGGGAACTTTGCCCTGTATCAGTGCCGACCCCTTAGAATTGGTACACTGTCACATTGCTAAATCCCCACCCCAACCCCCAATTCCTAACCCCCAACCCCTATTTGATATTGTCATGAAGTTAATGGCAAAAACAGCAGAGGAGCGCTATCAAAGTGCTTGGGGATTAAAAGCAGATTTAGAACGATGTTGGGAACAGTTACAAACTAGAGGAGCGATCGTCAATTTTACTTTGGGAACGAGAGATATTGCAACTAAATTGCAAATTCCCCAGAAATTGTACGGTCGAGAGCGCGAAATTGAAATACTCTTAACTGCTTTTGAACGCATAGCAGAAACCTTAGAAAATTCTCCCCTCGATCGCGATACTCAAAGCGAATTAATGCTAGTTTCTGGATATTCTGGGATTGGTAAATCTGCTTTAGTCTGCGAACTGCACAAAGCAATTACGCGATCGCGCGGTTATTTTATTACCGGAAAATTCGACCAATTTCAACGAAATATCCCTTATTCAGCTCTCGTCCGTGCCTTTCAAGGATTAATTCGACAACTCTTAACCAAAAGTTCCGATCGCTTGGAACAATGGCAAGAAAAGTTACAAGCAGCACTAGGAACGAATGGACAAATTATTGTTGATGTTATTCCAGAAGTAGAATATATTATTGGTAAACAGCCTTCTGTTAGCGAACTTGCCCCCGCAGAAACACAAAATCGCTTTCATCTCGTCTTTACCAATTTCCTGCGAGTTTTTGCTTCTCCCGAACATCCTTTAGTCATCTTTCTCGACGATCTGCAATGGTCCGATTTAGCGACGCTCAAAGTAATTTATACGATCGCGACCGATGTCGATATTCATTCTTTACTCTTAATTGGTGCTTATCGAGATCGTGAAGTCAGTCCCAGTCATCCTTTAACCATTATGTTAGATGAACTGCACAAAGATGGCGCGATCGTCAATGAAATTCATCTGACTCCTTTAGATTGCGATACGATTACTCATCTCCTTGCCGATACCCTCAATACCGATCGCTCTTCCGTTCGAGCTTTTGCCGAACTGGTTTTCAGAAAGACCCGAGGAAATCCCTTTTTTACCAATGAATTCCTGAAAACATTATATGCGGAAAATCTCCTCAATTTTGATTTAAAATCTCGTAGTTGGCAATGGGATATCCAACACATTGAAGCGCTCGATATTACTGATAATGTTGTTGAATTAACGATCGATCGACTAGACAAATTATCCGATCGCACTCAAACGTTACTCTATACGGCAGCTTGTTTGCAAGCAGAATTTCACCTCGATACCCTCTCGATGATTTGCGAGAGATCTGCCAAAGAAGTATTTGCCGATCTGCAAGAAGCATTGCAATTGGAGTTGATTTTACCGCTTTCCGAACTGGACGAAGAACTTTTAGTTCGAGAATACAAATTTGGTCACGATCGCATCCAACAAGCGGCTTATAATCTCATTGCCGAATCCCAAAGAAATGCCGTTCACTTAAAAATCGGTCGCTCATTTTTACAACACCTCGATCCGGAAAAATTAAGAGAAAATATTTTTAAAGTTGTCGATCAATTTAACCTTGCAATTGAGGGATTGAGTCAAGAATCAGAACGCGATCGCATCGCCGAACTCAATCTCATCGCCGCACGAAAATCACAAGATTCGGCAGCCTACGAACCCGCTTTAAAATATCTACAAGCCGGGATCGAACTCTTGGGCGATTTCGCTTGGGAAAGACAATACAATCTCATGCTGGCTTTGTCAACCGAAGCAGTTTCGGCTGCCTATTCTTTTGGGGATTTTGCGACCATGGATCGCTTAGCCCGAGACATTTTAGAAAATGCTCGCTCTCTCCTCGATCGCGTTAAAGTTCAACAAATTGTTCTCTACTCCTATTTGGCACGACAAAAATTCCGCGAAGCTGTCGAAAAAGGTTTAGAAGTCTTGGAACTCTTAGAGCCGGGTTTACCCGTTCGTTTGCGTTCTTTCAATCTTAATGATATGCTTCAAGAACTTAACGAAATATTAGGCGATCGCCAAGTTTCTGACTTACTTAAACTTCCCGCACTCGAAGACCAGAAAAAAATTGTTATTTTAGAAATTTTATCCACTTTAGTCGTTCCGGCAATTATTGCAGAGCCGCCTTTATTTCTTGCCATTGTTCTGCAAATGACAACGATTTCAATGCGATCGGGAAATTCACCAGAATCTGCCTACGGTTATGCTTGGTATGGTTCAATTCTGGTCAATCCTGCTGGAGAAATTGAAGCGGGCTATCGATTTGGTCAACTGGCATTAAATTTATTGAATCAACTCAATCTCCCAGAATTTACGGCCAAAGTTAATATTGTTTTTTACTTCTTTATTTCTCATTGGCAAAAACATCTCAACCAGAGTATTGCGCCGTTACAAGAAACCTATCTCAAAGGCATCGAAACCGGAGATATTGCCCATGCTGGCTGGGCTGCTTATGATTATTGCAATCATTTATACTGGAGCGGTAAAGCGTTAACAGAAGTCGCCCGAGAAATGGTCAAATACCATCATGCTATTGATAAAATTGACCAGAAAGCCGCTCTGAGTTATTTGGAGAGTTATCAGCAAACCGTCGAGAACTTATTAAATCCGACAGATCGTCCGGATTGTTTAGAAGGAGAATATTTTAAAGAAGAAGAAATGCGTCCCTTTTATCAAGAGAATGGCGATTGCACGGGTTTGAGTTTCTTGTATGTTAATAAACTTGTTATTGCCTATTTATTGGGAGACTATGAAAATGCCCTCGAATATGCAACCCATGCCGAGGAAAATATTGCTGCCGTTTCCGGAATTTATATTAGTGCAATTTTGCTCTTTTATGATTCTTTAACCCGTTTGGCATTGCTCGATCGCCTTAACGATCGAGAACGCGATCGCTATTTGCAAAAAGTGCAAGAAAATCAGGCTCGACTGCAAATCCGGGCCACTCATGCCCCGATGAATTTTCAACATAAATACGAGTTAGTTGAAGCCGAAAAAGTGCGAGTTTTAAGTCATGATTGGCATGCGGCAGAACTTTACGATCGCACCATTCGCGGCGCGAAGGATAATGGCTATTATCAAGAAGAAGCACTCGCCAACGAACTCGCAGCACGCTTTTATCGCGATCTCGGCATGGATAAAGTGGCTCGCGCCTATTTGCGAGATGCTTATTATGGTTATACGCGCTGGGGAGCAGTCACTAAAGTCAAGCACCTCGAACGCAAATATCCCGATCTCATTCAAAACTTGATTCCTTCTAGTCTCGCTAAAATAACGCAAACTCGCACGACGAACGCAACCAGCACGAGCACCAGTACGGGAGCAATTTTAGATTTAACCACGGTGATTAGAGCCTCCCAAGCGATCGGCAGTGAAATTGTCCTCGACAAACTCCTGCAAACCTTGATGACCCTGCTCCTCGCCGATGCGGGTGCCGGACGGGGGGTTTTACTCTTAGAACAGCAAGGACAATGGAGCATCGAAGCAGAAGGCACGGCAGACTCCTCAGAAATTACCGTCTTGCAATCTCTGCCCTTGGGCGATCGCTTGCCGACTTCTCTCATTTATTACGTCGCCCGCACTCGCGCAACTGTTGTCTTGCACAATGCGGCCGTGGAAGGCAATTTTACCGCAGATCCTTACATTCAAACACACCGAGCGAGATCGCTGCTTTGTTTTCCTCTCATCGAACGGGGAACTCTCGTTAGTATCATTTTTCTGGAAAATAATCTCACTTGCGGGGTATTTTCTCCCGATCGCTTGGAGCTATTGCAACTCCTCTCCGGACAAGCCGCCATTTCCCTCGTCAATGCCCGTCTCTATCACACCTTAGAAGAAAAAGTGAAACAGCGCACCGCCCAACTGGCCGCAGCCAATGCAGAGATCCGCAGCCTCAACCAAAAATTGACTGTCGAAAACCTGCGCTTGGGAGCAGAATTAGATGTAGCGCGACAGATGCAACAGATGATCCTGCCCAAAGTCGAAGAACTCGATGCCATTACCGGACTGGCGATCGCCGGATTTATGGAACCCGCGCATGAAGTGGGGGGCGATTATTACGACGTTCTCGAACAGGATGGCATTGTCACCGTTGCGATCGGGGATGTCACCGGTCACGGTTTGGCAAGCGGAATTTTAATGGTCATGGTGCAAACGGTCATTCGCACCCTCGAGGAACTGCGAGAACGCGATCCGAGGCGCTTTCTCAATACCCTTAACCGCACGATTTACAAAAACGTTCAACGCATGGATGCAAATAAAAATCTAACTTTAGCCCTGCTGAACTATGCGGACGGCACGGTGAGTATTAGCGGACAGCACGAGGAAGTTTTGGTGGTGAGAAAGACCGGAGACATTCGTCGCATCGATACAATCGATTTGGGCTTTCCCATCGGGTTAGAAGCAGAGATCGGCGAGTTTATTGCCAGTACGTCCATCGATTTAGAATCCGGTGACGGTCTCGTTCTCTATACCGATGGTATCGTCGAAGCGGAAAACATGGCGGGAGAGTTCTACGGAATTGCAAGACTGTGCGCAATGGTGTCTCACCATTGGTCGCGATCGGTTTGGGAGATACAACGCGCCATTATTGACGATGTGCGAGATCATATCGGCACTGCCAAAATATTCGACGATCTGACGCTTTTGGTCATCAAAAAACGTTGACCGTGTTTTGAATGACTATAGCGTCTTTGTTGAGAAGCGATCGCATTTCTGGGGAGAGAGAAGTGCGATCGCATTGAAAATTATTGCTACAATTATTACTCTACTCTTGAGAACTGAGTGTCACAACGGCTTCGACTTTTGCCTTTTGTGCCTCCGTATCGACTTCAGTAATTGCCCAGCGTAATGGTTCGCCCCGTTTTTCCAATTCAGCTTCAATTTCTTCCTTTAATTTAATCGGCGTTTCTTGTAAATCAATCTCGGCGGTAATAAAATGGGTTGTCATTGTTTTAGTCTCCAGAGGATTCAACTACAGTGTTTTTCTGATTATACTGTATTCGGAGAATTCTCCAATCGATGACCGAGTCAGAGTGATTTTTCATCAACATTCATGTTTAATTTCCTACAGTTTTCCCGTCCAAACACATAAAATTTTTCCCTGTATCTCTTGATGCCACCAAGAAGTATTGGTACTTTGAGAAAATAATGTTTCTTCATTGGCGATCCATGTTTTTTGCGGATCGAATAATACCAACTCTGCTCTTTCTCCCACCCCACAAGATAAAGGCTTTTGACCCAAACAGGTGTGCGGCTTCATACTTAACGCCTTCCACAATTGTAATCCCGTCCAATCCCCTTTGAGGACTAAATTTTCCCATAACAAGGGTAACGCCAACTCCAAACCGATCGCCCCCGGGGGTGCTTCTCCAAAAGAGACGGTTTTTTCCTCGTAAGTGTAAGGGGAATGATCGATCGCGATCGCGTCGATAATCCCACTTTTGACTCCATCTGCCAAAGCAACGCGATCGCTTCGGTTGCCCAAAGGCGGATCGAGGCGCAAACTGGGATCGTAACTCTCCATCGTTGCCGTATCCAACAGTAAATGCAGCCAAGTCGTACTCGCCGTCACCTTCAGTCCTCGCCGTTTTGCCTCGGCAATTAATTCTACCCCCCGTGCCGTCGAAACTCGCATAATATGCACGGAAGTTTTCACAATAGCAATAATTTCCAATAGTGCCGCTAATGCTGCCGTTTCCGAAAATACCGGATCTCCCGGCAACCCCGCTTGTATCGATTGCAAACCTTCACGCATGACCCCATTATCGCGCAATTGCAGGCTAGTGGGCACGATCGCGATCGTTTTGCCCAAGCCTCGAGCGTACTCCAGCAGGCGGCGCAAAACCCCCCAATTCGCGATCGCTTTCCCATCTGAAAACCCCACCACTCCCGCATCCGCCAACTCTGCCAACTCCACCATCTTTTCCCCTTCTAGATTTTGCGTGAGGGATCCCCAAAATTGCAAGTGAGGAGAAGCAACGGGAATTCTTTGCTGTAAAAAAGTGAGTCCCGCCGGCGTTTCGAGGGGCGGGACGGTATTGGGGAGGAGGGTCAATCGCGTAAAACCACCTGCGAGAGCAGCTTTTGAGAGAGAAGAGAGAGTCTCTCGTTCTTCATGTCCGGGATCGTTATTGGCACTATAGAGATCCGTTAAACCGGGAGCAAGAATGAAATTTTCGCAGTTTTTGATGGTTGTTTCGGGGGAAATATCGGCGATCCGTGCTTCTATTGCCTCTATTTTTC
Organism: Spirulina sp.; assembly: GCA_051439525.1. GTDB lineage: Bacteria > Cyanobacteriota > Cyanobacteriia > Cyanobacteriales > Spirulinaceae > CCY15215. Next base: position 11,244 of record JBFRWJ010000069.1, on the reverse strand, counting down.
CATCCTTCAACCAAACATCTGCAATGCGATCGCCATCGGCGATCGGGTCTAATACCCTGACTTGTTGTAACAAAAGATTGCGAGAAGAATAACCCTCGATTGATTCCGACATTTTCCCAAATTCGACATGAGCCGCGATCGATTTTACACGGCTTTGTCGAAACAGACCATTTTTTAATTCAAAATTTAGGGAAATCCCCTCTTCAAATCGTCGATTGAAGAGGGGATGGGGCTTTTCAACGTTCTCTAGACCATTAACATAGTTGTTATCAGAGAAAGTTTAACGATAATGGGGAACGGAAACAGTGTTCGATTCTCAGAAATTTCAACAAATCTTGGCTCGCCTCCCTCGCAATTTTCCCGAAAGCGCGATCGCCGTCCATCATTATGAAGTGTTACAATCCACCAACATAACAGCAGGAGAATTATTAGAAAAAGGAGCATCTTTTCCTCTCATTGTTATCGCCGATCGCCAAACTGCCGGACGAGGGCAATGGGGACGGAAATGGCAAAGCGATCGCGGCGGTTTATATTTGTCCTTGGGAATGGCAACGAACAGCGCGATCGGCATTCATCTGACCTTTTCGAGCGGTTGGGGAATTGCCTCGGCACTGCGTCGAGAAGGTATCCCCGTATCTCTCAAATGGCCGAACGATCTCATTTTAGACGGGAAAAAACTCGGCGGCATTAAAACAGTCACCCGTCACCAGCGATGCGACCCCGGCGAATCGAATTCGCCTAGGGAACGCGCATCAAGACAGTCACCCGTCACCAGTTCTCAGTTACCAGTTAACAGGGAACAGGGAACAGACAATACTTCTCCTCTCCTCCTCTCCTCCTCCCTCTCTCACGCAGTCATAGGGGTGGGAATTAATTGGGAAAACCAGCCGCCGGAGCCGGGGATTGCTTTGGCTTCAGTTTTACAGGATCGCCATGGCGCTTCGATCGCCGATCGGGAAAGTTTGGCAGCGATCGCAACCCATGGGATTTTGTCCGGATATCATTACTATTTAACTGAAGGAGTAGACGCGCTATTATCTTCCTATTGGGAACTCGCCATTGCTAAAGGACGTTCTGTAACGGTAAATGGCGCTCCCGGGACAATTGTGGGGGTCACCCCCCGAGGCGAACTGCGCATTCGCCTCCAGTCCCCCGGCGCTGCCACAGAAATCTGTTGTCCCCCGGGAGCGATCGCCTTGGGATACAATACGAAAGATAAAAATTTCGGCGAGCGATCGCTGCATAAAAAATCCTAAAAACTGCCAAGTCAAGTTAAAGAAAACCGCTAGTTGCCTGTCGTGAGGAGCCAATGACCCCGAACCACTCTCCCGAAAAACCCCTACACCGTCTCATGAGAACTTGCCTTATTGCCAAAAGTTTGGGAATGTTGGGCAGTCTCGGCTTGTTAAGTGCGGGCATGGCATGGGGAAATACCAATGCTTTTGTCGATAATCTCACCCCTGCCGCCTCTTCTACCCCCTCGGCCCCGCGTCTCTCCAAGCCCACTAAGGTGAAGGTGACACCCCCTCCCCCGAGGGCGACTCGACCCGCTCCGACTCCTCCCAGAGTGGCCAAACCCGCTCGCAATACGACCCCCGTTGCCAGACCGACTCCCGTTGCCAGACCGACGGTTTCTAAACCGACTCCTCGTCCGGCACTCAGACCCGCTCCCCAACCCGTGGCGCGCCCCAAACCCACGCAACCCGCGAGAACGGTAGCGCAACCCGCTCCCCCTCATTCCCCTCAAACCCATTTACCCGCCCCCCGGGTTTCCGTTCCCGAGACAAAACCAGAAATTCCCCAACATTGGATCGATCGCCCCAATACGACAGCCTCGGCGCGAGAAACCAATAATTTCCTCGATCGCACGGATTACAGTACGGGAAGCACCACAGCAACCCCCTCTCCCGTTAATTCTCCCCACCGCGATCGCCCCACCGTCGTCCTGCGCAATCGTGCCACCGGCTGCGAAGCGGTGATGCAAAACGGGGTCTTGAGCCGGGGCAGTTGTAGCGCGAATCCCAAGCCAACCCGCGCGATCGCCCGACAAAACCCCGCACCGCCTCCAACTTCTCGCCAGCGCGTCCGCGTCCCCCGCATCTCTATTTCCGCCGATTCGCGCCGACAAGGAGCATCGGTTCCCATTGCCTCCCGTCGCATTCGGGTCGTGCCTTCTCCGGCAGAATGGGCAACACGCACCCAGAGGAGTGCTGCGCGCCAATCCCCAAGGAAATACCACACCGAAACGAAGGCAATGACGAACTTTGCCCACACCTATGCCAATAATGGCAATACGGGCTTGCTCTTCCCCTTGCCGACTTCCGCCCGCATCTCCTCTGAGTTTGGCTGGCGGCTGCATCCCCTATTTGGCAACTGGCGCATGCACTCGGGCACCGATATCGCCGCTCCCCTGGGAACCCCCGTGATTGCCAGCTATCACGGAGAAGTCGCGATCGCGGATTATGTCGGGGGTTACGGTAAAATGGTGGTTCTGCGTCACGAAGATGGAACGCAAGAATCTCGTTATGCTCACTTATCGGAAATTCTCGTCGAGCCCGGAGATTGGGTGGAACAGGGAGAAGTCATCGGTACCGTAGGCAGTACGGGAAATTCTACCGGGCCTCACTTGCACTTTGAATGGCGGCATTTAATGGCAACGGGTTGGATTCCCGTGGATGCGGGTCCTCATCTGGAGTGGGCGATGGCCGAAATGCTCGACCTTCTCGAACCTGAAGGGACAGACGCGATCGCCGAGTCGGAAGCCGAGGAAACTGACGAATTAGACGAACCTTCTCTCTATATTTCCAGTGCGGAGGAACTCGAAGAAATTTTGTTAGGGTTGGGATCGTTATTTGAGGAGGATAGCGATCGCCCTATTGAGGAGGAAATGTTCCGAGCCTTGGACAATCTACCCCAAGAATCGCCCCAAGACAGCGAAGTTCCCATCCCGGGTTATATCAAACCCGGTGAATTTGCCGAAAATCGCGTTCAACTGCGGCAATCGAATTAGCATCTGGGAACATTGTGCGAGAGAAACTGCGATTAACCGCAAAGCGGTATAATAATCGCAGTTTTTCCCAATTTTGCCTTTAAAAAATAGCAATCAAGGCTTCTTGGAGTCCATAATAGGCAGGCTTGGGTTGGTAGTCACGATCGAAGAGCAGTGCCTCCCCCCAACCCTTAAAAAACCCCGGAATCCACGAATGACGATCGCTAAACCCCCAAGTTACAAAAGTATTGCAATTCTCAGCCACAAGACAGGCGCTTAACATAGATTGGTACACTCGTGCTTGTCGTTCGTAGTCCCCCTCCCGAGAAGGTTGCTCGATCCGCACGTCCATTTCCGAAATCTGAACCGCTAAACCCAAATTCGCAAGACGACGCATATTTTCCGCCACATTTTGCGGGTTGGGAGGAGATTCGACGGAAACGTGCATTTGCAATCCTATCCCATCAATGGGGACATTCTTGGCCAACAAAGAGCGCGCCAATTGATAAATTGCCTCGGATTTGTCCCCCAGTCCTTCTCCGCCATAGTCATTATAAATGAGTAGAGCCTCTGGATCTGCCTCGCGAGCTTGGCGAAAGGCGATCTCGATATACTCGGGCCCGATGGTTCGCAACCAGAAGGAATCTCGTAAGGTGCCGTCATCGGCGATCGCTTCATTGACCACATCCCAAGCGACGATCCGGCCCCGATAGCGTCCGACGACGGTTTTGATGTGGTTTTCCAGAAGGGCAATGGCCTCCTCTCGACTCCAATCTCCCGATCGCAACCACTTCGGCAAGGCAAGATGCCAAACTAAAACATGACCGTGAATCTTCACCTGATGGGTTTCGGCAAATGCAACCAAGCGATCGGGAGCCGTGAAATCAAAGCGATCGCGTTGGGGACGCAAAGACCGAAACTTCATGGCATTTTCTGCGGTGACGATATTGAACTCCCGCGACAAAACCTCGCGATAGGAAGCATTTTCTGCCAGTACCCTGACATTCACGGCAGAACCGATGTAGAAATCGCGATCGCGAGCGAGGGAACGCAAGGACGGACTCAAATTGTCGGCTAAAGGACTAGAAATCACTTCAAAACCCTCGCTCTCGGTTTTGAATGGGGAAACGCGATCGCCGACTGCGGAAAATGGGAAACCCGGACAGAAAGAACAGGTCGCGAATATTGCTAAGACTCCCTGAAAAAACATAGAAATTTTTCTATTTTTAGGTACGATTTGACAAGTGGACGACAAAATACTCAGTCAGGGAAAGGATTTTCCCGATCCCGTGTTCAATATTAATGTTGCCTTACAAATGTTGCAAACGGCAAATACGAGCGAACAACGCGATCGCTATTGTCGAGTTACAAAATCTCCTTACGCCAGAAAAAGCCACAATTTTGCAAAAATATAATCTCCTTCAGAGAAATGGGTAGCCCCTTCTCTAATCGTTACAACCGCTCTGTTCCGTATTTTTACGGGGTTTTCTCTCATCTCTTCTCCGTATATTGTTGGTCGTTACGGATAGAGAAATCTCAAGAGTACGCAAATTCTATGCGATCGCAAATACCGATTTCTAACGATGTCATCCATCCTATACAAAAGCCACAATAGGTTTAATACCATCAGTAGCAAATCTCTGTTAAGACAGAAGGAAAGATTCATGAGTACGATCCTTGTTATTGAAGGTGAATATCATCTTCGAGCCAATATCCCAGCACTTTTCGAGAAGGAATGGGTATAAATCGTCTACCAGATACTCAAATCTAAATTAGATTGTGATTTTTCAAAAGATATCGTTACTCTATTAAGACTATTTTCTTGACAAAACTTTGGGATAAATTATTCATGCTCCAGACTTTAGAAATGCACGATCGCTTACAACAACAAGAGAACTGTCACGATCTAATGTATCAAGTCGCAATTCTCAATCAGGCAATCGAGCAAGAGGAAAAATTTGAGCGGGTTATCGAAGTTGCGATCGCAGGTCTATGCGAACTGTTAAAAGCAGATTGTGTCTATTTAACCTCCGTCATGTATCTCGATCGCTTTCCCCTGCAAGAATCAGATTTTTTGCAGGAAAAAATCGAAAATAACCAATCGATCCGAATTGATGATATTCAGATCGAAGACCCAAACTTATCACCGGATCTCGCGATTTTTCTCCATATCCTGCAATCTTCTGGGATTCAATCTTTTTTATGTATTCCTTTCCGATCGAAACAGGGCAATATTGGCGCGATCGCAACCTTCGATTCTCGTCCTCGAACTTGGGAAAAAGAAGAATTATCGCTCCGTTTCATCTTGCCGACGCTTGCTGCCGCGATCGATCGCAGCAATCTCCTAGCCAATGCGAGTTCGATTAATCATATTATTGAGGAACAAGCCAATCGATTGATTGCCGAACAAAAGCGTTTGGCACACCAAGAAAAACTCGCTTCTTTAGGTCAATTGAGTGCGGGACTGGCCCATGAAATCAATAATCCTCTGAGTTTTATTTCTGGAAATCTCAAGTATGTTATCGATTATGCCAGAGATATTCTTGCATTAATTCAGTGGTTTCGTTGCATTGCCAATCCTCAAGACAATCTCCAAGATTATCTGGAAGAGAAAGGAATGGATCTAGACGATCTGGATTTTACGATCGCGGATTTTCCCAAGATTCTCGACTCAATGCAATTGGGATGCGATCGCGTTAGAAATATTGTCGATTCCTTGAAGTCATTTTCTCGTCAAGATGACCAGTGTCCCGTTCTTTGCGACATCAATCAGGAGATGGAAAACACCCTCATCATCCTCAATAATAAGCTCAAACAAGGCATTACCGTGGAGCGAAATTATAGCAATTTGCCTCCAGTTACGGGTTATGGGGGACAACTCAGCCAAGTTTTTCTGAATATCCTCGCAAATGCCATCGATGCGTTAGAAGAGCGCGATCGCGATCGTACTCCAGAGGAAAAGTTGAAGAATCCCAGTCAAATTTGCATCCACACCCAACAGGACGGAGAAAACGCGATCGTTCGCATTCTTGATAATGGTTCGGGAATTCCCGAGGAAAAGCAATCGCGCATTTTCGAGCCTTTTTTTACGACCAAACCTGCCGGTAAGGGAACGGGTTTGGGCTTATCCCTCAGCTACCAAATTATCGTGGAAAAGCATAACGGTCAACTGGAATGCTTTTCGGAAGCAGGACAAGGAACCGAATTTTGCATTTCGATTCCGGTTGAATGGTCGCAAAATTTAATGCGATCGCTCGAATGCACGATTTGAAGGCGAGAAACTCAACAAAACTTAAACACTTGTTTCTGGTTTGTTCGGTTATAATGCTTGAACTTGTAGCAACTCTACAACGCGATCGATAATTTCCATCGCTTGTTGCGCCTGCCCGAGTTCTGCAAATTGCGTGGCGATCGAACTTAAAAGTAATGCTTTTTGTTCTGGGTTGGAGAGGGTTTCTGTAAGTTTCAAAGCCTTAGTCAGCGTGGCGATCGCATCTTTTTTTTGCTCTTGGCGATCGAGTTGAACGGCGAGGAAAATAAATGCACCAATTTTTTCAATTTCATTCTCCATTAAGTTAATAAATTTTAAAGATTCTTCTCGGTTTCCGGTTTCTGCTACGGTGTAGGTCGCATCGCGCAAGGAATTGCTTTTCTCGTCTAGATTGACCGCATTTTGTAACAGTTCTAATGCGAGATCGTAGGCTTCAATTTCTACGAAAGGAAGAACGATTAAACCCAATAGAGAATCTTTGAGGGTCGCTTGCTCTAAAGTTTCCCAGAGTTCTAAGGCTTGTGCGAGCGTTTCTCGGGCGGTTTCTAAGCGTTTGTTCTGGTGTAAATGAAACGCGATCGCGCCGAGGGTGACGATTCTCAGCTCCGTTCTACGAATATCTGTAACAATCTCTAAAGCGCGATCGAACTGTTCGTTTTCTGCTAGTACCGTGGCAATATTTTTTAATGTTTCATCGGAATCTGCAAAGGAACGAATGAGTGCTAAAGCGCGATCGCTTTTGCCATTTTTTGCTAAATTTACAGCAACTTGCTCTAAGATCGTCTCTCGCAGTCCAGAAAATTCAATCTCCGGAACCAGTTCTAAAGCGCGTGCCAATTCTCCGGCTTCTCCTAAATAACGGGCAATATAAAATAAGGCTTCCGTTCGGGTTGAGGAGTCTGAAATATGCGCGCTTAATTCTAAAGCGCGATCGAATTCTCCCCCGCGAGCGAGATAGGTAGAGAGATTATTAAAAACTGCATTGGTTTGAGCGTTTAGCTCTAATTCTGATAGTAATCTTCTCAAGCGATCGAACTGTTTTTCTCCCCGATCGCGATCGCCAATTTCTCTAAATTTAAAGCCAATCACCCCGAGCGCATGAATTTTATCGATGGTTCTCTCCAACCGAGGAACAATATCTAAAGCGCGTTTGGGTTTGCCGTTTTCGGCTAAAGATAAGGCCATGAGTAAGAGTAAATCTTGTCGATCTCGATCGCTATCCACAACGGCAATAATTTCGCGCAGGCGATCGCTCTTTCCTTGTTCGGCAAATCCGAAAGCAAGTCCGCGCAAACTAATCGATTCCAGCAAATCGGGTTCGAGATCGCGCAGAATTTCCCAAGCGCGATCGTATTTTTGATTGGCGATGGCGGCATTGACGAATAGTAATAAAATGTGATTATCTTCTCCGTTGCTTAATTTCACCAGTTCCCAAGCGCGATCGGTTTGCTTCTCAAAAATTAAATTGCGAAAAATCTCCGCTAAAAAACTGAGATCCCTTTCTTGCTCAAGGAAATCCCAAGCTAATTCAATTTCTCCTTTTTTGGCCAATCTCAATCCCAACTCGGATAAAATTTGCTCTCGAACATCTGGATCTTCAATTTTGCTCACAATCTCGGCAAGACGATCGCGATCGCCGACTTCTACTAAAGCGATCGCCAAACTTCCCAAAGCGGCATTTTTCCAAATGGGTTCTTCTTCAGATGCGATGTTTTGTGCTAAAAATAATGTTTTTGGCGATTTTAAGAGGTTTTCCGAGCGATCGACAGTCGCGCTAACAGCATGGGGTGAAATTGCCAAGAGAAGAGAAGCCAAGACGAAAATCCGAGAAAACTGCATAATCTGAGAACCAATAAATAATAATCCTGCCGATCCATTTACTCTGAGACTCCATAGTAACCTAATGTTATCTCTGTGGGTTTGAGACGGAGTAAGAACTTTTGAACTCTTTTCGGAAGAAGGCGATCGCTGATAGTATCGGGAATAGCGATCGTATTATGGGGAGTAATGCGAAAATTTGCGAAGTTAGCAATCTTTGTGTTGGCAAGTACATGGGGAATTTTGGCTTGCCACCAAGAAGAACTCGCTACGCCTCCCGTCTCTGAAAGGGAACAGCCATCTCCCATACCCTCAATAACTTCTGAACCTCGAATATTCTTTGCCAATCTCACCGTTCCCGGTGGATTTTTTACCGGAGTTGAGAAGGAGAGAATAATGCTCGCGAGGGTGAATTGTCCCCACGCCGACGGTATCATTGTGGGCTTGAAAGAAGGAGAGCAAAACTTTAAATTTATCAAAGAAAGCCCGTTAAACAAAGCAATGGCGCAAGCGGTTTGCCGTCAACAAACAGCCATAACGGCCACGAACAGTGGCAGAAAAGCCAAGATTTCGCTTTCGGTCTTTTCTGAGAATCCTTTGTGGAAATATGGCGTGAATTCTGCCTCGGAAGCGTTCAGACTTTCCCAGTCCGCTCAAACTTTTAAGCAATGGTTAACTGTCAAGGAGACATGGGAAGCGGCGATCGCGTTTGCTCAAAACGTACCGCCAAGTCATCCGAACTATGCCACGGCACAACAAAAAGTGCGGGAATGGGGGAAGAATCGAGAGGTGTCTCAGCAAAAAATCGAGCAAATCGTCCGGCAAAAAGTTCCAGCACTCTCCAAAAATATCGAGCAAAAATACTATACCCTTGTTGCAGATACGATTCAAGACCTTTATGTTGAGATCGATCGAAAAGGCTCTGAGGGAGCAGGCAGATACAATGCTGTTGCGACTGCTGGGTGGCAGGTATGGTGGACGTATCAATACCTGACAACTGCTAATGGCTGTTACATCAACCCCGAGACCTTGGAAGTTAAGGTTAAGGGAGTTATTCGGATGCCTCGGTGGAATCCTCCACCAGATACCTCCCCATCCTTAATTCAGCGCTGGCAAAATTATGTCGCCGCCGTACAGCAGCATGAGAATCAGCACATTCAACATGGGTTAGAAGCCGGACAGATGATTCGCGAGGAGTTGCCAAAACTAACCGCTGCAACCTGCAACCAGCTAGAAACTCAGGCTGATACCAGAGGATATCAGATCAAATACGATCATCGGCAAAAGGATTTGTTGTTTGACAAAAGAGAGCATAAAATACCAAGGCGTTTATAGTTAAAAAAAGCCCGCGATCGCTAAGCAACAACAGGCTGCGATTCATACAAAATTAATAAATGGCGATCGCAATCCAAAACCCCCTGCTCGGTAAATCGGCGATCGCTGGCGGTAAAATGATTGGGGGGACAGATAGGTAGATTTAAGGCTGTCCATTGAGCGAGAATGGCTGCGAGAGAGTCAACTTGCACCACCAACCCCGCGCGATAAGGAGGTTGTGCGGGAGGAAATTCAATGCCCTTAACCTCTGCTAACGCCAAAGCGCGAGATTCGTTGGGGGTACTCAACGCCGCAAAAGTGAGAGTAGCCGTTGCCGGCAAAGCAAATACGGTATACAGATAGGAGCCGGGATCCGCAGGACTCTGATAATCTAAGCGAAACCCCAAAATATCTCGATAAATTTTTAGCGATCGCTCGAGGTCGGATACCAAAAGACAAGGACGCTTGAGATGCAAGCCCTGTGGTTCGTTCATTGCCAATTTCTCTCCCTTTGCCGTATCTGGTTTGACAATACTTTAACCGGTTTGCGGTTTACTGTTTACTGTTGATTGTTAGCCGATAAGAGGATGACTCGAGAACCCGAAAACCCATCGACCCCCTCCACCGAGGACAAGGCGATCGCCTCCGAGGACAAGGATGCAACCCCAACAAATGCCAACGCGATCGCTCAATATTTTAATTTTGCCGAACTCAACACCGACTTGCGCACGGAAATTCTCGCCGGAATTACCACTTTTGTGACCATGGCTTATATCCTCGTGGTGAATCCGGGGATTCTTTCCGAAGCTATTTTCCTGCAAGAATCCGGGGATTTATTTAGCGAATTGGTCATCGCTACGGGACTGTCCGCCGCGATCGCCACCCTCGTGATGGGACTCTACGCCAAATATCCCTTTGCCCTCGCCCCGGGAATGGGACTCAATGCCTATTTTGCCTTTTCCGTCGTTTTAACCTTGGGAATAGATTGGCGAGTCGCTCTCGCCGCCGTCTTTATCGAAGGGATTATCTTTATTGTCCTCACCCTCACCAACCTCCGCGCCAAAATCGTCACCCTCATCCCCGAATGTATCAAACATGCAACGGCGGCGGGTATTGGCTTATTTATCGCCTATATTGGCTTATCGGGCAACCCGGAAACCGGAGGTGCGGGACTGATCGTTGCTAACCCTGCCACGACAACCAGTTTGGGCGATTTGAGCAACCCCAATACCTTAATGGCGATCGCGGGTCTGTTAATGACCTCAGCATTTATTGCCAGACGCATCAAAGGCGCTCTTTTATGGGGGATCTTGGCCACGGCACTGTTAGGCTGGATCTTGAACATTGCCCCCTGGCCCAAAGGAATTATCGGCATTCCCGTGGTTCCGGTGCATTTATTCGGCCAGGCCTTTGTCGGGTTGGGAGAAGTGCTAAAAGTTAACATTTGGCAACTCCTCTCCATTATTTTTGTCTTCTTCTTTGTCGATCTTTTCGATACCGTCGGCACTCTCACGGGTTTGGGCATTAAAGCTGGATATATTAACGAACGCGGAGAATTTCCCCGGGTCAACCGGGCATTTATGGCGGATGCGGTGGGAACGACAGCAGGAGCCGCCATGGGAACTTCTACCGTCACGACTTACATTGAATCCGCTTCGGGGGTTTCCGAAGGGGGACGCAGTGGTTTTACGGCAGTATTTGCGGCCCTATTATTTGCCCTTTCTATTCTGTTTATCCCTTTCCTGCAAGCCATTCCCGCTTTTGACACGGCTCCGGCTTTAATTATTGTCGGTGTCCTCATTGCCGGGAGTGCGGCTAAAATTCATTGGGATGACCCCGCAGAGTCCATTCC
>JBFRWJ010000068.1:0-17641 GCA_051439525.1 Spirulina sp. | reverse complement strand
AGTAGGTAGTCTCGGCAAAAGGTGAGAGGCGTTCGGCGATCGCATCTCGTTGGCGCAGATCTTCCGGCAACTTAACTTGTACTGCAGTACTGAGTTGAACTTTCCCGATACCCATCCCTGCCTCGTGCAAGCGAGTCAAACTCTCTGCTGGCTCTTCGTATTCGACGGCAAAATGGCAGGTATCGTAACAAATCTGAATGCAATCTCGCAGTAATTCTTCCCCAGAAGCGCGAGAAATGCCTAACTCGCGAGCCAAATAACTCGAACCTTTCGGCAATAAGTGAGTTTTGAAGAAGGCGATCGCCTCGGCTGCATTTTCCAACCCGCCATCGGGTTCCGGTTCCAAGTCCACGTGCAAGGATTTCCCCGTTTCTTCCCGAATGCGAACCAAATGCGCGGCAACTCGGGCGAGGTTGAGACAGCACCCTTGTAAAACCGACTCGCGATCGCTTTCCGTCTTCCACCAAGGCTTATAAGAAAGAGGAACCGTAGAAATGCTCCCATCCATTGGTGAGGGGAGAAGCCGGGCGAGGATATCTGCCAATTGTAAAGTATAGTCCACTCGCGACGGTTGCGACCAGTCCGGTGCATAGACGCGATCCTTCACCACCTGTCGATGAAATCCCCCGTAGGGAAAGCCATTTAAGGTAAACACGTATAAATCCCGTTCCTTTAGCCAGGCTTGGAAGCGATCGAGAGTCTCTCCAACGAGTAACTCTTGCGCCGCGATCGCAGCGAGACGCAAACCTATCCCAAAAGGAGCATCTGGGGACAATCGCGCCTTGAGAACGGGCAAATATTGCTGTAAATTATCGAACACTTCCCGCCAACTTTCCCCGGGGTGAATGTTCGTACAGTAGGTTAAATGAACGTTACTCATCGGACTAATCTTCATGGCAAAACGGGGTAAAGGGCACATTCAGACTTCCGCGCATATATCCTGTTAAAAAGTCGCCATCCCAACCGCCAAACCAGAACTCTACGGGCCAAGATTGCTTCATGTCGATCGCTCCCCCACAGAGGTTAGATTGTTGGGTTCCATTGTTGACAATCTGATAAGAGAGAGGATCGTTGATTTTAAACGACCAGTTAACTTGTGTTCCCAGTTTGCTGATGACGCGATCGCCCCAGAATTCCAATTGATAAAGACGGGATTTGAATTGTTCTTGCTGGACTTGATACAAATATTTGAGTTGCTCTGGCGATCGCGGCGATTCTTCTTTTTTGAGGTCTTGAATTTGTTGTTCTAAATCCCGAATCTCAACAGAAGGTGTCTCTCCCGAAGCGGAACCAATTTGCTCTAATCGGTCAATCTCCCCTGTTAAATCTTTAATTTGCTGCTGGAGGAAACGACGGCGATCGTAGAAATATCCATAGAGATCGAATACATTTAAGGCTTCTGCAACTTCTGGGGAATTGACCTCAACAGATTGGGTGAGACGGCGACCGTAAATCGCCGGATCGAGAATTTGCCAAATTTTTTGCTCGGGTTGAGCCGGGTTGAGAATATCTCGGGCGCAAATTTGCCAACAATCGTCATTTTTAGATGCTTCTGGTACTTTATCGGGCCCGATCTGCAAGTCAAAAGGATCGACAACAAAAGACAAATTATCATCGGAGCCGGTAATATTATTGCGACTCTCAAACGTCGGACCGTCAAAGGGGCGATCGCGTCCCCTTAAATAAACTCTTGCCCCTAACAAAGAGTCTCCTTGAGGCCAAGATTGACCGTCAAAGGTGACATCCCGCACGTAGACTCCCCGTTCTAATTCTTGATACACTCCCATCTGTCGCATCGGAGGGCGATTATTCCGCTCGAGATACTCGCGATCGACCTGCAAGCGAATGATTTGATCCAGTTTTGCTTCCGTCGAGAGTGCCATGGTATAGCCGCTCATTCCTCTCGCTTCGTTGGTGGGATCGGGATCTGTGGCGATCCGACAGGCAAAATAGCCTTCAAAGTGAAGGGTTAAATATTTTGCCGGGCCAATGTTTTGTAACTGTTCTCGAGTATTCATGGGGTGGTTTGAAATTTACTATAAACGCCAGTTTGATAAACTTCACGTAAATTCCCCGTCAAACGATAAACATTTTGACGGATGTATTCCAATTGGGTTTGTCTCTCGGGTGGCAGATCGCGATCGCCCTCGAGAACGTCCCGGAATTGGCGATCGATCTCCTCAAACCGCTCCAGATAGAAGGAAATATTGGTATAGTCAGCATTAGATGACCATGATTTTCCTCCGAGTTGTAGTTGTCGATCTTCTTCTGGAGAAATATAAAAGTTAGGTGCAGCCACCCGATCCGGTTCTTCAGGAGAGAGGGGAAGTTGCACGATTACTTCTCCGAGAGAGCGAATTAACATGGTCATTACGGGGGCAAAAGCAATATCTTGCAATGCCGCACTGAAATGGGGATAACTTGTTTCTTCCGATGCGGGTCGATACCAACCATATAATCCCGTTAGCACGTACAGTAACGTGACATAACTATAATTAAAGAGGACGAAGAGTTTTTTGGCGAGGGGATCGGCGATCGCGCTTTCTTCGGGATTGCTCGGGACGGGATAAGCGGCGGTAAAATTCGGATCTTGCTCTTGTAACCTCTGATATTCCAGTGCGATATCCAAAAAGCCTTGGAAATGACTATCATAATAAGGGGGAGCATTAATCCCTTCTCCTTGTTTGACGATTAAATCGATCGCATTCAACGCAGACCCCAGATCCGTGACGGGAAAGATATAAATGTCGTACTCGTTCGCAATTTCCACTTGATGGCGATCGTCGGGTCCGACAAATAAGCTGGGATCGCGATCGGCAACGGTTTGAAATCCTTCTCGCAGTCGCTGGTAAAATTCCTCAATCGTACCCACTTCTATCGTTTCGACGCTCCCGACTTTGTGCGTCCAATAGGGAGAGCGGTGTAAGGGAAACCCATTCAGTCCCCCATAATGCGGCAAACAGGAACAAATTCCAGCACTATCTTTAAAACACCATCGTTCCACTTCCGATCTTTGGCTATGGGATAAGCATCTCAGTTTTGCACTCTCCATACAGGTATACCGTTGAGCGCTATGGCGATCGAAAGGCTCGAAGAGAAAGGGAAAATCGCAGGATTCGAGATGTCCCTGCTGGCATTCTTCAGTACCATAGCGCTTTTGCTGCATGGGGGCGCAATAGTATCGAGACTGAGTGGGAATATGGTCTCGGGCAAAATGGGGCGGCCCGCCAATGGCCGCCAGTAAACTATTCACTAAAGAAAGGTGTTCCATCTCTTGGCGGGCAATCTTGTAGAGGGTCGAAGCCCAACGCCGCACGGCTTCGAGTTGCGCGGCATTACAAGAAGCATCGGGATTTTTCTTGAGAGAAAAAGCGGCATAGAGGTACATGCACATGAACTGATGTTCGATTTCTGCGGTCTCTTTGAGGGCAAAAATCAGATCCGCTCGGGTCTCGATGGGATGCGCGATCGCGGTTGGTTGGAGTTCCATAATATTTAAAGCGAAACAAGAATTTTAGCGTTCTCTTGTAAAAGAGAAATGGCTTGTCGATACAAGGAAATATCGACTTCATTGACATCTGTTCCTTTCCCAATATCTTTTAATAAAGTAATCGTTAATTGCCCTCCCAAATGTTCGCGAAATTCTGTTAATCCTTGAAAGAGTTCGGGATTGTTTAATTCGGGAACGAGTAAAGTAAAACCTAGTGCCTCTAGTACCTCAATAATTCGCTGCCATGCGGGTTGAGAGAGCAGCCCGGTCAAGTAAGAATAGGTACTGTCGAGTGCCATGCCGATCGCGACGGCTTCCCCGTGTCGCAAGCGATAATCTGTTAAATGTTCTAATTGGTGAGCTGCCCAGTGACCGAAATCCAGAGGGCGAGAAGACCCGAGTTCAAAGGGATCGCCACTGGTGGCAATGTGATTGAGATGGAGTTGGGCGCACCGATAAATTAACGCCTGCATGGCGGTAAAATCGCGATCGCTTAAGGCAATTGCTTGTTGTTCGATCGCGGCAAAAAAGTCAGCATCTTTAATCAGTGCCACTTTCACCGCTTCTGCCATTCCTGCCCGCCAATCGCGATCGCTTAAAGTCTGCAAAAAGTTACAATCGTTGAGAACGGCGTAGGGAGGGGCAAATGTCCCCAAAAAGTTCTTTTTCCCAAACGCATTGACACTATTTTTTACCCCAACCCCGGAATCATTTTGTGCCAATACCGTCGTGGGAACGCGAATGAGGCGAATGCCGCGATGTGCCGTCGCAGCCGCATATCCCGCCAAATCCAGCACCGCTCCCCCACCGAGAGCCAATACATAAGAGTGGCGACATAACCCGACTTTTGCGATCGCTTGTTGGATTTTTTCCACCCATTGGGGCTGAGTTTTTGCCCGTTCTCCTCCCGGTACGAGGATCGGCTCGTTTTTGAGAGCGATCGCCTCTCGATAGGTTTGAACGTATTGTTTCAGTTGTGCGGGTAAGTCCGGCCAGTGTTGTAATAATCCGTCATCAATGATGGCGAGAACGGATTTGGGGAGTGCTTCGCGATCGGCGCTCAGAACCCGAGCCAGTAAAGGATTATCTGGTTGTAATAATCCCCTCGTAAAGTGAACCTCGTAGTTAAAAGTTACGGCAAAATTCTGGCGGATGGGTAACCGCGATCGCTCTGAAGCGATCGCGGCATTGGTCGTGAGAGGTGTCATTTCAATGAACAATGAACAATGAACAATGAACAATAAACAGATGCCTGAAACCTCTTTTTCGAGGTCATGGGTTACGAGGAGCTAAGCACTTTAGGTAAGCATCTCAAATTTACTCTATTTTTCAGCGAGATACCCCTCTCTAAAAAAAACGTAACAAACAACAAATAACCAATAACAAACAACAAATAATCAATCTCAAGTTACGGCAAAAATTCGTGCTAAACCTAGAGATAAGGGGAGTAGTGCCAGAACGAGCAAGCCGTACAAAACCCCGGCAAACCCGGCTGCAACCGCCGCATCTAACACAATTAAGGATAAAACACCGGCTCGAACCGCTTGACGAATCAATTCCGGACTGGGATCGCCAACGGCTTGCAGGAAAGGAGGGAGAACGCGAATGCTGAAGAAAATGATAAACGGAAGAGCGGGAAGAAGCGCATAAAAAGGCAAGAATCCCAACGCGATCGCGCTTAAAATCACCATCCCCACCAAACTCACCGCGAAAATCCCCGTACTTTTTTGACCGCCGCTCACTTCCCCTTGACTAATCGCAGAGATAGCGGCAATGTAGGCAATGGGGATGAAGGCCAACCACCAGCGATCGCTCAACAGTTCGGGGACTGCCGTTACGCCCAATAGCCAATTTCCTCCCCGACAACAGCCCATATTTAACGGGCCCAACCAAGGATGATGTTTGCTGACCCCATCGTAGAGAAGGGCAGCCGAGGCGATCGCGAGGGCAAAGAGTCCGCTTATTAAAGAAACCTGCAATGCCGACCCAATACCGAGGAGGAAAAAGCAACTCCCTAAGATACTGGCTCCCCAACGTGAAGCTCTGCCGCTCGGGATGGGTCGTTCCGGTCGCTCTCGGGCATCGAGTTCGGCATCAAAGACATCATTAAAGACAATTCCTCCACCATAGAGTCCTGTCGTTGCTAATAACAACCAGAGAAGAGGGAAAGGCGTAAAAAGCAATTTAGAAGTCCCGATCGCTGCGCCATAACCCACTAAAATATCAGCCCAAGCGGTGACGATATTGGCCGGGCGCAAGAGCTGTAAATAAGCCCACCAATTTTGTTCTTGAAATCCCGTAGTCACTGCTTTCATGCGCTCTCCTTGGCCAATGCCGATAAGGCGGTAATACTTTTTTGAAACGCCGGGCGATCGCTCAAGCGCTGTCGGTAATCCACCACATGAGGATAAGCCGAGAAATTAATATTTTCCAAATGCTTAATAGAAGTTTCCACGTCTTTCGGAAAACCACTAAGATCGAGGTTTAATAAGAGGGGAATATAAGCAAGAACAGATCCTACTGCGACATCGGCAACGCTAAATTCATCGAGAAGATAGGGTTGAGATTGTAAATGGCGATCGAGGGGAGCCAGTAGTCGAGGAGCTTCGCGATCGCAAGTCTGGGGAACGAATAAATTAGGAATTAATGTCGCATTGGCAAAGGTAACCCATTGAATCATTTGGGCGCGTTGTTCGAGGGATTCGGGTAAGCGATTGTATTTTTCAGCTAAATAAAGAAGAATCGCCCCCGATTCCCAAAGTTTAAAATTACCATCCACAAGAGCGGGTAATTTGCCCATGGGATTAATAGCTAAAAATTCGGGTTTCAGATGCGCTCCCTTGCTCATATCCAGCCGCACGAACTCATAAGGAATTTCGAGTTCCAGCAAATACCATTCAACGATAAAAGCACGCGTTAACAGACCGCCATAAAGTTTTAACATTTTTGTTATTGGTTATTGGTTATTGGTTATTGGTTATTGGTTGTTTGTTGTTTGTTGCTCCCCTCTTGGGAGGGGTTAGGGGTAGGTTAGGGTTGGTTGTTCCTCAACTGGTGACTGGTGACTGGTGACTGGTGACTGAAAAGACTGGTGACTGATAAATTCCCTACTCCCTTTTATTCAATAATGAGAGAATCGCGATCGCTTTTAACGATGGGTTGTTGTCCGCGCAAGACTGAATTTCCCTCGAAAAGTTGGCGCTGATCGATCGCGATTTCTTCCTCCCAGTTGCTTTCTTTCATCCAACCGCTTTGACCGTAAGCCGCGAGAGCATTGTGGTAACATACCGCCAGAGCATCTGCCTCGGTAATGCCATTTTCTAACATGAGTTGAGCGGTTTTGGGCACCGCGAGGGGATCGCTAATGCCCCAATCGGCAGCACTATCAACAATAATGCGATCGCTCCCATATTGTCGCACGAGTTCCACCATGCGCTGATTCCCCATTTTTGTTTGAGGATAGATGGAAAATGCCGCCCAAAATCCCTCATCTAAGGTTTCTTTTACAGTTTCCTCATTCACGTGATCGATAATCGCTCGTGAAGGTGCTATCCCATGTTCTCGACAAATTGCGAGACTGCGGGAAGTTCCTTCCTTTTTATTGCGATGAGGAGTGTGAATTAACACTAACATATCGAGTTCTTTGGCTAATTCGAGTTGTTTGCGAAAGTATTTTTCTTCTGCGGCAGTCATTTCGTCAAAGCCAATTTCTCCGATCGCGACGACTCCTTCTTTGCAAAGATAAAGGGGCAATAATTCCATCACTTCTTCAGCAAGTGCCTCGTTATTGGCCTCCTTGGGATTAATAGAAATCGTACAGTAATGACGGATGCCAAATTGACTGGCTCGAAACCGTTCCCAACCAATCAAACTGCTGAAATAATCCTTAAAACTGCCTACATTAGTGCGGGGTTGACCGAGCCAAAAGGAAGGCTCGACAATCGCAACAATACCGTATTGACGCATGACCATGTAATCATAAGTCGTTCTCGATGTCATGTGAATGTGAGGATCGATAAATTGCATATTAATGACCTATTTAATTTTCTACGACTGAGTTGAGGCGTTGGCTGAAAGTATCCCATGTTAGCTCTCTTTTTTCCATCCGAGTTCGCAAATCTGGATAAGCATCTAATAGGTCTCGAACGGGTTGGCACGTTGAGAGAAAACAAGCTAAAGCGGCGGCTTCTTTTTGGTGAGGGTCGCGCTCCTCTAAAGCAATTTTTAAATCAGGAATCGCGTTCGTTCCCGCGTAAGTCCCTAACAAACGCCACAGTTCCGGCGGAACGGAACGCCCCGCCGCCCGCCGCTCCCGAGCGTAATCGATCGCCATAGGAGCCAACTTCGGATTCAGGCGGCGATCGAGACCCAAAATTAAGTGAAGGGGACAGTCCACGAACAGGGCTTTAAGTACCATTTGATTCCAAACGGGTGCATCGAAATAGCGAGCGGGATAGGGATTTCGCAACGCCAAAGCCTCGAAAACCGAGGTCATATTCGTGCGAATTCCGTCCTTAGCTCGCTCGATGTGACTTTCGGGATAAGGTAAAAGCGGCAAACTTTGATACAAAGTCACTAATTCGTTCACATCTGCCACGCGAAAAAGTTGGTCTAACGCTTGACCGTAATCCTCTTGGCGATCGCAAGGAAACGAGAGCAGTAAAAAAGTCCGCGCGACTTGTTGTAAATTCCAATGACCGGGATGCCATTCTTCCCCGGCGATCGCTTGTAAATCATTTTCTGTGAGTTGGAGGCTCGTTTTATCAACATAACGGGGGACGGCACTAAAACCTATGAGTAAATCGCGTTTTTCTCCCGTGCTGACGATTTGTTGTTGTTTGCCCTCGAGCCAATGCCAACTCGGGGGAGGAAGTCGCTCGGCGAGCCAAGACTTTAGTAAATTAAGAAGATGAGATAAATCCACAATTGCTTGTCGATCGGATAGGTTATTCATTTTTTATCTCCTTCGATGGTGCAAGCGCCACCCCGATCGCAATTTTTTAACTTAACTTAAAATCTCTGCCAACGGATAGCAAACCTCGAGACTTTATAATTAGAAGCGATCGCATTGGAGGTCGAAGAATCTTGAAATTCGGCATTGATATGGGACACAATGCCCCTCCCGATACGGGGGCGGTGGGAATATGGCGAGAAGATGACTTGACCAAAGCTGTCGGCACGCAAGTGATGGCCAAATTGGACAATTTAGGCTACAGCTTTGTCAACTGTACGCCTCGTTGGGCTTCCAGCGTTCTCGATTCTCTGAGAAAGCGCGTGCGAACGGCTAATTCGAGCGAGGTAGATATTTTTGTATCTATTCACTTTAATGCGTTTAACGGACGGGCGAGCGGTTCGGAGATATTTGCGACCAGTTCGGCGGGACGGAAAATCGCCACCCCCATTTTAAACAATATCGTTGCCCTGGGATATTACAATCGCGGCGTTAAAAATGGTTCTCATTTATATGTCGTGAAAAATACAACCATGCCAGCGATTTTGATCGAATGCTGCTTTATTGACTCGCGGCGGGATATGAATTTATATGATACGGAGGCGATGGCCAATGCGATCGTTAAGGGATTGACGGGAGTGAGTCCGGAGGATAGCCAACCCGAGGAGGGAGGCAATGCCGATGCACGAACCTCCGTTAACCCAGAAGTTCTCAAACTGCAAAAAGCACTCAATCGCTTGCAAATTCGCGATCGCAATGGGAAAGTCTTAGTCGAGGACGGCATAAGCGGACCGGCAACCCAATCGGCAATCGATCGCTTTCATACTCTCATGGGATTGCAAACCCTCAGCGCAGCCGGTGCAGCAACTTGGAAAGCGATCGAAGAGATTTTCGAGCGTCCCGTTTTGCGCCCCTCTCACGCGACAGGGAAAGCCGTGCGCTACGTTCAGTTTCGTGCGAGGAGCGCGATCGATGGCATCTTCGGTCCGAATACGGCAGCAGCCGTCAAACGCTACCAACAAACCAATCATTTAACGGTTGATGGGATTGTCGGTTCGCAAACATGGAGTCAATTAATTGGATAGTTATTTGTGATTTGGCAATTACCCATTACCTATTACCCATTACCCATTAAGGAGATAAATTTATGAAATTCGGGATTGACATGGGACATAATGCTCCCCCCGATACGGGTGCTTCTTCTAAATTTGGCAGCGAAGACCAACTGACCAAAGCGATCGGCACCCTCGTTATCAGTAAACTACAGGCTCTCGGACACGAGGCGGTGAACTGTAACCCCAGCAGTGCCAGTAGCGTCATTGACTCCCTGCGCAAGCGGGTGGGTACGGCCAATGGACAAAAGGTCGATATCTATATTTCCATTCATTTTAATGCGTTTAATGGCAGTGCCAATGGCACGGAAATTTTTGCGATTAGCGATGCCTCTCGGCGTATTGCTTCGCCAGTTTTAAAAAATATTATCGATTTGGGCTTTGTCAATCGCAAGGTTAAAAATGGCTCTCATCTCTATGTTTTGAAAAATACGGCTATGCCTGCCATTCTCATTGAATGTTGCTTCATCGATTCGCAAAAAGATATGACGCGCTACAATACTGAAGCGATGGCCAATGCAATCGTTAAAGGATTGGCGGGCAAACTTCCAGACGAAAAGCCAGATGCCCCCAAAGTTGAAGAACGACAAACCCTCGAGTTACAACAGGCACTCAATCGCTTGCAACTTCGCGATTCTAATGGTAAGGCTTTAAAAGAGGACGGCATTCCCGGTGGAAGTACCGAAGCGGCAACCCAAAGGTTTCACCAGTTGATGGGAATTGATGCTGCGGGTCGTCCGGTTTCCCTGACTTGGAACGCGATCGATGAAATTCTTTCTCAACCCGTTTTGCGCCCCAATCATGCGGAAGGTTTAGCCGTGCGCTATATCGAACACCGGGTGGGTGCAGAAATTGATGGGGTTTACGATGCTAAAACCGTTGAAGCGGTCAAAAATTATCAAAGACAACAGGGACTCACCGTCGATGGGATTGTAGGCGGCCAAACTTGGGGGAAAGTACTCGGGGAACCCCAACCCAGTTTAGCGGTAGAAATTATTCGCGATACGGTACTCAAACAAGAACCCATCGACAGCACCCAAATTGCCGATCCCAATCAAAAGTATCCCATTAAAGAAGGGGCAAAATTGGTGTTACACAGTTGGGGAGAAGAAAGCAATCACGTCAAACTCGCCCTCCGAGACGAGACGTTTAATGGCTTTAATACGTGGTATGCCTTTGTGGATCACATCGAAATCTTGCAAGATGGGGAACCCTTGCAGCAAGAACCGGACGACGAAGCCCCCCAACTCGGCGATCGCGGCGATGCTTTTAATTTACCGGGGTATACGAGTACGTTCTTCCTCAACGATCCCATCATTCCTAACGGGAGTTTTCTCTGGCGAGAAGCCTTACATAATGGCGAACGCATTCCCAAAAGCAAGGCACACGTGGATAATATCATTGCCCTCGCAACCCGCTTGGAAGACGTTCGCGAACGTTTGGGCGGTTTTCCGCTTACGATTACGAGTTGGTATCGTCCCGAACCTTGGAACTCTCGGGCGGGAGGGGCTCGGTATTCCCGCCATAAAATCGGTCAAGCGGTGGATGTGCTGCGATCGGGCATGACGGGGCGACAAATGGCGAGCAAACTGCGCAACTGGCCTGGAGGAATGGGGATTTATCGTCATTATCCCAATCTCCTGCACCTCGATATCCGCCCCTATCGCGCTCGCTGGGGAGGCGCTTAAACGCTCGTTGAGGCGAAGGCGATCGCTGGGTCAAGAAGAAAATCTAAGCCATGCGATCGCGCTTTCAGGATAACATGAGCAATTGGAGTCAAGCGAAATACACGAATGGTCATGGCAAATATCTATACTGTTGAAATTAATCACGACGGGTCTACTCATACGATCTCGGTTGCAGAAGACCAAAAAATTCTCGATGTTGCCTTAGCTGCAGGCATTGAGTTACCCTATTCTTGCACCGCAGGCGTTTGTACGACTTGTGCTGCCAAAATTGTAGAAGGCCGGGTAGAACAGGATGTCATGGGACTTTCTCCCGACTTACAAGCGGAGGGATATGCTTTGTTGTGTTATGCCTATCCGCGATCGGATTTGAAGGTGGAATCAAATAAGGAAAACGAAGTCTACGATCGCCAGTTTAAATCGGCTTAATCTCGCAAATCTCAAACAACGATCGGGGATGAGGTTGGGGAAACGAAATCTCCCCAACCCATACCCTAAGAATTGATAATTGATAATTGATAATTGATAATTGATAACTGATAATTGATAATTGATAATTGATAACTGATAACTGATAATTGATAATTGATAATTGATAATTGATATGGATTTACCTTCTTTTCTTTGGCTCTGGAAAATTGCTGCTTGGTCGATGGGACTAACGATCGCGGCTTATTTCCTCTTGGCGATCGCGGGAATTTGGATGCGGATTTTACGCTTGAAAAACCGATCTTATCCCCAAGGATTGCGCGAATTTCACCTCGCGATCGGTGGAGTTTTAGTTCTCTTGGTTTTACTTTTACTGTCTATTGGGATTGTTGGGACGTTGGGATATTATGGGGATTTAGGACATTCTCCCCACTTAATTGCGGGAATTTTAGTGGTATTGTTGGTTTTAGTGTCTGCGGGGAGTGCCTTGGCGATCGGGAGATGGGAAAAAGCGCGATCGCTGCATCTCACGATTAATACTCTTCTCTTTTTTGGCTTTCTTTTTGTTTCCCTTTCCGGTTGGAGCGTCGTGCAAAAGTATTTACCCTAATTCGAGTGCATCTCAAATTCGTAAACCAGCAGCCCCCTAGCCCCCAATCTTGGGGGAATCGGAGTCCGGAAGTCCCCCGAAGTCGAGGTCGAGGGAACGCGCACCAAGAGACGATTCAGCATCCCTCGCGCTCATATCCAATCGACCTCATTGGGGACTTAGGGGGCATATGCGTCAATTCGATGAGTAGCAGAATTATGTATTTGCAAAACTGAGATGCACCCCCTAATTCTTTTTAATTCGGCTCGAGAAAATCATAAAGGACTTCATCGGGTTCGTCTTCTACGTCATCATCTGCCGCGATCGCGTTCTCAAAAAAGGGTTGAGGAACGGGCGATCGCGGGATTGAGTCGGTACTTAAATCCCTACTCACTTGCTGTTGCTGCAATAAGGTTACCGTGTTATTGAACTGACTCAACATTTGTTTTAAAACGGCAACTTCTCCTTCTAAAGCCAACAAGCGATCGCGAGAATTGATGCTTGCTTCTCCCAAATATAACGCGATCGCTTCTGTCATAATTTCTTCTGAGGACGTGTTGCGATCGGTGGCAATTTTTTCAATTCGATTCTGCCAAGTTTGGGAAACCCGGCAACTCACGGTCACTTGTTGATTGATATTTTGATTCATTGTGAACGCTTAAAATTTACGGTTCTTGCCATTCCTCGGGCATCTGTACGATTTGTTCTCGACCCGTCGGCACGTGAATGGGTTTGTCCAAAGGTCTGACTTTTAGCGTACCATCAAAATAGGCACGAATGCGAGCGATCGCCTCCTCCATATACTTTAATTCCCGTTCGCTGCCTACGGCTTTGCGATCGTGCTTTAAAGCTGCGATCAGAGAAGATCCCACCCCCATATAGGGATCGAATACCCAATCGCCTTCATTGGTGAGTGCTAAAATACAGCGTTCCACCAATTCGATCGGATATTGACAGGGATGAATGGTTTTTTCGGGATGTTTGGCTTTAACATTGGGAATATCCCAAACTTCTCGTTCCCAATCTTGCCGAATGATTTCCCAATAATCGGACGGATTTTTCCCTTTGGGATTGCCCGAGGGTTTGCCTTTCTTTATCCCTTTATAATAGCGTTTCCCCGGATATTTAGACGGAATCCTCACATCATCTAAATTGAATGTATAATTTTGACTTTTGGTGAGCCAAAGAATGGTTTCGTAGCGTCCAGAAAATCGTTTAGAAGCGTGTAAGCCATGTCCGAATCGCCACACAATTCGATTGCGCAAGTAAAAATCACACTTCTTGAAAAGATTATAATAAAAAATATCGAGGGGAAAAACTTCTCCTTTTTTGACAAAACTCCCCACTTGCCAACAAATACTTCCCTCTTCTTTGAGGATGCGATGAAAATGGGAAATCGTGTCTTTTTGGTTGTCGAGATATTCGGTTATCGCCGTAGGATTTTCGTATTCTTTGCCCAAATTATAAGGTGGAGAAGTTATAATTAAGGAGATAGAAGCATCGGGTAAAGTTGGGAGAAAATTCTTGACATCTCCCGGATATAACACCAAATTCCCATCGGGTTTAAATTTTGTTTCAATTTTCGGCATCGAATTAAAATGAGTGGCAGGGTTCATCGCGATCGCTCAATCCTTAAGGACTCCCTTCAATGGAGTGTCTGAGAGAGGGTTTCCTTCCCCAATATCTCTAAGGAGACTCGAGCGATCGAGGCGATGCAAAGAATACCGAGAGATGTTCTGGTTAGATCTTGCCAAGATACAGATCTCCGTGTTTTCACTTACAACAACTCTGTTTTAAGTATTCTTCTTTTTATTTTTAAAGTAGTTTATCACTTTTTTTGTTCGTGGCGTTGCAAAAGATCCAATAAAAACTCGGCAGCAGAACAGCGCATCTTGTAGTGTTTCGTGTTACGCCAACCGCGAACGAGAGCCGGAGAGCGCCATAATTCTAGATGATCCACCCCCGGATCGGCGTAAAAACTCTCTTCTCCCCCTCCCAACAAGGCAGAACTCCAATGGGTAAAATAGTCGTGACTGAGACGATAAATAGCCAGATCTCCTACTAGGGGTACTCCCCAACCATCAAGAGCAATAAACAAACTCATTAATCCACCTTGATTTTGCCATGCTAAAGCGGCAAATATTGCTCCTACCACTCCAGCACTAAAGGCAATACAGAGAAGGGGTGAAGTGCGATCGCAATTGTGGTTAAGAAAGTTAAAAATCTCAATCCCCGAATAGGGGAGAATATGAGGGGGAAGAATGAGAAGGCGATCGCGGGAGGTGAATCCTAAATTCTCGATGAAACGATCGGTAAGTTCTGGGGGATGAATTCCGGGACAAATAAAAATTGTCATTTTTTCCTACTCTGAAGATTGAGGAAGCGATTATGAATCCAGTGAAGAAAGAATGGGTATCTAAAACCCACATTGTGCACAATGTGGGTTTTAAGTTAATGGAGTTTAACAGTGAGCCGATCGCCCCTGAAATCCCCGATCGTACACTCGGTTAGGTGGCGAAGTGGTGACTGATTTAACGCATCCCTTTCTCGACCTCTGCAACCGTCAAGAGAGTTTTGAGAACGGAATCGGGGTTCAAACTGAGAGAATCAATACCGGCTTCGACTAAGAACTTCGCAAACTCGGGATAATCGCTCGGAGCCTGACCGCAAATGCCGATCTTGACCCCTTTTTCTTTAGCCGTCGCGATCGCCATTTTCACCATCCGTTTGACCCCTTCATTGCGTTCGTCAAACAGGTGCGCCACCAAAGCCGAATCCCGATCCAATCCCAACGTGAGTTGAGTGAGATCGTTGGAACCGATGGAGAACCCGTCGAAGACTTCCGCAAACTCGTCGGCGAAAATGACATTACTGGGCAGTTCGCACATCACGTAGACTTGCAAGCCATTGACCCCCCGTTTCAGCCCTTGTTTGCCCATTTCCGCCAGCACCCGCCGTCCTTCTTCCGGGGTGCGACAGAAGGGAATCATCGGGATAACATTGGTTAAGCCCATTTCATCCCGCACTCGCTTCATGGCTTTGCACTCTAGGGCAAACGCCTCGCGATATTTGGGATCGTAGTAGCGAGAAGCCCCCCGCCAGCCGATCATCGGATTTTCTTCTTTGGGCTCAAATGTTTGACCGCCTAACAGGTTGGCATATTCGTTGGATTTAAAATCCGACATCCGCACGATAACGGGTTTGGGATAGAATGCCGCCGCGATCGTGGCGATCCCTCGTGCTAATCGATCCACGAAGAAATCGGCTTTATGCAGATAATTTTTGGTGAGTTTTTCGATCTCGGATTTTTCCCAGCGATCGCTCAACTCTTCAAAGTGCAGCAAGGCCAAAGGATGCGCTTTGATATGATTGGCGATGATAAATTCCAACCGCGCCAAACCCACGCCTTCCGAGGGAATACTTGCCAAGGAAAATGCCTGTTCCGGATTGCCGATATTCATTAAGATTTTCGTGCGGGTTTCCGGCAGATCGTACAAGAGGGTTTCTCGGACTTCAAAGGGCAGTAAACCTTGATAAATGCGCCCTTCTTCCCCTTCCGAACAGGAAACCGTAACTTCTTGTCCCGAGGCGATCGCTTCGGTCGCATCGCCGCAACCGACAATGGCCGGGATGCCCATTTCCCGCGCGATAATTGCCGCGTGGCAGGTACGTCCCCCTTGGTTGGTCACGATCGCGCTCGCCTGTTTCATAATCGGTTCCCAGTCGGGATCCGTGCGGTTGGTCACCAGCACTTGCCCGGGTTTAAAGCGATCTAAATAGGAGGTACTGAGAATAATGTTGGCTCGTCCCTGACCGATGGCGGTGCCGACGCTGCGACCCGAAGCCAAAACTTGGCTGCGTTCCTTCAGTTCGTAGGTTTTGAGAACATTGGCCGCTTTTTGAGATTGCACGGTTTCCGGGCGTGCTTGCACGATAAATAGTTCCCCCGTGCAACCATCTTTTGCCCATTCAATATCCATCGGCGTATAAACGCCCCGAACTTGAGAATAATGCTCCTCGATCGCGATCGTCCAGCGCGCCAACTGTAAGATTTCTTTATCTGTCAAGCAGAATTTAGCCCGCTCGGGTTCGGGAACTTGCAAGTTTTTCGTGAGTTTCGAGCCGCCGATATCGTACACCATTTTCAGGGCCTTCGTTCCCAAGCGCTTGGCTAAAATGGGTTCGTATCCTTCTTTGAGGGTCGGTTTAAAGACTAAATAGTCATCGGGGTTGACGGCACCTTGTACCACATTTTCCCCCAACCCGTAGGCGGCGGTAATTAAGGTGGCATTTTTAAACCCGGTTTCCGTGTCGATGGAGAACATCACCCCCGAGGAGGCCAAGTCCGATCGCACCATCTTCTGTACCCCGACGGATAGCGCCACGGCAAAATGATCGAACCCGTTGCGATCGCGGTAGGAAATGGCGCGATCGGTAAACAAGGAGGCAAAACATTTGTGGCAGGCTTCGAGAACCCCTTTGACCCCTCGGACGTTGAGATAGGTTTCCTGCTGTCCGGCAAAACTGGCTTCGGGCAAATCTTCCGCCGTGGCGCTCGAGCGCACGGCAACATCCATATCTTGGGTTTGATCTTCGCACAAAGCACGATATTCGGGTTTGAATCGTTCGTAGATACCCGTATTGCATCCCTTCTCTTGGCACATTTTTTTATAGGCGAGGGAGATCGCGTTTTGCAAGTCTTCGGGAAACAGCGTATGCAGAATCATGGAGCGCGCTTGTCGTCCTCGCTCTTGTAAGTTGAGCACATTATCCACATCGAGATCGCTGAATAACTCTCGCAAGCGCGGCTCTAAACCCGTTTCCCGAATATAGTAACGGTAGGCATGAGCCGTCGTGGCAAAACCCATGGGAACATTTACGCCTCGGGGTTGTAGCTGTTGGATCATTTCGCCGAGAGAGGAGTTTTTTCCCCCGACTAAGTTGACATCTTCGCTCCTCACTTCATTGAACCAGAGAATAAAAGCATTTTCTCGGCTGGTTTCTGTTGAGCGACCTAGGTTAGCTTGTACCATATTCTGCTCCTCAAGCATTCAACTCAATGCAAAAACTGTGGCGATCGCGTTATACCCATTGGCAATGGGGGGACGATGCCTCTTTTCTTTTCTTTGCACTCGCGATCTTTTCCCTACCCTCAATCTTTTTTTCCCGTGGGTTGGGAAAATCCGCGATCGGGAGTTCCCTACAAAATCTTTAATGAAATTATTCGCAATTCAATCGTTAAATTTGATTCAAATTCAACGATTATCGCGATCGAGAGGCGGATTCCCGTGCAAAAGTTAGTCAAAACAAGCCCAAACATTATATTATCAACACTCGACTTGTTAAAACAATTTTAGTGTTGTATAATGTCGGGAATTACGATTC
>JBFRWJ010000067.1:0-4288 GCA_051439525.1 Spirulina sp. | reverse complement strand
ACCTCTCTTAACTTGTTGATTTGGCCTTTTTGATTTGGCTTATTCGGACTTGGCTGTTTTATCTGCCAGGGAAGCATTCATTTATTGACTGCTTCAATTATTAATTTAGCAGGTTTTCTCGGAAAATCCCAGATTTGCAACAAAACTTTACTTTAGAAGAAAATCATGGCGATTTAGGTTGAAATACTCAAAACCAGAGCTGTTTCTTCTAGACTTGCTCGCTTTTCTCTATCTTTCCTCGAGTTTTTCTAGGGGTTTCCTAAAGTAGGAAGTTTAATTTTCCTGTCAACTCTAGGTATATCCCTCAGATTTTCAGTGGAGAGAATGCGAGCGTTCTTGTAAGATCTTGCTCTGGTTTTTCGAGATTGGTATGAGATACCAAGAAATTGAAACAGCTTAGATATTGAACCAAGTTGGTATAAACAGAGTGTTTTGCCCTGTTGCTATCATTTGTGCCGTTTTTGGAGAAGCATGAATTGCTTCAATTTCCACATTACCATCCCTTGGAAATCTGTTTCGCGATCGCAAACAAACTTTACGAAATTTCGAGCGATCGCACCAGAAAATATGAATAAAGTTGCTCTAGGGGCGATGGAGAGAGCGATAAAAGGGCTTCTTAACCACGATCGCGGGGTGGGTTTTGCCGCGAATTTCCACTTCGAGGGGCGTTCCTTTTTTGGCAAAACGTTTGGGGACGTAAGCCAAGGCGATCGCTTTATCCAAAGTCGGGGAGAGGGTTCCACTGGTCACTTCGCCAACTTTTTCTCCCTCGGCAATAATGGGATAACCGTGACGGGCAATATAACGTCCCTGCATTTCCAAACCGATTAATTTGCGATCGATCCCGTTTTCTTTCTGTTCTTCTAAAACTTCTCGTCCGATAAATTCTCCCTTACTATTCAAATGTACCAACCAACTCAAGCCGGCTTCTAAGGGAGTGGTGTCATCGGTAATATCTTGTCCGTAGAGTGCCATCGCCGCTTCCAAGCGTAACGTATCCCGCGCCCCCAACCCACAAGGCGCGACTCCGGCAGCGAGAAGCGATCGCCACAACTGCCGTCCTGCTGCGGGCTCGAGCATGATCTCAAAACCATCCTCTCCCGTGTATCCAGTCCGAGCAATAAATGCCGATTCTTCGGCGATGGAGGCATTGAGATGCTCAAAGGCTTTGAGAGACTCGATATCGCCTTCCACGAAAGGTCGGAGAACCGCGATCGCCCTCGGACCCTGTACCGCTAACAATACTTTATCTCGGGAAACATCTTGTAAAGTAATTCCCGACTCTTCCAAATGAGCCAACATCCATGCCTTATCTCGCGATCGCGTTGCGGCGTTAACGATTGCTACCCCAGATTGGACCCCCGTTTCATCTTCCCCTTGGTAATAAACGATGACATCATCAATAATGCCCCCGCGAGAATTTAATAGCACGCTATATTGAGCCTGTCCGGGTTGCAAGCGTTCCAAGTCCGAGGGAAAGAGAGGCTGGAGGTGGGAGAGTAATTTTGAGCCTTTGAGGGTAAATTTGCCCATGTGGGAAATATCGAACATTCCCACCCGCGATCGCACGGCGGCATGTTCTTGTTTCAGTCCGGCAAACTGCACGGGCATTTCCCAGCCGGCAAAGTCCGTAAAACGCGCCCCCAGTGCGGCAATTTCGTCAAACAGAGGGGTTCTGGCAAGATTTTTGGGTGTAGCCACAGGTATTTTTGCAAATTAACTTTCTCTATCCTACCCGAGGGAAAAACCCGAAACACATCGAGAAATGCGATCGAAATAAGAGTTTCTAGGAGTTTAAAGTTTCTAGGAGTTTGTTGTGTACATCGGTGATATCGAACCATATTTCAGTTCCATCTTTGCACTCAAACTTGTCGAAATGTTGCTTTTTATCACTATACAGAGACTGCATCTCAATTTGTTTGTCTAAGTATTGAAGTATATCATATTCATCAGTTATTCTAACCACGATATATGGA
Organism: Spirulina sp.; assembly: GCA_051439525.1. Taxonomy (GTDB): domain Bacteria; phylum Cyanobacteriota; class Cyanobacteriia; order Cyanobacteriales; family Spirulinaceae; genus CCY15215. Next base: position 2,312 of record JBFRWJ010000067.1, on the reverse strand, counting down.
CTATCTTTACTGCCATCACCAGTGGCAAGAATTCCTTGGTAACAAGTAGCGGCAATAACACTTGCTGTTTGAGCTACTTGTTCGTCGTTGGATTGCTTGGCGATACACGATCGCATCAGATGTGCTCTAGGACTGAGCAGTAGGTTAGGCATTGATGCAAAGAGCTTTTGCAATGCTTCTTCTAATTTCCCCATGCTGAGTAATTCATCGATCTCGTCAATTTCATCCGAATAAGGATCGTAAGATTTGGATGAAACGATGGCAGTACGAACGGCAAGGTATGATTCGCGATCCGACAATTCGAGGAATTTATCAAATAGTTCTTTCATGTCATGTCTACGGTAAGATATACAGAATTTTGCGGTAGGGTATCTTCATTAATATTTGATATAGATTGGTTGAATACATTCTACTTGTTTAAAAACGACAGGAGAGGTATTGTTACAACTACCCCTCCTGAAAATCTTGTTTTGCGCGTTTGTACTAGATTGCCTCAATCTTAGCAGTAAGCGCTGATATCTTCGCCACATTCATCCGCTAAATAGCACAAAGCACGAAACCGCAAACCCACCAATTGATCGTAAAAGGGATTTAACTTGCACATGGGGGGAATGTGGAAGAGGGTTTTGCCGAGAACCTTTACATCCCTTTCAAACGGACATTGTGGGGGAATCAATTGACACAGCAGACGCGCAAAATCGGCATCTTTAACTTCCCAGTTATCGAGCCACATTTTAACGGGCTGTAATGGGGCAAAGGTAATCTTGGGAAACTTGAATTTCGGGCGGAGATTTTGTAGAGAAATTCCGGGGTTGCGCGTTGGAATACATTCGGGACTCCAACTGCTGAAAACAAATTGTTTGATTGTCGTTCGGATTGCGTCAGCCATTGTTTTTTTTCTGTTCTAACTGGGAGAACAGACTCAATTAATTTTCACCTACAGGCACTGAACTCTGGATTCCGGGTGTTCGTAGCAGGGATTTTTAAAAACTCCAAACACGCCAAAAGGCAAGACATTAGGGGGTTTGCCCTCATAAATTAACAGTTTGTTACAAAAATCTCAGTTAGCACTTACGGACAATGAAGAACTATGAAAATCAGAGATTGTTGGCAAAACTCTGTGAATTCTAGTATTTATGCCTAAGCTCGATCGCTAAGTCAAAAATACAGTTCGAGCCAACTTTATTTATTATATTCTGTCCGGTCTCTTCTTGATGTAATGCAAACAACATCACCCTAAATTGCGATCGCGATCGCACCTACAAAAACAATCAAAATATTGTTTTTCTTAGTTATTTTCCTGTAGAAAAATAGAAGGAATCGAAGGACGATCGGATTGAGGAGAATTTTGCCCTTCTTTCTCAATTTTAGTATCATTTGCTACAGAAAAAGTATTCTTAATGACTTTTTCTGTTTTGGCAAGATTATCGGTCTTCGGCGATGTTGCCGAGAGAGAGCGATCGCCATCGTTACTGGGAGAATCAATTAACCAACTCGTCGATGAGGGCATTGATTGACGGCGGATTTTTGAGGAAGTCGAGAGTCGGGAGGAGGGAGAAGGAGAGGAAGGGGAGGAAGGGGGAGAAGGGAGAGAGGGAGAGATATTTGCCCAGTTTTTGGCTTCCCAGATGAGTTTTCCTCGGGTTGGCTTTCCATGAGAAAGGGGCAAAACTTGTGCGGAAACGGTCAGTCGCCGTTTGAGAGAGTCCGAGACGAGAAAAACACTGCCAAAAATCAGCGTATCTTTGGGAACGCATTCCAAGCGCAATGTCACCTCATTTGCCCCCGATCGCAAATGACGGGGAAAGAAGTCCAACCCAGCAATTTCATCAATAATTTGACAAGGGAGAGGGACGACAATTCGCAGTATGAATTGATGTTCGCAACCGTAAGCGAGTTGTCCGAGATTTAACGATTCTGGATAGTCCCAAACCCCTGTTTCCTTGGGAAGTCCTGCAACCATACCCTTTACCTCCACATTTTCCAAGGTGACGCTTTTGCCCGAGGCAACACGAAGCGCATATTGACTTCTTTGGGGATCCGTCGCTTCGATCCGCAGATTTTTCAGACTGACGCGATCGCTTTCGATCGCCAAAACTGTCCCCGTTTTCCCCCAGATCGTTGCCCCCGCACCGTCTAAAGTCACGGGTTGACGAATGGTTAGCGGGGCTTCGTATTCCCCGTTGGGAGGAAAAAGCGTCAGATGTTCGTTCGGCGATCGCCCATCGAGTTGTGCCTGTAACGTCGATGAACTTTCCTCCTCTGAGGATTGCTGTTTTTGCACGACAAATAAAGACTTCTGTAAATCTTCA
>JBFRWJ010000066.1:0-8768 GCA_051439525.1 Spirulina sp. | reverse complement strand
GGGGTATACTAACCTGCACTCTACATCCTCCGGAGTGACAATAAAATGTTGACTTTTTATCTTAATTTGATAAACATTACAGCATCTTAACATATCTTCACCGGAAATGAAAAAAAACGCCTCCGGAGTACAATGAAGGCGTTTAGATTCAATGTAGGGGCGCAAGTATTGCGCCCTGAAATGCTTACTCTACTTGTTTTCTTTCAAATAAGCCAACATAGTATCGGCATCAGAAACCTCGAAGGGATCTTCGGGATAGTTATCCGCATAACCGGGTTCGACAAACATTTTCTCGATCGCGCCATCATTAACGACCATGGAATAGCGCCAAGACCGCATCCCAAAACCGAGGTTAGCTTTATCTACTAACATTCCCATTTTACGGGTAAATTCGCCATTACCATCGGGAAGCAAAAATACTTTGTCCGCACCCAATTTTTGTCCCCATTGGAACATGACAAAAGCATCATTCACTGACAAGCAAATAATCTCATCAACTCCTTGTGCTTTGATTTCATCGTAGAGTTCTTCATAGCGGGGAAGGTGAGTGGAAGAGCAAGTCGGGGTGAAGGCTCCGGGGAGGGAGAATAAAACAACGCGCTTACCCCCAAAAATCTCTTGGGTGGTGCGATCTTGCCAGCGAAAAGGATTTTCGCCACCGACAGACTCATCGCGAACTCGGGTCTTAAATACGACATCGGGTGCTTTTTCTATGACAGCCATCTGATTGCTCCTTCGCCTTTGGCGTTTTTTCTTGATTCATTCTTATCTAAGAATAATTCTGAGATAGGAGTAATGTAAATCGGTATAAATACTTAATTCGATCGCAGTCTTACTCCGAGATAAGTATTGATTTACTGGCTTAAGGCTTTAAAAATCTGTTGCAGGTTGCCCAAAAGTCCGGCTTTTTTGGGTTTTGCAGTTGGGTTTTTGTTGTCTTCCTCTTTTGCGGTTTCCATGAGAATGCGTTCTAAGCGATCGCCTGCGGGTTTTTGGGGTTCTTCGGCAATGAGTTGAAAGTCTCCATTTTCTTCTATCCACACTTGCCAGAGAGAGGGATAAATGCGATAAATTGTTCCGCCTGCAAAGGGTTTGAGAAAATAGGCCGTTTCTAAGGTACTGAGAAAACGCTCTCGCAACTGGCGCGCTGCATAGCCAATTCCCACAGTTGCTACGCTTTCCAGTTGGGGAATTAAGAGAATGACGGGGCGATCGCCTGCCAAGTTACAGAGTTTTTCTACGGATTCAATTTCCACGGAAGAGGGACAAACCAGCAGGAAAAGGCGATCGCTGTCGGCAATCTTGCGATCGACGGGGGTAAAGCGACTCCCCAGATCGGTAGTTTGGAATTCTGTCTCTCCCCAGTCCCGTTTGGCTAAAGCAGCAGCCCCCGAGTCGGGAAACATCACTCTCAATCCTTCGCCATAATCGGCAAACATGGTGGTAAATTGCAGGGCGATCGCTTGGGCTTGCAGGGCAATTTCCGGGATGGCGAGATCGACGACGATTCTACCGCATCCCGCATCGAGGGCAGTTTGTACGGCTTCTTTGGCTTGCGCGATCGCGTCTTCTAAGGTACTGGGAATCATTTCCACGAACAATAAACAATGAACAATTATCAACGAAAGGGCGATCGGGGTAAAGGATGCGATCGCGAAACCGTTTGGCAATCTTGACAACACTTCCCGATTCCTTGATACAATCGGTATAGATCGTTAGTTCGTATCCAGTCATGACTCAGAGCATTGACCGAGTTATTGTACCCCCTCCTTTTCCCGACCATACCCAATTACCTGCTGAGGATGGAACTTTTGTGAAAAATTTTCAGGAACACCCGCAAAGCATTCTTCTCACGGATTCTCTCGGCTCAGTTTTGCGGCGGCTGCATCCCGACGGACAGTATGCGATCGGTCAGGATAGCGGGATTTATTGGCGAGAGACGGATCCCCCGGAACGCGGTGCGGAGGCTCCCGATTGGTTCTACGTTCCCAATGTTCCCCCTTTACTCGACGGTCAAATTCGTCGCTCTTACGTGATTTGGCGGGAACATATCGCCCCGTTAATTGCGCTGGAGTTTGCCAGTGGCGACGGTTCTGAGGAACGAGATAGAACGCCCTTATCGCGATTGCCCTCGGGAGAAGTCACCAAACCGGGAAAATTCTGGGTTTACGAACAGGTGATGCGAATTTCTTACTATGGGATTTATGTTATTAGTACGGGAGCTTTTGAGTTATATCGCTTAATTGATGGAGCTTATCGGCAACTGACTCCTAACAATCGCGGTCATTATCCGGTGGAGCGGATGGGCGTAGAATTGGGATTGTGGGAGGGGAGTTACCAGAACCAGACCCAAGTGTGGTTGCGCTGGTGGGATTTAGAAGGAAATTTGTTGGAGATTGGCACGGAGCGAGCAGAACGAGCAGAGCGATCGCAACGGGAAGCTATACCTAAGTTACGAGGCATGAGATTGAGTGAGGAACAGATTGCTGAAGCGTTGGGGATATCTCTGGAGGAAGTCCGGCAATATGAGGGATAGATCCCAGGGTGCGATCGCCTTGCATTTGTTGAGATTGAGTTGCATTGAACTCTAGGAGAAAATCCTCATGCCTTATCGTAAATTTACTCTTAGTAAAGCGGTCGAAAATTTTCAACTCGAAATTGTTGAAGGCGATTGCTTTTTCCCAGAAGTTTCACCCGTTAATCCGAGTGCTTTACTGGAAGAGACTCTAAAAGAAACAATACCTTGGGCGATCGCAGTGGGGAGCGAAAAAGCGCGTTCTGAAGGCATTATCAATCCAGTTTTGTTAGAGATAAAACGTCAGTTTAAAGGGCAAATTAGCGTCTTTTCCGGTGAGGAGTTCTCGGTACAACCAGAGTTAGATTTAACGGGCTATGTTGACTTTTTAATTAGTCGCTCTCCCGAGCAGTTGTTTATTAAGACTCCTGTGGTAATCTTGGTAGAAGCGAAAAAAGAAGATCTCAAACCCGGTCTCGGACAATGTTTGGCAGAAATGGTTGCCGCACAACGTTTTAATCAACAGAAACAGCAGCCGATCGCCACAATTTATGGCGCGGTAACAAGCGGTACGGTTTGGCGATTTCTCAAGCTGGAAGGGCAAACCGTAGCGATCGATTTGAACGATTATCTACTGCCTCCAGTGGAGCAAATTTTGGGCTTTTTGGTTTGGATGGTGCAGAATGGTTGATGCGGGCGATCGCACTGAAAAAATACACTAATGAGGGCCAAGGGTTTGGGTTATAATTGAGAGAAATACAAAGGGAGGATGTTATGCAAATTGTAGCGATCGCGATCGTCATTGAGAGAGTGGCGCGATCGACTTTTCTGAGAGGGTGGAAATTATGGCGATCGACGTTGCTAATATCCCTGTTTTGTTACTCTGAGAAAAGCAAAATCTCCAAGCTCAGTCAGAACAGGGTATTGAGCGATCGCAAACTGATAGAAACTCAAACATCTCGTAATTTTCTGAAATCCTTGCTATGCGGGCATTCCAGAATTTGCTCTGGCGAAAGTGACAAAAGAGGGATAAGTATTGCTGGTTTCTAAAAACCATGAAAAGGATTAAGGCATTAAACAAATGATACAATCTAAAATTAGAAGCTAACCGCTACCCAAGACTTGTCAACCCAGAAGGGTTTTATTGTGGAGATTTTTTGGATGTTGAGTTAGTTAATTTTGCTAGTAAGGTGAATGTATGTTCGTCCAATGGGCAATTAAAGGAATTAATGGTAACTCCAATGGCATTGATGATGACACTGCCAAAAGCATAATAGATGATGAACGCGGAATATTGTGTAATTGGTGGCGAAACCAGCACACAATTTCGCCAGCAGAAAGGCGGCAGAAACTAACTAAAGCCAATCTAGAATTGCACGTTAACCAATACAATACTGTCAAGGATAAAACACCATTTATCTCCCTGACAGCAGGTTGCGTTGAGCGAGACGTGGCAATTCAAACCAACCAAATTCACCCGGCTCCCAAAATAGCCCGCAGATTTGCCACTCGCTGGGGTGCAAGTCCAGGTTATCTTTTCTACTGCTGGGTAATCGTCGGACTCAAACCAGCCGTAGAAATTGAGGAGATTGCCGAGGAAGTTCGAGACTTGAATACTTATCGCAGCTACTCAGAATATCAACTTGAAGGCGAGATTACAGCAAAAATTTACATTCCTTCAAATCAAATTCTTAAATGTGAGAAATATGAGCCTATCGGGCACGGTAAATGCCGAAGAGTCTGGACACATCGAAATCCTAACTTTAGTAGACCGGCGGCTGTTTTAAATATGCGGGAGCTTTTTTAGTTATGCAAGAAGAAGTAATTGCAATTCTAGAACTTCAAAATCTTGAACTCATCGAATCACGCACCAGATTTCTTGAGTCCTATGCTGATGAAGTAATCGAAGAATCATTTGCAGAGCCTTGGATGCCTCAAGCAGCATCAGCAACAGCCTTAACTCAAGCAGCACAGTCTGCTTGGCTGTTAGACGATAATCGAGCAGCGCGACTACTTAAGCGTGCTGCTTCGCGCTACTACCGCGCTGGTTTGCCCTACGGCTATTTCCTGTCGTCTCTGATTGCTAATTCTAGGGACACGATGACTATGCTTGTTGAAGGACCAGCAGTATCGATGCTAGAAGCAATTCTACACAACGAGCGTCTAGATCGAGAAGATATGGGAGAGTTGGGAATAGTCTCTTTGCGCTATCCCAACCAGCAAGTCTATCTTCTGTTAGCATTTCTCAGTCATAGGGAAATAGCTAATAAATTTGGTAACCTAATCGAACGTGCAGTAGAGTCCCTCGATGTTCACGGTACTCTACCGATGGGACCCCAGAGTGTGCCGCTTGCTCGTTATATAACGGTTGCTCGGCTAGTCTGGGAAATACATCGGAGTCGAGGAGACATTTCCTTTAGGCGGGTTCTTCAGGAAATGAGTTCTTTGCTCCGTATCACATTTCGATATCAAGAGTCTATTGAGTTAGCTATGAGAAATCGTTATCTTTGGGAACAGATGCAATCACCTGTAGAACTTATTGACTTTGATTTGGCAGGTCTTGTGACACTTGTAGCTGGAGCTTTAAGTCCAAATTTCTGGCAAGAACTATTTGACAGAATTATGGCATTACATTCACCACTAGCCAACATTCCCATCAGAGTTGCCAACTCATTGCGCCGACAACGAGGTAATGAAGGAATGTGAATATAGGAGATAAGATTCTGTTGGAATTTATGTCCAAACTCTAAGGTGATTGACTGTGAGGGACTTCGAGTAAATCCTCACAATATTCTCTTAACTGAGTAATTGCTTGGTTTGTAGCTTTTAATCTTTCCCAACGATGTTCACCTTCTTGGACAGATTCTAGAAGTTCTCTCAGTGAAAAAAGCATGGATTTCAATGGCTCTTGCTCATATTTTTCCTTAAATTCTGAATATTTCATACATTCTTTACCCCAATCGTTACTAACAATAAGCAATTCCCCAATAGCACGCTGTTGAAGAGAAAAAACTTGTATATCTTTTCCTGTCAAGTTGTTAGGAATAGGATACGAAGGAGGAAAGCTAGAAAGAGAGTTTCGCACGTTATTAATTAAATCAAAGAACTTGTCTTTGTTTGTTTGAGATTTAAAAATCAACCAATTAAGATCTTGTAATAACAGAAGAACCCAGCAAAAATACTGTGCAAAATAATAAAGTGTACTAGGCATAAAGTAATCATAGGATATAGACAAATTGGGATTCAATTGGTATTTAGAATTAGCATTAGGAGATTGGTCTAAAGCAAGAAAGCCTTGATATTGCAAAATATTATTTAGTCTTCCTTCTAAATCTTTAACCGCACCTAAAATGGGATTTGCCCATCGAATAATTTCATTTTTGATACGATCTTCAGTTGAAGCTTGTATTTCAAGATTTTGGCGATATTCTTGAAACTCTCTCGCGTACTGGTTCCTTAACATTTCAAGATTCCTATTGTTTTCAGCCGTCAGATTACTTTTTAACGTTTCTAGTTTTGTATTATTTTCAAAAGTCAAATGGCTTTTTAAATTTTCAAGATTCCTATTGTTTTCATCAGCTAAACTGCTTTTTAGAGCTTCAAGTTCACGATTTTTTTGATTCTTAAATTTTTCCAGATTTTTATTTGCTATAAAATTGGCAATTACTGAAATACCTAGTGCAATAAGTCCGGGAATACCCCATAATTTTATCCAGTCTTCATTTGAGTTTATTTTAACTTGACTAACATTCACAGGAATTTTATTGGCATTTGCAACAAAAGACTTTGATTTTTTGTCCCAAATATTCAGGTAGAACTGATCATTATTGTCCTGAGCATATACTTTCACAACTAAACCACTGATTTGACTTTCTAGACTTATCCCTTTAAGAGACGCAGATGCTTCTGCCAGCGATGAACCAGGGAAGCTAAGTGAAGAAATACTAACTAGAATCGCAACAGGGAGACTTTTAGCAATTCTCCTTAAAGAAGTTAATAAAACTACCAGTGAATTTTTCATCGCTAAATTTACCTTGATTTATTGTCACTGCCCTAATGGCTTTTGCGCCCCTCGAACACTACCAAGCTGCTTCAGTTTGGGCTAGTTCAGAGGAAGAAGTAGAAGCGATCGCACTATTCAAACATGGGTTATGGTAAACGTAATCCATATATTCACGATCGAATCTTATTACGGTTTTAAGATAGTGAAATGCTAATGATGTCATTATCATTGGCAGTGCGCCATGTTATAGTCATTATTTCTTATAATTGTACCACAATTGCCGGATAATCCCCGATTGGCGACGTTTTACCGCGCGATCGCGGCTGGCTGAAGTCCGACGCTCGATGGGCGGAGAATTGGATTGACCTCCCCGGTATGCAGTAGGACAGTGTAATCGATCTCCTCTCCTTCCCGCGAATATTCTTCCTACAAACCGGGAAAAAGCGGGAAAATTATCTAAAAAACACCCAAACTCCTGAGTATTTATGCTCAGGTATTTCGAGAAGATTCACTCATTGCGATCGCAAATGGAAGTAGCTGGATAAGTATTTGTGCTTATCGACGTGTATTACACTCTATTCTCGAACAAAAATTAAGAGAACGCAATGTTAGACAAAATCCGATTTCATCTTGATGAAAGTGCGAGTAATGCGATCGCAACTCTTGATTTTCCCAATCTACTGACTAAAATTTAATCTATGATTCTGACAGACCTTGAAATCGAGCAAGCTCTAGAAAAAGCAAAATCTGCTTTTCCTAAATTAACAGATTGGCAGTATAACAATGAGAACAATAGCGAATATTTTGGCTTTGCACTCTGGGGAACATTTCCCGTATATCATGAAAAGATATATCGTCGGCGAAATTATTTTATTACTCTAGACACCTACGAAGAAAAATGGCAAGGATATTTAACAATCGGACAACCTGTTTTTCTTTGGTCTAGCGCTGATTGTGGAGATGCACATTTAGTCAGTACAGACTCTTGCGACTCCTTAGACAAAGCGATCGCCAACCTCAAAGCAGAAATTGCTCAACTATTCGAGGCTTTTTCTTGAATTCCGAGTTCTTCCATTAAAACCGCGATCGCGCTATCCTCCGACTTTGAAAAAATGCTATAATTTTATCACTGGAATCGATCCCGAAACTGGAGAAGAAACTCCCCTATTCAATCCTCGCGATCGCGCTTGGAACGACCATTTTATCTGGACTGCGGACGGTCTGCGAATTCTTGGGATAACTGCAATTGAAAGAGCAACTTGCAATCGTCTCGATCTGAATGACGAGCGTCGTAGCGATCGATTTATTCAAAACTCTCGACAACAATGGATTATTGGTGGTTTTCATCCTCCCAAAGACGATCTGCGAATAAAATCTTAAAAATCGGTTTTAATACCGAGTTCTTCCATCAAAACCGCGATCGCAACCCCTCAAATTTGCGATAATTTCGTTAATGATTCCCGATCGCGCCGACAAAACGAGCCAGAATTATTTTTCCAGACAATTGGCGATCGCGTTTCTCACCTCCTCTTCCCCAACACGATCGCTAATACTCACAGAACCGATGCGATCGGGCAGAATAAACCGCACTTTTCCATCTTTAACCTTTTTATCACTTTTCAGAGTTTCTAAAATCGCATCGGCCTCCAGATCGGCAGGGATTTTAGTGGGGAGTCCGGTTTTCTCAATTAAAGTATTTTGGCGCTCGGCATCGCGATCGCTCCACATTCCCAACTGTAAAGCAATTTCCCCCGCCGCCACCATGCCGATCCCCACCGCTTCCCCGTGATTGATGCGGCGATATCCCGTTAAACTTTCTACCGCATGACCGATCGTATGACCGTAGTTGAGAATGGCACGCAAACCTGCTTCTTTCTCATCCTTACTTACTACCTCAGCCTTAGCCTGACAGGAACGTTGCAAAATAATTTGTAATAATTCTTTATCAATAAAATGATAGCTGTTGAGGCGATCGGCAGCTTCAAGACGTTCAAACAGATCCGCATCCCAAATAATCCCATATTTAATCGTTTCCGCCATTCCCGCGCGAAATTCCCGAGGGTGCAGGGTTTTCAAAACGAGGGGATCGATCGCAACGAGTCTGGGTTGATAAAATGCCCCAATTAAATTCTTGCCTTGGGGATGGTTGACCCCCGTTTTCCCCCCGATCGCCGCGTCTACCATCGCCAGGAGAGAAGTCGGCATCTGGATGAAATTCACCCCCCGCAACCAACTCGAAGCAGCAAACCC
>JBFRWJ010000065.1:0-6698 GCA_051439525.1 Spirulina sp. | reverse complement strand
GCCATAGCCGATGCGATTGGCATGGTTTCGAGTTTCCAAACAAGATATCGAGAATGGCAGTCGGGAAAAAGAAAACATCGCCGTTGCCGACCGCCCAAATTGACGGCGATGTGCAACAGCTATCCCGCTTTGTACAAAGTCCAATTATCTAAACAGGCCGTACATTCAACTCTTCCTGCCATTGCACGAGCGATCGCTCCCAATTCTCCTCCCATTTTTGAGCAAACAGGGATTTTGCTTGACGACCCATTTCCCAACCCCGAGCGATCGCCTCGAGCCAAGGGGGTAAACTCTCGGGTTCAAAGAGTGTAAGACCCATTAAACTGTTAGCAACGAGCATGGTAGCGAGGGGATAGGGAAACTGTCCCAAATGAAAGGCTTGCAAGCCAATTTCGCCCATCGAGGAGGCATCGAATCCCGTAATCGCGTGCCAAATATCGTGAGTCTGGTTTAAGCGAGCCGCTACATAGCTGGCATCGGAGTCGATCGCCATCCCATAATGCAAATTAGGATTGAAACCCTGTGCGGTTACGTTGGTTGCATAGATATAGCCGAGAGAGTCTTTCGGATAAGATAAAAGGGCTGGCAAGTCATGAGCCGGAGGAAGATACCGCTCCTCAATTAAAGCCGCACAGTCGGGATCTTGCCAGAGAAATTTGGCCGCTAAGTCAAAAGAAGGGGTTTGCAGCAACGCATCCTCCATTTCGCCGACGGTTGCGAGGCTCTCGTCTCCCCATAACATGGCCAAAAAGGACTTACCCACCCGCATCATTTGCCAGTCATTATTCCAGTTTTGCATGAGTTTCTTGAGGGTAGAAGTTTGCGCGATCGCTTGAGTGGGTTGAGTTTCGGGATAGTTCGTCCAAGTCATGGGTTTAGTCTCCATTTTTTATATCAAACGCTCGTTATATATCAGAGCAAAAAAAATATTTAAGCGATCGCGGGTTGCTCGAGCAGATGTTTCTCGAAATAAGCCGTTAACATCGCCATCAAGAAATTCACCTGTTCGGCAAACAGTTCCAAATTGAGTGCGGACAACTGTTCGCAGAGAATCCCATCGATCGCCGTGCGGATAAAACGGGCAATTTTGAGATCGTCGATGCCGAGTAAATTGGCGATCGCTTGTTGATATTGCTCCGCAACCCGTTGGAGAATCAGAGCGTTTTGAGTTTCCCCAACATCGCAATGTTGGTAGAAATCCATCCAAATCGCCTCTGCGGCAATTAAATATTCCGCATTTTCCACGAGGATTTGCCCGAAAATTGCGATCCGTTCCGATCGGGTTTTATCGGGATCGATCTTCTGTTGTAATGCCCACACGTCTCGACGGGCAATCTCTTCCACCAATTGCGCGAACAGGTCTTTTTTGTTGGCAAAGTAGTGGTAAAGCGTTCCCGTAGACACTCCCAAGGCTTCAGCAATTTGACGAGTGGTGACATTCGCATATCCCCGTTCGGCAAAGAGGTGGAAGCATTGGTTGAGGAGGACGCGGCGATATTGTTCGGCATCAACGATTTTGGGCATCTGATTAATATCGAGCGCTTGTTATATAACCTTAACGCAGTGAAAAGCGATCTGTCAAGGGGGTGAAGGCTTCTAATAACCAAAATAATCAGAAGTCCGACTATCGAGGATCAAACAGAGGGGATTGAAATTTTATCCATTCAGTGGGACGTTCGCAGTAGAAAATGTATGTATCAATATCGCGTCAATGTCGATTAATGCTCGAAGGATTTGAGCGATCGCGCGGGAAAAATGCCGACAAAGACAATTGAAAGCGCTACAATAAAAAGGTTTTCGCAAAAAAACTTCAAGAACCATGATTGCATCCCGCAAATACCACATTACCACCTTTGGCTGTCAGATGAACAAAGCCGACTCCGAACGCATGGCCGGGGTTTTGGAGGATATGGGACTGCAATGGTGCGAAGATCCCGAAGGTGCGGACGTAATTCTCTACAATACCTGCACGATTCGGGATAATGCCGAACAGAAGGTTTATTCTTATTTGGGCAAACAGGCAAAACGCAAGCACCAACAACCGGATTTAACTCTGATTGTTGCCGGGTGCGTGGCGCAACAGGAAGGGGAACGACTCCTGCGACGGGTGCCGGAGTTGGATTTGGTCATGGGGCCCCAACACGCGAACCGTTTGGGGGACTTATTGGAACAGGTTTTTGAAGGCAGTCAAGTGGTTGCCACGGAACCGATCCACATTGTCGAAGATATCACCCAACCCCGCAGAGATAGCAAAGTTACGGCATGGGTCAATGTTATCTATGGTTGCAATGAGCGTTGCACCTATTGCGTCGTTCCCAACGTTCGGGGAGTGGAACAATCTCGCACCCCCGAGGCGATCCGTGCAGAGATGGAAGCGTTGGGACGACAAGGGTATAAAGAAGTGACGCTTTTGGGGCAGAATATCGATGCTTACGGACGAGATTTACCGGGAAGCACCCCAGAAGGACGCAATCAGCACACCCTCACGGACTTGCTCTATTTCGTCCACGACGTCCCGGGGATCGATCGCATTCGTTTCGCCACCAGTCACCCCCGCTATTTTACCGAACGGTTGATTCGTGCTTGTTACGAGTTACCGAAAGTTTGCGAGCATTTTCACATCCCCTTTCAATCGGGAGATAATGAGCTCCTCAAAGCAATGGCACGGGGATATACTCAGGAAAAATACCGCCGCATTATTGCGAAAATTCGGGACTATATGCCGGATGCCTCCATCAGTGCCGATGCCATTGTCGGATTTCCGGGAGAGACGGAGGAACAGTTCGAGAATACCTTGAAATTGGTGGAAGATATCGGGTTCGACCAGTTAAATACGGCAGCGTATTCCCCCCGTCCCGGTACTCCTGCGGCATTGTGGGAGAATCAAGTCTCGGAGGAGGAGAAACGCGATCGCCTGCAACGGTTGAATCGGTTGGTGGAGGTGAAAGCAGCAGAAAGAACCCAACGCTATGCCGGACGGATCGAGGAGGTATTGGTGGAAGATCGCAATCCCAAGAATCCTTCTCAAGTGATGGGACGGACGCGAGGCAATCGTTTGACGTTCTTTGAGGGAGATTTAGAGGAATTGAAAGGGGCGATCGTTCGAGTGAAAATCTCAGAAGTGAGAGCATTTAGCTTGACGGGGGAACTTTTAGATGTTCCCGCATTGGTTTGAAGTCGGAGAGAGGGGATAAACTTGTTTGCCGACAGGAGTATCGACGATCGCCACTTTGATGTTAAAAACTGCCTCAATATTTTCTGGAGTGAGAACTTCCGAACGAGGGCCGATCGCCCAAAGTTGACCCCGACGCAATAAAGCAAGGCGATCGCTGTATCGTAGAGCGAGGTTAAGATCGTGCAGGACGGTAATAATTGCCAGTTTTCGTTCCTGATTTAAGCGAGCGAGGAGATCTAAAAGCTGCAATTGGTAATGGATATCGAGAAAGGTTGTGGGTTCGTCGAGGAGAAGAATTTGCGGATTGCGAGCTAACGCTAGGGCTAAAAATGCTCGCTGTCTTTCTCCTCCCGATAGTTCCGCAACGGGGCGATCGCGATAGTTCTCCAATTCCGTCCACTGTAGCGCCCAATCGACCCATTTTTTCCCCTCTCGATCCAGTTCCCACTGCCACCATTGTTGGTAAGGCGATCGTCCCAAACTTATTAATTGATAGACTGTAAGTCCGGGAGGCAAAATCTGCTGCTGGGGCAAAAAACCTAATTTTTGCGCGATCGCTGTCGAGGGTAAAGTTTGAATATCTTTAGCATTTAAAAGAATTGCGCCTTTTTGCGGCTTGAGGAGATGCGCTAAAAGCCGCAATAAGGTGGATTTGCCGGAACCGTTTGCTCCCACGATACTCAACCACTCGCCGCAATTGATCCGTAAATTAACAGCTTTGATAATGGGGCGATCGCGATATCCTCCAGTAATCTTTTCGGCTTTCAGTAACATTCCCAAACATTTACTGCGACAAAGAGCAAGGTTCAGAATATCACAATGTTCGTTCGAGGGGGTTTGGGGATGAGGCGATCGCCCGCAAGGGTTGTCTAATCGCGAGTGTAGAATAGTAAGGGTATCCCAGTCAAGAAAGCGCGATCGCAGAGGTCAAGATGGTACAAACGCCGACTCAACGGGAAACGGAAACGCTGTTACTCGAGTTCCCAAAAACCCTTAAACTCTATGTTACGCCAGAACAGTTTGCGGCTTTAGCTGCCAGCAATCGAGATTTGCGACTGGAAAGAACCGCAACAGGAGAGTTAATTGTGAATCCACCGACAGGTTGGGAAACGGGAGAACGAAACAGCAAGATTTCCGGAGAGTTGTATATTTGGTGGCGGAATGCAGGCGAACCCGGAGAGATTTTTGAATCATCCACCGGATTTATATTACCCAATGGTGCGAATCGTTCTCCCGATGCGTCTTGGGTGAGTCAAGAACGTTGGGATGCGCTAACCTCGGAACAAAAGATAACGTTTGCGAATATTTGTCCCGATTTTGTGGTGGAATTGCGTTCAAATTCGGATACTTTGAAATCTTTGCGAGAAAAAATGCAGGAGTATCTGGACAATGGAGCGGTTTTAGGCTGGTTAATCGATCCGCAAAATCGAAAAGTGGAGGTTTATCAGTTAGGGTCGGCGGTGGAAGTGTTATCAAATCCAACGGAGTTATCTGGTGAGGAAGTTTTGCCGGGTTTGGTGTTAAATATGTGTCGGGTGTGGGATTGAAGCGATCGCCTCGGGAAGAATTTTGAAATTAGAGTAAAATAGCAACAGCACAATTTTGGAGAGATGAAATGATGAGAACTGTTGATGAAATCTTTACTGAAGCTCTGACTTTATCGAATGCTTCGAGATTACTTTTAGTAGAAAAATTAGTAGAGAGTCTAGATTGTAACGAAGATCGAACTCACATTGATGAAAATCTGCAAAAACTTTGGATGGAAGAGGCGAAAAAACGTATCGATGAAATCCGAAGCGGTGCAGTCAAACCCATTCCGGGAGAGGAAGCACTCGCTCGGGTTCGACAATTGTTAGAATCATGAAATACATTTTTCATCCAGAAGCACTAACCGAATATGCTCGCGCTGTTGAGTTTTACGCAGAACAAAACAAAGACCTAGCACAGGAGTTTATCAATTCAGTAGAGAGTGCTATTTTTAAAGTTATTGAATTTCCCTTGCGCTGGCCTATAATCGAAGACCCGGTTCGTCGTTGCTTGACTCGAAAGTTTCCCTATGGAATTTTGTATGCTGTTGAGGAAGATTATATTCTGATTGTGGCAGTCATGCACGGTAGTAGAAAACCCAAATATTGGCAGGAACGAATTAAAACGAATTAAGTAGATTGAATGATTATTGACATTTTTCGCGATTTTTGAAATGCTTACTCATAAGTGTAAGTCTTCCTGATTTACGGATAGCAGCTAAAATCAACTTTTTACAAATCATTTAGGAGTGCTATAAGTCTAATCAAGCTCATGAAGATAATCTTTTATTTTTAACTTTAAATCTCGTGAAATGGGATATGAAGCAACTTCTCTTTCAATGTCTGACTTCGACTTCCCCTTCTTGCGAAGTTCATCTACAACCGCCTGAAAAATTTTTTCAAATCCATACTCAGCTAATCTCTTTGATATTCGTCCCAAAATTCCAAGTACAGCAATAAATTAACATTGATGCTATGTATTGTCAAGCAAATTTTAGATAACTCCTTTATTTGGATTAGTGTTGCTTTTGCGATCGCTGAACCAACAGTCAATTAAAAACCCGATCGCTCATCAAAGTCAGTTCCAGATCGGAGAGAATTAGAATGATGCGATCCTAGCATTTTCTTAGGATACCCGTGGCTAACTCATTAAGAAACGGCAAATTCTGTAATTTTGCGACGTTCTAGAGATTTATAAGCCAATACAATTTTATCTTTAGAGATGCCGAGATCGACTAATTCATTCGCGATCCCCGTTTCCGTCCCATCGTGTTGAATCCAGATTTTGCCATCGATAATATCGATGTGGATGAGTACGCCATAAATTCGCCGTCTCCCTTGCCAACCCGTTTCTACAAGAAGGTAATGCTGACTTTCCGAGTCAATGACAACTTGCGCGATCGCATCTGGATCGTCTCCCAAAAATTCTCGGAATTCCTGCAATACTCTCACAATCGCTTCGTGCAGGGTTGGAGTTAACGTATCCATGAAACAATTTCCTCCTCAATAATATCAAAAGTTACAAGTCGGATTAAGCGTTTTTCTAGTAAGATAGCTCCGGCTTCTTCTTCAAATACAGATTCTCTGATTTCTTCTGGAATAGCAAGGTAGAGTTGACGTTCGGGATCGTAGCGATCGAGCAATGTTTGATAGAGAATATATTGTCCGAGTGCTTCCTCTAGGTCTTGCATTTCAGAAACACGACGAAAACTCTTGATTTCTAAAGCAATTGTTTCTCGTTCGCGTTCGGCAGCTATAAGACGTTCTGCACCCAAGTCTACAAATAGGTTTTTACCTCGAGTGAGTTTGAGACGATAGGGATCGTGGGTAATCGACCAGCCATCTTTTTCAATCGCTGTTTTGACAACGTTGTGATAAGTATCGCGGACTGGCATCTCGATTAGAACTTTTTTGGCTATCTTCTATATTTTTATAATAGTGCTGAACTGACGATCTCAACCGTTAAAACATTTTCAACCCGCTAGAGACCCGATCGC
>JBFRWJ010000064.1:0-4833 GCA_051439525.1 Spirulina sp. | reverse complement strand
ATAGCTTTCAAACTTATTCTTTTTTTCTGGTTCGGTGCGCTGCTTTTGACCGGCTCGTTTCGAGCTGTTCTCTCAACCGCGCATTTACCAAGATATCTACTTTCTCTTGACTTGTCAACCCCTTTTTTGAAAAAATTTTCCCAATTCCCTGTAGCCCTTTATCTACAAGCCTTTTCAGGGTTGAATTATTTTGTTCGGGATGAATAAAGCGATCGCGCCTGACCCAAAAAAGCACCAAGTTAACCAATCTCCCCAAACTATATATAGTGTTTTTGTCGTACTGCGATAAATCTTGGTATCGTAAAGTTCATAAGTATTAATTCCCGATCGCCATAAAGTATTTCCATGGGGATCGACAATTCCAGAATAGCCAGTATTGGTAGCCCGAGCGGCCCAGCGATCGCTTTCAATGGCTCGCATAACATCAAGGGCATGGTGTTGAGCAGGCATGACGCTACTATAATGGGCATTATTGGACGCGGTCAGAATAAACTCTCCCCCTCGTGCTGCTTGTCGTTGGAAGTGATAGGGAAAGGCCGATTCGTAACAGATTCCCACGATCGCTCGTCCAAAGGGGGTCTCAAAAACTTGCGTCGGTTTCCCCGGAACTAAAATGGCCTCCAAGGGAGACAGGCGATTGATAAAGTTCCCTAATATATTTTGAAAGGGAATGTATTCGCCTAACGGAACGAGCTTAACCTTATCATAGTGACTGACTGTTTTTCCTTCTCCTGTCACGGTAAATAAGCTATTTGTAATTTTATTTTCTTCCTGTTTAAATCCTCCCACCCAAGCCAATACTCCTTTCTCTAAAATAGCGCGATAAAATGAGCTTTGAAATGTCCCTCGATCTTTCCAAATAAAAGGTAAAGCGGTTTCTGGGGTCAGGACGGCATCGACACCGCGATCGCTCAATTCTCGATATCCTGAAGTATAGCCCTCGATGGCTTTATACCATCCTTCAGGATTGAGTTTAATTTCATTGGGAATATTCCCTTGAATAATTCCTACTCTTACGGGATTTTGGTTGAGGAGAGGACGACGGTACAAACTCCAACCCATCCCATGCAAACTGATGAGTAATACAATTGCAGTTCCCACCAATTTCAAATTTGGCAATCGTTTCTCTCTCAACAGTAATGCTTCGGCCAATAATCCATTTACCGCGACAATTGCTGCTGTAACTGCTGTCGTTCCCGATATTTGTCCTAAATGCAGGATAATTAAATTATGAGGGCTTTGAGTATAGGCAATGGGAGACCACCATAAAGGAGTATAACTCCAAATTGTTTCGAGAACGCACCAAATTGATGTCCCAATGAGAATTCGCAATAGACTTGTTCCCAATCCTGTTTTACGAGCTTTATTTCTGGGTAGGAGCATTGACCAAGCGATAACCAAGCCAATTCCCCAAAAAGTAATAAAAAGCCAACAAAATAAGGCGATCGCCAGACTTCCCAACCAAGGAACGCCCAACCATGTCATCGGGTGAATGCCTGTAATCCAAAATAGGGTCAAACCATAATACCCAAATCCCCACGCGATCGCATAAACAATTGCCATTTTACGAGATGTGCGGATCGCGATAACCCAAAGCGGAATAAGAGCAATCCAGGCTAAAGGAAAGGCTTCTACGGGCGCAGTTGTCAATCCCATCAAAATTCCCCCAAATAAGGTAAAAATCAGTTGAGGATAGGGACGAATTAATAAGAATTGTAAAGGAGACGCAACAGAAAGCGATCGCATTAAAGCACTATCAAAGAAGAACAATTACTCATTTTAAAGGCTAACTTGCAAGATTTTAAGGAGTCTAGCAATGAATATTCAGTTTGCAACGCGCATGAACCGCTTAGGGACGGAATCTGCTTTTGAAGTTTTGGCAAAAGCAAAACAGTTAGAAGCCCTAGGGCGCGAGATTATTCATTTGGAAATCGGACAGCCTGATTTTCCCACGCCTCCCCATATTTGTAAAGCTGCATTTCAGGCAATGCAGGAGGGTTATACGGGTTATACTCCGGCTGCGGGTTTATTGGTATTGCGAGAAGCGATCGCAGAACATATTTCTCAAACGCGAGGAATTGACGTACATCCTGATGAAGTCGTCGTCACTCCCGGTGCAAAACCCATTATCTTTTTTACCATTTTAGCGTTGGTCAATGCAGGAGATGAAGTCATTTATCCCGATCCGGGATTTCCTACTTATCAATCTGTCATTGATTTTGTGGATGGAAAAGCGATCGCTTTGCCTTTAGTGGAAGCAGAGAACTTTCGCTTTCGTCAGGAGGATTTAGAAAATATTGTGAGCGATCGCACTCGTTTGTTAATTTTAAATTCTCCTCATAATCCCACAGGAGGATTTTTAGAAAAAGACGATTTACAAGCAATCGCACACCTCGCTCAAAAGCATAATTTTTACATTCTTGCAGACGAAATTTACTCTCGCCTGCTCTATGATGCCTCTCATCAAAGCATTACCAGTATTTCTGACATGAAAGAACGCACGATTTTAATTGATGGTTATTCCAAAACTTATGCAATGACGGGATGGCGTTTGGGTTATGGCGTGGCAGAAAAATCTATTGCTAAAAAGATCGAAAAATTAATGATTAATTCTAATTCTTGTACCTGTGCTTTTACGCAAATTGCAGGTGTTGAAGCTCTGAGAGGTTCGCAAGATTCCGTAATGCAAATGCGAGAAGAATTTAAAAAGCGTCGAGATGTTATTGTTACGGGATTAAATCAGATTAATGGTGTTCGTTGTTTAAAACCCGCAGGTGCATTTTATGTCTTTCCTAATGTTCAAGATTTATCCTTAGACTGTCAGACATTGGCAAATTATTTATTAGAAGAGGGGGGAGTTGCTTTATTACCCGGGACGGCATTTGGAGAATTTGGCGCGGGGTATTTACGACTATCCTACGCCAACTCTCTCGAGAAAATTCAAGAAGCTCTAGAACGACTTAAAAATGCAATTGAAAAATTGTAAAATGAATATTTTTACGATTCCCCAATGACTCCCTTTCCAAAGAATTTGGGTGGCTCTTTGAGAGTGTAAACTTCTGTATGTTCCGCGATCGCATTGCGAACGTATTTTGGGGTTTGCATGAGTCCCAAATAGGTAATTCCATCAATCAGTTTAAGTCCGCCTTTTGTTTCTTCTGCCAATAAGCGATCGATCGCTTCGGGATCGGGGCGGGTATTAATGGGGCGATCGGAAGCGAGAGCAAATCCCCAAGGAACGGCATAAGTGGGAACGGGAGAGTTATAAGAAAGAACGTTGGGGAAAACTGTTTTTAAGGTATTCACCAAACGGGCGTGCAATTTGATTTCTCCAATGGCAACCGGGCCGGCTTGAACGACAAAAAAACCATCCGAGGACATAATTCCTTTGATTTGCTGAAAATACTCCTGCGTGAAGAGTTGAAACGACGGCCCTTCTTCAATAGGATCGGAAAGATCGGAGATAACAATATCCCATTTTTCTCGAGTTTCGTCGATATATTTTAACGCATCCCCAATGACTAATTCTAAGCGCGGATCGTCAAATGCACCTTGGTGCATTTCAGGCAAGTGTTTCTGACACGCTTTCACGACTTCCCCATCAATATCTACCATAACTACGCGTTCGATGGTATTCCAGCGCAAAATCTCGCGAATGGTTGCTCCTTCTCCTCCTCCGAGAACTAGGGCGGTTTTGGGGGATTCGTGGGAGAGTAAAGCCGGATGGACGAGGGGTTCGTGATAGAGAAATTCATCTCCGCTACAGGATTGCCATTTACCATCAAGAATGAGTGCTTTGCCATAGACTCCTGTTTCGACAATGTACATTTCTTGAAATGCCGTCTTTTGATAGGCAATTAATTGTTGAATGCCGTGTTCGTATACATCCCAAGGAGTGATGTATTCTTTAATCCAAGCGTCGGCTTTAACTTCGCTCCCTGCCATTTTTTCAATTCCTCACGATTGATATCAACAGTCGATTATTGATTATCAAGGATCGCGTCCCTTTGCGATCGCCGATTTTGGGGGAGAATCTTCAGAAGTCCTGCCAGATTGGCAATTGACCGATTGTGAAAATACTGCGATCGCAACGAGGCTGTAGGGGCAATATATAGTATCTTTGTGCAGTTGTTCGAGTCGATCGCATTGAAAATGTTCCCGCGTTTTGCAGTAATTTTAGGGGTTCTTGGTGCTTGCTTGTTGGCAGGTTATGTTTGGACATTCGTTGGGGAAGCCCGATCGCCGATTGCGATCGCCAGACCAACTCCCATGTCGATCGGTCAAGTCTTCAAGGATCCGGTTTCGTTAGTTCGAGCCAATTATACGCCAGAAGAGGCGACGGAATTTGCATGGCGGACATTCCTCGCCCTCTATGCTCCCGATTGTAGTATCGCTCCGGTTACCCACAAACAAGTGCCAAAAGGAATCTTGTATTCGGTACTCCTTTTATTGCTGTATGATATTTTGTACGATGTCGGCGCAAAAGAGAGCGATCGCGGTGTCGCCGCGCAAATTAAATTGAATTGTGAGGCATGATGGGGAAGATCGCCGATAATCTCGTCTCAATTTTAGGACTGGTTTTGATTTATTGCATGGGTGCAATGCTTTTAGTTCTGCCTGCAACTGAAGTTCGAGGGCAAAATCTCGGTATCCCTACCCCAAAACTCACTTTTGAGATCCCCGTGAATCCCAGTTCGAGCATCCGCGAAACCTACAACCCCGAAACGGCTTTTGCTCAATTGGCTTGGCAGGCATTTGTCGCATTAAACTGGCCGGCAGATTGTTACGGTTTGCCCCTGACCAACAAGACAATCGGTCAATCCCCCGGTTTCC
>JBFRWJ010000063.1:0-6251 GCA_051439525.1 Spirulina sp. | reverse complement strand
AAGAGGTTGCGCGTTGGGAGATCCCGTCGGTGGGAGAATCGGGATCTGCCCCCACCATTTGCTCGCGAATTTTTTGCTTTTGGGCGTATTCGAGCTGTTTTTCTTGGGCGATCGCGCCGGCGGGGGTATCGGGGGGAATCACTGCGAGAAATTTGAGGGCTTCGGCAAAATGGCGATCGGCGGCGAGGTCGTAAGCTTTTTGCAGGAGTGCCATGGCGCGGATGCGTTGTTTTTGGCTGTATTCCTCCAGTTTGGGTCGGACTTTTACCCCCACGGTGGTGTGAGGGGAGATTTTCTGCAAGTGGGTTAAAGCGGTGGTAAAGTCTTTTTCGGCAGCGCGCTCGAAGGCTTGCTGCAAGAGTTTTTGGGCTTCGGTTTCCGCTTTGGGGGCGGCTTCTTTGAGGAGGGGTTGGAGTTGCTTTTGCCAGTGTTCGATGGTGGGAACGAAAGCGGCTGCATTCACCGTGCCTTGCCAATCTTGGCGATCGAAGGCTTCCCGGGCGGCGTTAAAGTGCAGGGCGGCCTCGCTCCAATCTTGCTGCCACTGGGCGATCGCGGCTTGGGAGCGTTCGTAGACTACACTATCGGGAGGGATGGTTCGAGCTAGGGCGATCGCGTCTTCGAGCCGACCGCGGTGCAGATGGCGTTGTGCCTTCGCAAAACGCACTTCTCCGGGATCGGTGGCCCGGCTGTCGGCGAGGGTGTAGAGACCGAGGGCAATGGCAAAGGTATTGACGAGGGCGGCCAAAACTCCCATTTTCACCAGCATTCCCATCAAAGAGGGATTGAGGGAACCCGATGGAACTTTCGTGAGGGGAGCGGTGGGGGCGGAGACGGGGGTGATGGGAGTATAGTGTAGTTCAAGCTCGTTTTCCTCGGGGGATTCCTCTCGATCGAGATCCTTCTGTTCTATCCATTCCTCATCGAGATCGTCCTCTTCTTGCCATTCCTCTTGGGGAGATTTGTGAATAAATTTGGAGGAGAGTTCGGGATGAAGGGAAATGGCCGTTTCTTCCGAGTTCTGGGAGGATAAGCCGGTATTATCGAGGTAATGGCAGCTTGCTTGCAAGAGGGAGTCCCGGGCTCGGGCGAGGAGGGGGTGGAGGTCTACGAGGATTTCCCGGGCGCTGAGGTAGCGATCGCTCGGGTGGTAGCGGGTCATTTGGGTTAAAATTTCCCCGAGTTCTGGGCTATAAGGGACTTTGGCTAAGCGCTGCCATTGAATTTCGTTACTGGCGAGGTCGAGTTGCAATTTGGCGGGGTTCAACCCGGTTAGCATCTGAATGGCGATAATTCCCGCCCCATAGAGGTCGCTCGCGGGTTGGGGTTGACCGATGAGTTGTTCGGGAGCGAGATACCCCGAGGGACTCACGGCGACGGTGGAGGTCAGTCCGACTCCGTTGACGATTTGGCGATGCACCGGTTGTGCGGCGCCAAAGTCGATGAGCACTAATTTACCGTCTTTGGTTCGTCGTAAGAGATTATTGGGTTTGAGGTCGCAGTGAAGAATCCCTTGCCCGTGGATAAAGTCTAAAATTCCGAGGAGATCTTGTAAAAAATAGATTGTTTTGGCTTCTCGTTCTTCGGACGCGTCGCGATCGAGGAGAGCGAGTTCGGTGTTGAGAATGTGACCGATGATGAGTTCTTGGACTAAATAAAGTCCTTGATTTTCCTCGAAGCAATCGAGAAAGCGCGGAATTTGGGCGTGATAGCCTAATTTTTTCAGGGTTTCGGCTTCGGTGACGAAAATGCGCCGACTGGTTTTGAGAAGGTTGGGGGATTCGCGATCGCACGGATAATATTTGACCGCGCATCGCGGTTTGGCGGGTTGGGAAAGATCGCGAGCGAGGTAGGTCTGGCCGAGGGATCCAGAATTTAAGAGTTGGAGGATCTCGTAACGACGTTTGAGAATTTGTCCGACAGGAGAGTAATACACTTTGCAATTTAACAAGCAGCTAGCGGTTCGGGTTGCCCCGTTCTCAATTTCGTTTTTCTGGTTCTTGGGGCGGTCTCCGGACAATTTTGCGTTTAAATTTCAAAATTATCGTTGCGATCTCTATCCCCATCCGCATTTGTTCAATGAGATTGGGGGTGCAGCCATTTGTAGAATAAACGGGTGAGCAAGGGCATCACGAAATAGGTGAGAATAAAAACGGTAATGCCAATACCAATCAATTGAGGGAGGAAAAAAGGCAGCTTGGCCAATAAGGGATTGAGGACGATCCCGAGGGCGGAGGAACAAATAAAAAATCCCAAACAAACGAGGATTGCAGTTTTGTAGCGGGGAGGGGGGGTGACGGGAGCGCGACCCGGTAAAGAAACCAAATTTTCTAAACCCGTGAGAAGTTGTACTTCTGCATTTTTTTGCGTGAGGGGTTGGGCGCGATCGAGCCATTCTTGGCGCTCGTCGGATTTCAACCAGCGACACATTTGGGGATAGGTATTGAAACGGAGGATCGTCACGTATTCGTTGTTTTGGCTGCCGGGTTGGGGTCGAATGACGGTTGCGCCATCGTGACCCTCAAATTCTCGCGATGCTCCAGCAATGCCTTTCAGCCATTCTTCGTAACCTTGCTCTCGACCGGGACGCACGGAATGGGAAATAATTGCCGTCACTTTTTGATTTTCCGATGATGGGCGATCGTTTTGGGGAACAGTCATTTCAGTTATCAGTTATCAGTGAACAATGAGCAGAGCAATACCGATCGCTTGAGGGGGGAGACTTGACTTAAGAAATCTTATCATTTTATCCCCTTAAGTCGAGCAGATTTCCCCCACTGACTGCGTTAAATCAAAACTGTTTGTTACAGGAGCGAATTTGCGGTTAGGCGATAGTTCCCGATGGCAGTCAGCAAGGTCGATTCTTTGCAATCTCATTCGGGTGTAATGGTAGCTTAGCGATCGCTTTCTTTGAGCCAGTAAGCAGAACCATCCTTGACTCGGTCAATAAGTCCCCGCTCGAACAATTCTCGTCGGAGTAGAGCAGGATCTCCAAAGGTATGGTGTTGATTTAAAAGGGCATTCACTTCGCGTTCGTTATAGTAAATATCTGGCTGAAACTGGGTTGCGAGATATTCTAGCGCGAGTTGTTGAAAACGCCCTTTATTTCTCTTAGAAGGCCATTCTTTGAGCCGACCTTCATCGTCTAAATAATTCTGTAGTTCGCTCGTGTAGTTCATCAAGAATTAAAGCGCGATCGCGCCTCTCCAACA
Organism: Spirulina sp.; assembly: GCA_051439525.1. Classification (GTDB taxonomy): domain Bacteria; phylum Cyanobacteriota; class Cyanobacteriia; order Cyanobacteriales; family Spirulinaceae; genus CCY15215. Next base: position 3,039 of record JBFRWJ010000063.1, on the reverse strand, counting down.
ATGTGTCATTGTGAATTGGGATTAGCTGAAGTTGTAGTACTGTTTCAGGATTAAGCCCAATCGGTAAGCCCATGCTCGCTCGTCATGTCCGCCGATTAAATCTCTATGTTTAAATAAGTTATTTCCCAAGGTGTAACCATAATCTTTCTCGAGTAATTCTACCATCTTTTCCCCCCATTTTGCGGCTTGTCTTTCGATAAAAAAGTTGTGAAATCCACCCGATCGCTTGCATCCCCAATCGATCCAAATCTGCGGTCGATTTTGATGGTCCGGTCGGAGATATTTATCGACAGCCGCAATTAACGGGGTCTGTCGCAGGTTAAATACACCCCCTACCCAAAAGGAAGGAGAAAGGGCTCCCACCCGACCAAAATACTGCCCGTGAATGCAGCCGGTATAAAAGGCAGCTAGACCCCCATGAGAGGAGCCAATAATGGTTGTGGCGGTTCTGTTTTTTAAGGTGTTGTAGGCGCGATCGATGAAGTTTTTGAGACGCACGAGATAGTTGGCATATTCTGGGAGTCCTCCACCCTCTTTTTTAAAGGGAGTCGAAAATTCTTTAACGTGTAAGTATTCGTGCGATCGATTTAAAGGATGAATGGCAACAATAATAATGGGCTGGATTTCTTGGTTCTGATAGAGTTCTCCGAGTATCCTCGGCACTTCCCAAGAATAAGGACTCAATCCATCGGGCCAGAAAGCGGTATTTCCATCGTTCAGATAAACGACGGGATAGGGAGAACGATCGCTGCTGTAGTCCCGGGGAAGAAAGACGTGGATTTTGCGCGGGGAGTCGCGATCGCGATCGAGAATTAACGCATCATAGGTATGAAAATAGCCGCTATCATGTCCTTCATCATGATACCAAGCGAGTTGGTTGTTTAAGTAAAAAGAATGAGCCATTGAATTGAATCTCTTGGTAAATTTATTTCTCAACGGGTTAACAAAATTCGATCGCGATCGCTTTCTCTCATTCGAGAGCTTTTTTAGAGAAATACCAACGATACAACCCGAGTAAAAGATAAGCCAATCCAAATATAGCAGCCGAATAAATTAGAGAATTTGAGAGCAGCCCGTGAAATTCATAGTTAGCGCGATCGCTGAGCCGAAAATGCAGCCCAGCATGGACGATCGAGAAAAGGGCAATGAGCAGGCGAAATCCATCGCGGACGCGCCAATTTTGAGCGTTTCCCAGCCAGAAAAATAAGAAGTAGATCGGAAAATGAATGGCGATGAATATGGGATACGCTGTGGCATCGGAAAGGTTACTCAAAAAATAAAGCAATCGCCATTCAGAGTGCATCACGGCATCCATTTCATGCGTCAATAACGCCGATACACATAGATAGTACAGTATCGTTGACATTACAATAAATTCCTCGCTTTTAGTTGTAAATACCGTTCCACTAAGCGATCGCTAATGCGATCGGCAGGGGCATCTAACACTAAAACTCCTTGCTGTTTGAGTCGGGCAAAAACCGTTTCTCGTTGTGCTAATAAATCTAAGGCAACGGCGCGAGAATACGCCTTGGTAATTTCTTGTTGTACCGAGGGGGGATATTTGTCCTCTTCTTGGTTATGCGCGATGCGATCGACTTGGGGATCTCGCAGGGTAACGCAAAAGGGTAAATAGCGAGGGGTTAAGCGAGTGAGGGCGGCGAGGAGTTCTGAAGATGCCGTACTGTCGATAATATCTGTGAGAATCACGACCAAGGCACGGCGGGTTTGTTGGTTGACGATACGGGTTATCGCCCCAAAATAATCGGGTTCGAGGAAATTGGGCTGGAGGGGAGCGAGTTTCTCGATTAAGCGAGGGAGCTGGTGTTGCCCGCGTTCCGGGGGAATCCAAACGCTCATTTCCTTGTCAAATACCCCGATCCCCACGCGATCGCCGCGATTCAATCCCGCTAAAGCCAAAGAGAGGGACGCATTCAAACCCCAATCAAAACGTTGCATCCCCTGTACCCGAGCCGTCATCAAGCGCCCGCGATCGAGCAAAATAATTAACGTTTGTTCCTTCTCCGGTTCGAGAACTCTCACTAAAGGTCGCGATCGCCGCGCCGTGGCTTTCCAATCAATCAAGCGGGTATCGTCTCCCACCCCATATTCTCGCAGTTCGGCAAATTCCGTACCCTGTCCCAAACGCCGCAATTGCCGCACGGTTCCGGTATTTTGAATGGCAAGGCGAATGGATAGGAAGCGCAACCCGATCAGATCGGGATAAACCGGGACGGTTTGGGGACAGGAAACTTGCCAGCCATGCCAGCACAGTCCCCAAGCTCCCAATTGCCTTACATAAATTTTGTCCCAAAGAAATTCCCCCCGGCGATCGGGATGAATGGTATAAATTAATTCTTGGGGACGATTGGGCGCAAGAATGAGGTCAAATGTTGAAGTCGAAACGGTAAATTCTTGAGGATAAGAATCGCGAATTAAAACCCTACACGATCGCGCCTTCCCGTCAACCGTTAAAACAATGGGATTATCGCGACCAATCGACAGTTTGTGCAGGGGTTGACGGGAAACATTGACCCGTTGTCCTCTCGTTCGCCAAGCATCGATCAGCCCGAGAAGGAGCAAAATCCCATCAAAAATTAAGGTAATTTTAATACTGGTTTGCGGGTCTTGAAAAATCGCCATGGCGATCGCGATCGCCATTACGAAAAATAAAAGACAATAAAAACGACAGGATAAAATCATTTTGGTTATTTGTTATTGGTTATTTGTTATTGGTTATTGGTATCGGTTAAGATGAGAGCGATCGATTGAGGAGCGACGAAGGAAAAACGTCATGATTCCCCGATACTGCGCCAATAGCATCACCGTACAAGATTCTTTACAAAAAGTTCCCTCCGCACCGGGAGAAGGAATGCTCGCGATTATCGATCCCGGTATCGATCGCTATCCCATGTTAGCCGAGGGCGCGATCGCTGGGGCAGAAGTTCTCCTCCTCGAACCCATGCGGGATGGCATCGAACAAATTCACAACTATCTGGAAATCTTACCCGAAGGACAGACTCTCTCGAGCCTGCATATCAT
>JBFRWJ010000062.1:0-15280 GCA_051439525.1 Spirulina sp. | reverse complement strand
CCTTAATCGTCTCCCGTTTGACTCCGCCGCCGCCCTCAGAAGTCCAACAATTAATCGAAGATTTGCGTTCTCCAGAACACGCACCCCCTGCCCTTGCTGATGTGGGTGAAGAAGAGTTGGATTAATTTTTATTGTCCTGGGGACGTTCGATTTAACGTCCCTACATTTTAATTATTAATAATTCCCAGATACAAGAGAATCCCAATAATATAAAACCGAGCGATCGCCATTTGAGAAAAATTTTCCGACTTCTAACTGTCAAATTCGTTACAATGGAAAGTATAATCTCGCTCGAGAGGTTTTAAGTGATGTCTCTATCAGACGGACTCGAAGCACTCCAACAAAAACGCTACGCCGAAGCAATTCAGCACCTCGATCGCTTCCTCGCCACTTCTCCCCCGGAAGACTCGCGAGAATATTACCAAGCGCAAACTGCCTTGGTGCGAGCCTATCACGGCAACAAACAACCGCAAAAAGCGATCGCCCTATGTCGGGAACTCGCTCAAAGTGCCAACCCCAGCCTGAGTATTTGGGGGCAACAAACCCTGAGAACCCTCGAAAAGAAAGCCAAAGCCACCTCGGGGGAGAGTCTCCTGAAAACCGCCAAAGCCGCTCAAAAACAGAAACGCTATCCCGAAGCCGTTAAAGCCTTACAAACCTTTCTCAAAACCTATCCCCACTCCCCCCAATGCGGACAGGTGCAAATGATGTTGGTCAAAGCCTATCAAGCCAACAAACAGATTGACCAAGCGATCGCCCTGTGCATGCAGCTCCTCAAACATCGAGATCCCCTCATCCAAAACTGGGCGCAACAAGCGATCGGGTCTCTGAGAGCCGCCAAAACCAAACAAACCCAAAGACAGTCCCAACCCGCAGCCAATACCCCCCTGCGTCAAGCCGGACGCGCCGCCGCAACGGGGGTTCGCCTTGCCATGGCGGGAACGAAAGATAGCCTCGCTCTCGTTTCTATAATTACCCTCATGATGTTAGGGGGGATGTTATTCAGCCTCTTTCTCGCCCTGACTTTAATCGTCGATAGTACCAATCCGACGGCAGGCTTGGGAATTTCGGTGCTTTTAACCCTTGTTTTTAACGTACTTTTGTTCTTCCTCTCTCCCTATCTCCTCGACTTAACGCAAAGTTGGCTTTATCACACCCATTGGGTCTCCCTCGCCGAGATCGAGCGCTACAGCCCCGAAAGCGCCCGGGTCATTCAGCGCGTTTGCCAGCAAAAGAAACTCCAACAACCCCGTTTGGGCATCATCAACGACCAAACTCCTACGGCGTTTACTTATGGTTCTCTTCCCAATACTGCCCGCGTCGTTGTCAGTCAGGGACTCTTCACTTATCTCGACGATGACGAAGCCGCCACGGTTTATGCTCACGAACTCGGCCACGTCGTCCACTGGGATTTTGCTGTCATGACCATTGCCTCGACTTTAGTGCAAATTACTTATTTAATTTACGTCTGGCTCAAAGAACTCGGTCGAGGTAACCATAACAAATCAAAATGGACGAAGCAGATTGCTTTAATGGCTTATATCTTTTATATCATCGGGACTTATTTACAACTTTACCTCTCCCGTATCCGAGAATATTACGCCGATCGCTTTGCCGCCCAAACCACGGGCAATCCCAACGGCCTCTCCCGCGCCCTTGTTAAAATTGCCTATGGGGTACTCGAAGTCGATCGAAGTCGCGACCAACCCAACCGTTTAACCGAAGGAACTCGCGCTTTGGGGATCTACGACCCTCGGGCGGCAGCTTCAACGGGAACCGCCTATCGCGTTGCTAAGGATGCTCAAAGTATCGGACGCATCTTTCTCTGGGATATCTTCAACCCTTGGGGATTTTGGATGGAACTCAACTCCACTCATCCCCTTACGGGCAAGCGCATCCGTGCCTTGTCCACCTATGCGGAACAGTTGGGACTCGACAGCGAGTTCGATATGGTACAGATGGTTCGAGAGGGGCGGTTATTGGATAAAAAGCGACTCTACGGGAACTTTTTTGGGGATGTCTTGCTCTATTTTGCACCCGTTTTGGGCTTTATTTTGGGGGGCGCGATCGCGATACCGATGGGAAAAATCGCCTTCTTTTTCCTCTTTGGCGGTATCGGGATTTTAATGCAAACGTTTGCCCTCTTCCCTCGGGGGAAAAAGTGGCAAGAGTCCGATGTTTTTACCCTAATGTGCGATCCCTATGCCAGTCCGTTTCGCCCCATTCCCGCTACTTTAAAGGGTCAGATCGTCGGTCGGGGGAATTCGGGTTATGTTTTCGGCTCGGATATGATGTTTCAAGATGATACTGGGTTAATGTACCTGCATTATGTGTCTTTTTGGGGACCGTTGGGGAACTTTTTCTTCGGGGCGACACAGGTACAAAATTTGCTGCGATCGCCCGGGAAAGCAAGCGGCTGGTTTCGTCGCGGTATCGCCCCTTATATGGATTTGAAACAGATGGCGATCGCGGGTAAAAATATTAATGGCTATCACGATACTTGGCTGTTAGTAACGGGGGGATGTTTAACCCTCCTCGGCGTACTTTTTCTGTTTGCATAATTTGGTTTTTCAGAAAGGAAACCAAAACTCAAACCGAATCCTTCGCAAATCTTAACGTTAGGAAAGCATGAAATCCATAAATTTCAGTCACGTCCTCGCCAATTTTAACAAATCTTATATTAAGCTCGGGCTAGTCTTAGCGCTCATTACCGCGATCGGTCTTTTAACCGTAAGTCATTATGGCATATCGGTTGACGAACGAGGCGATCTTTTTCTGCTTAATTTGCTGAGTAGTATTCGCATTGGTGGCTTTATGATTCTCGGATTTATAGGATTAGTCTCTCTCCCATTCATTCCTCGAAATAACATCGTGCGATCGCTCCAATCTTATCTAGCAAACTAGAGTTTAATGACCTTGAGTTGGGCAATGACTGTTTTTTGTTTTTTCCCCTCTTCGTGGTCATCTCCTTTCCAAAAGAGTGTAACTCTAACAGCATTGAATCAAATTAAATTTGCAGACAAATTTTTAGATAGTAAGCAAGAATGTTTGTTATTAAGATTAACGATTTACCATTGCAATTTCCTCCTCATCTTTGGGAATGCGTTTATCAACAACTGTACTCCAAAACCATCCCCCAACAAAAGGCAGCCATAAAAATAATCGTTGTGGTTCGGTCATCCACCAATCATAAATTTCTAATGCCGCACGATGTTGCAAGGTAAAATAGATAAATACACTCATGCTCATAAGTTTTGTGCCTAAGTTTCGACTCGCGACTGCAAAAGGAACGAGCCAAGTCAAATACCAAGCATGAATAATCGGAGAAAATATAAATAATGTAAAGAAGTAAGTTTCTGTAAAGACGCGGAAATTTTTAATTTTCCACAGCATGACCAATCCGATCGCAAGGAGAGGAAAAGCTAAGCCAAAATTATCGGAGAGGGGAAATCCCCACTTCTCTAAAAAATAGGGTAAGAACTCCGCACTGCGACCGTGAATGACAAAATCGGCATTATCGGCACTGTAGGGTAAAAGGGGACAGCGATCGCGAAAACAAAAGGGAATTCCCGCGATAACTAAAGGCAGAAAACCGAGTCCGAGAACCGCGATCGCTTTTTTCATTCCTTCCTGTCGCCATGCCTGCCAAATCACAAAACCTAAAATCGGCAGGGAAGTCCATTTAATGGCAATACTCAATCCTAATAAAAGTGCCGTTCCCAGATAATTTTTTCGGCTTGAATCCGAGTTAAATAATAACCAAGCCGCGACCAGAGGTAAAATAAACCAACTGTCGTAATGACCGCCACCCGCAAAAGAATATAAAATTAAGGGATTCCAAGCATAGAGGATGCTTTTAACATAGCCAAATTTGCGACTCAGCAACCAACAGATCAGTAAATCTGCAAGAATAAATCCTAATTTAAAGATAATAACGCTGGGAGAAATTGCCGCCAGAATCCGAAAACCATATTGAGTGATGGGAGGATAAATTGCCGAAAAATGTTTTAAATTAATCAGTTCCCACCAATCCGTGCGGTAGGGAATGAGTTCGGCTGCTTCGGGTGCGAGATCGTAAGGACTAAAGCCAATATTTTGTAGATAACCTTCCCATAAATATCGCCAAATATCATCCCCGGGATACATAAAAAGTAACAGCAGGCGCAAGGCGATCGCAACGCCCCAAAACCATGTTAATTTTAGCGATCGCAGTCCCCAAGAAAGAACGAATCCCCCACTCATCACGCCAATTCCCGCCCAAAACTTCGGCACTGCCTCCACTTGCAAAAAGTCTCCATAGGGGAGAATCAAAACAGTACCGATCGCGAGCAAGAATACGCTTGCCCAAAGGAGTAGAACTTGGGGATGAGTAAGGCGTTGTAAAAATAATTTCCCCAAAGTACGGAGAATAATGGTTCCCGCTTTAAAACTCCCGGAGAGAGTGCCGGAAATCTTCGATCGCCCTCCTTGCCTAGGATAATAAGGAACGGGAAGTTCGCAAATCTGCAATTGATGTTCGATGGCTTTCACTTGCATTTCTACCGTCCAACCAAAACCCCGATCCTGCATTTGTAAAGCTTCTAAAGCAGATTTGCGAATTAACCGCAGGGGTCCCAAATCTCGATAAGAGTAGCCCCAACCGAGTTGAATTAAAAAAGTCGCCAATCGATTGCCAAAATGCTGCACGGGAGTGAGATTTTCTCGCCCTTGTTTTGTTGCCCCCCGATCGCCGAGAATGAAGTCATGGCGATCGCCTTGCTCAAAAAATCGCGGAAGTTCTTCGATCGCATCGCTACCATCCCCATCACAAAATAAAATCCATTCAATCTCCGGAGGGATCTCCTGTAGCCCTCGCCAGCAGGCGCATCCGTACCCCAGTATCGGTTCCCCGACCACTTCAGCCCCCGCCGATCGGGCAATCTCTGCACTGCGATCGCGACTGCCATTATCCACCACGCGAATGCAACTCAATCCTATGCTTTGTAATTTGCCGATTACGTCCGCGATCGTGGCTTCTTCGTTACAAACGGGGATAATGACTAAAATTCTTTCTAATGCGATAATGCGGGCATTTGTGGGGGAGTCTCGATCGAGGGGAAGCGATACGCGGGCAGACATGGTTTCGGGGATTTTTGAGGACGGCGATTGCTTCACAGCCTACAACCATTTCCTGAATTCTCTCTGAGAAATTTAATCAAATTGTTAATCTGTATTATTTTACACGCCAAAAGTCAAGTATTTGCAATAAAACGTTATAGAGTTCGCGTCTAACTCGAGAACGATTCTTTAATTGAGGAGTAAACCATGACCGCAAATACCAACAAGGAAAATTGTCAAACTTGTCCGATTTGTCGCGTTGCCATTGCCCCCAACGACACGGTCTATTTTTCTACTGGCAACCCCGGAACTCGCGCTCGCCTTTACGCCCGAGTCTGTCAGTATGCGAAAGAAACCGGTTGTATCAACCAAGATCGAGACGCGATCGGCACCTTAACCAAAGCAGATGGTTTTAGTACGGGAGCAGAAATCGCGAAACTTTTAAAAGCAAGTTTAAAAGCAAGTTAGAGAGAGCAAAAACCTCCCAGTGAAGGAGAATCCTCTCATAACAGATCCCGTCTTGGGAAGGGTTAGGGGTTGGTTTTCCTATTAAACTTCATTGCAAGCCTCTGGCTCGAGCCAGAGATGATAATTTTGAATTATTGATTTGACCCACTAGGGCGTACAATTAGAGGGAATGAAGTGCCGTGGGACTCGGAGCGAATCGATGAAAAAATGGACGAGATCTTTAATCGTTTTATTGCTGATATGCGGGACTCATTTCGTTGACCAACAACACGGTTTTGCTCGAGCTAACTCTCTTGACTTCAACGAATCTACAGACGCTCTCATTGCTTATCGTAAAATTTTTTGCTCTTTAACGGATGGAAAACCCGTAGTTTACTGGTGGAAAGGTCCAGTTTACAGTCGCATTCCCGGGGAAAAAGATCGTCATTTGTTTAACATCCAAGGCATGAATATTCGAGCCTGCGGTACCGTAACCGATGAGGAGGAAAATGTAGGTTATCGCTTCGTTTCCAGAGAGGTCATGCTCTACCTCGATCCAGAAACCAATGAGATTTTAAGAACTTGGGAAAATCCTTGGTTAAATCGAGAAGTTCAAGTCTTTCATGTGGCGAACGATCCGGTTAATGGCAAACCGCAATTTCCCCAGCAAACTCAGTTCAAGGGTCTCGTTAAAAATGATACGGTTACCCTCAGTTTTGTCGTTCCCTTATTTTATCCCAATCCCCTAGGAGGAGAGTACCAAAATTATATCGGCGGAACGTATCATGCGATGGAAATCTTTAACTACTTTCTTCCCGCTTCGCAACTTCTGGATTCCACGAATAATGAGGTAGAACAAGTTAATGTTTCTTGGACGCGGATTTCGCAGTGGCTCCCTTGGATGGAAATGGGGGATCGTCCCGGGGTAATGATTTTTGTAGGTGCGGGATTGCGTTTAAAGAGTTGGGATGAGTTACCCTTAGAATTTCAGCAGGAAATCGACGCAAATTTTCCTCTGTTTCGCTCTCCTCCCCCTCTTGATGACGAACGTCCGAATCAAACGTCTTGGAGCGCTTTTAAAGAACATTTGGAAGCGCAATAATAGTCTATGCTCGAGGGGCAGTTGCGATCGCAATTATACAAGATCGGCGATTTCCCTATAGACCCGTGCAGTTTTTGAATTTTAAATTTTGAATTCAACGTGGCTTTTGGGCGACAATGTACCAAGTTGCGAGATCGTTCCAGATGCCGCGATCGCTGTTTCGGGCTTCCAGTTCTGCCCTAAATTCTTTTTCAGCACTTTCTAATTGTTCTGAGGATAAAATTGCCAAGGGATCGGGGGAGCGACTGGGAAAAAGATGGACAAGAGTATTCCATGCCGATCGCGCTTTCTCTAAACTGAGATAACTCCCCTGTTGTTCCGTGGCGATGGTAATGTCTGTAAATCCCGCTTTGGCGAACAAATCCCGACAGGTGTCTAGGGAACCGAGACGATTGCTAAATTCGAGGTTTACCCCATATTCAGCAAAGATTTTTCGCAACAAAACATAGCCGATATAAGCCGTATCTGCAGGGGTATGAATGCCGATTAAACCATTCGGTTTGAGCAAATCGTACCACAGGCACAATGCAGCTTCTTTTTCTTCGATCCAAGGAAAAGTATTCGCGCAGAAAATGCGATCGAATTGTGCGGGAGAAAACGCGAGTTTTTCTGCATCGGCGAGACAAAACTCAATATTTTTCAGGCTCAATCGGGCAATTTTTTTCTCGGCTTCGGCAAGCATGCCCCCAGAGAGATCGACACCAATAACTCGACCTTCAGTGCCAACGATTCGAGCTGCCGCGATCGCGAGATGTCCCGTTCCCGTGCCGATATCTAAAATCCGTTGCCCGGAATGAATTTGCGAACCCTCGAGCAGGCGCTGACAAATCTGGAGATGCCATTGGCTCTCATCATAAGTCGAACTTCTGCGATCGTATAAGTCCGCTATTCTTGTTTTGTATTCATTTAACTCAAGAGATGAGTTCATTAACAAAAACAATGACTAAGGAAAGAAAAGAGCGAACGGGCAATCGGCAATCAAGAACAAAGAATGAAGGGAGCATTTCCCGACCCATTACCCATTACCCATTACCCATTACCCATCATACATTTCAGGCAGCAACGCAGGGCATGACAATTGGCTCGGCGTTTGATACTCGAATCCGTCCGATTTTAATAGCATGGAAAATCCGTCGGATCATGTCGCGATGCTCCGGCACGATCTCAAACTCTCGTCCCATTTGTTGTACGAGCTTCAATTCTTTGGGATTCATGACGCCAGAAATCATCGTCGCCGAATAGATCTCGTAGAAGGTTTCCATGATTTCAATCTTGCAGTCAAACATAATTCCTCCCAAACCTCAAGGTTTTTTTGAGCGATTCTGTTTTAGACTCTAAACAAAGATTGTGAAAAACTCGTGAAGGCTTCCCGCCCAAAGCAAACCTTCTGGATGTTTTAACATTTGAATCGTTCTTGCAGCAAAGCGATCGCGCGCTCGTGCTCCACGGGACGGGCAAACCAAAAACCCTGAACTTTCGTACATCCCAAATTTTGAACCCGTTCGAGCTCATCTCGGGTTTCGATCCCTTCGACAATGGTATCGAGACCCAAACTCTCGGCCAAATGGAGAATACCCCGCAACATCTCCCACTGTTCCCGAGTGACAAAAGCGCGATCGATCTTGAGAACGTCCACGGATAATTGCTGCAAGCGAGCGAGAGACGAGTATCCCGTGCCAAAATCATCCAAGTAAACCGGAATATTCAACCCCTTGAGTTGTTGCAGCACCGCGATCGTCACGGGAGAATTTTCAATAAACATGCTCTCTGTAATTTCCACAGTCAAGGTACCGGGAATCACCCCCGAGGCTTGATAAATTTGGCGAACGCTCTCGATAAAATCCGGATGCAATAATTGCAACGCCGAGAGATTGACACTGCAAGTCAAAGGCGGATTTTGAGGAAAATCTTGCTGCCATTGGCGCAGCCGATCGCAAGCGCGCTCGAGCACCCACAATCCCAAATCGTGAATCAGCAGGGTTTCTTCGGCAATGGGAATAAACTGACCGGGAGGGACGAAACCGCGATGGGGGTGAAACCAACGCAGCAGAGCCTCAAAGCCGAGAATGCGATCGGATTTCAGACAAATTATAGGCTGATAAAAGACTTGAAATTCTTCTTTGTCCCAAGCCTCTTGTAAATCGGCTTCCAAACGCAAGCGTTCTAAGGCTTCGTTAGAAATTAAAGAAGCCGAACCGACTTCATCCTGCTCGATGGCATTGGTCAAGCGCAGCAAGCGCTTTGTATTGTTGGCGGCGATTCTGAGCAGTCGCTGACCCTCTCGGGTTTGCAGATCGACTTTACCGCTTAAGAGCAGTCCGAGAGCGCCTTGAATCGACGTTAAAGGCGTGCGCAGTTCGTGGGATATCTCGTCGATATTGGGGAACTTATGGTTGGAATCCCCTTCAGAGAGCGCGGTATTCAATAGACCTTGGGGGGTAGGGTTGAATGATTGCTTGGGTTCGGTGTTCATAGCATTTCCGATCGCATTCGCCGCGATCGACGCACTTATTTCCATCATGATTTGGGTTCACTCGATTGATTGGAGGTAGCCAGAAAAAGCAAATCGAATGTTAGGTTTCACCTAAGTCTAGAGAAAGATTGTGAAAAACTTGGGAAGGCGGTCAATTTTCTTCAGCAAAGACGGAAAGTGTAGAAATTGAGGAGGGCGAGTTCGTAGAAAATGGATATTCTCAGTGGGGTGTTGCGTCTGACTTCTTCTAGACCGATTAAATTATAAGGATAGGGATCTTCAGGAATTATCCCTCAGTTCCCCACTCCAAGGGCACAAGCCAGCATTGCGTTGCGATCCAAGGCACGATTGGCATTGCCCCTGCACTCAACACTATTCCTTCAGTCCTCGTGAATTCTAATTTCTCGCCAGTCCGAAGTAATATCTTGGTCGTTGACGATACCCCCGCCAATTTACGGTTGTTAACGGAACTGTTAAGCCAACAGGGGTACGACGTTCGTCCTGCCCTGAATGGAACCTTGGCTTTAGCCGCCGCGCAAATGATGCCCCCGGACTTAATTTTGCTCGATATTATGATGCCGGATCTGGATGGCTATGAGGTTTGCACGCAACTGAAGGCTGACGATCGCACTCGGCATATTCCCGTAATTTTTATTAGCGCTTTGGACAATCCCAAAGACAAAGTTAAAGCCTTTCGGGTGGGGGGGATCGATTATATTCCCAAGCCGTTTCAGAAAGAAGAAATCCTCGCCCGGGTCGAAAATCAATTGCGCCTCCTGCGAGCCAATGCGGCCCTCCAAGAAAGCGAGGAACGCTTTCGAGCCATTTTTGCCAATGCCGGCATTGGGATCTGCATTCTGGGAAAAGAGGGGGGGATCGTCGAAGCTAACCCGGCCTTCGAGAAATTCATCGGCTACGATCGCGCCCATTTGGGTCGGTTAAATTTTCTGGATTTGACCCATCCCGAAGATGGAGACCTCGATCGCGATCGCTTTGCGGCCTTGTGTGCGGGGAGAGGAGAATCGTACCAAATCGAAAAACGCTACATTCGTGCCGATGGAGGGGTGGTTTGGGGACGCTTGACGGCTTGTGCGGCTAACCCGGAGAAAGGGGTTCGCTTTGCCTTTGGCTTAATTGAAGATATTACCGAACGCCATGCCGCCTTGCGAGAACGCCAGCGCGCCGAAGAAGCCCTCAAAGCCTCGGAAGCGGAAATGCGGGCGATTTTTGCCGCCATGACGGATGCGGTGATCGTCCGCGATCGCCAAGGACGGTGTTTGAAAGTTGCGCCCACCAAAACCGCCAAGACCGGCGATCGCCCGGAAATCACCTTGGGAAAAACCTTGCGGGAGGTGCTCCCCTCAGAAACCGCCGATCGCTTGCACCATGCCATCGAGCAAACGTTAGAAGGGAAAGAAACCACCAATATTGAATACAGCATTGGTGAGGGGAAAGATGAGATTTGGCTGGACGGTCGCCTCTCTCCCCTGTCCGACGATACTGTAGTCTGGGTGGCACGAGATATTAGCGATCGCGTTCGCGCCGAGTTGAAATTACAACAACTCAATGATGAATTGGATCGTCGCGTTCGGGAACGCACGAAACAATTGCAACAGGCCAACGCGACCCTCAGAGACGAAATTAACGAGCGCATTAAAACCGAGGCCGAACTGGCGAAATCGGAAGAACGCTTTCGCCTTGCCGTTGATAATATTCCCGATATCTTTGCGATTTACGATCGCGACCTGCGCTATCAATTTGCCAATACTCGCGCCCTCGAGGTTTGGGAGCGACCCCTCGAGGCAATTCTCGGTCGAAGCGATGGCGAGCTTTTTCCTCCAGACAGTGTGGGAGGGTATCTCCCCCTCCTGCAAGATGCCGCCCGCAGCCGCAGCCGTCAAACGCGAGAATGTACCTTCGCCATTGCTAACGGCGAGGAGCGGACGTTTATGATGAGTTACGTGCCGCTTTTGGATGGGGAAGGCGAGATTTACCAAATTTTAGGCGTTGCCTACGATATTACCGAACGCAAGCGATCGGAGCGCGCCCTGCAAGACGCAAAAGAACAATTACAAGTGGTTTTAGATGCAGTGCCCGGTTTTGTCTCTTGGATCGGTCGGAACGATCGCGATGCCTTACAGTATTTGGGGGCGAATCGCCAATTGGCACAAGCGTTTCAACTGTCTCCCAATGCTTTTATCCATCAACCTTTGGAGTTTTTCCGCCAGGGGGAAGGCTTTGTCCGGTTCGTCGAAGAGTTCTTTCATTCTGCGGAAACCACTATCGCCCAAAGTCTCACCTTGGAATGGGAAAGCCAACAAAGAGAATACTTGATCGTGGCGCAGAAATATCAGCAAGAGCGAGCTGCCGTTTTCGTGGGGATTGATATTACGGCGCGGGTCCGGGCGCAACAACAATTACAACAGACTTATCGGCGATCGCAATTACTTTCGGAACTGACGCTAAAAATTCGTCAGTCTTTAGATTTGGAAGAAATCCTGCAAACGGCGGTTTTGGAAGTGCAACAATTGCTCGAGGCCGATCGCGTCTTGATTTGGCAATGGGAATCCGGGAAAGATGGGATTGTTCTGCAAGAGGCCGTTTTGCCCGAACTGCCTAGGGTTTGTGGCATGAGGTTTCAGATTCCCGCCCCCGAGATCGCCTCGCCGCAGGACTTTCGACCGGGTAACGTTTGGACCATCGACAATCTCGCCAGTTGTGGCAACGAGATCTCCATTCCCTCGGCGTTAAGTTTTCGCGCTCAACTGGTGGTGCCGATTTTCATTCAAGAACAAACTTGGGGGGCTCTCATCGTTCATCAGTATTATGCACCCCACTATTGGCAGTCTGACGAGATCGAACTCTTCACCTCTCTAGCCGACCAAATTGGCATTGCCCTTTCCCAAGCGCAACTTCTCGATCGCCTTGAAGATATGGTGGCGGAACGCACGGCAGAATTGCAAGCTACTAACGAACGCTTGCAAACCGAAATTGTCGAACGCATTAAAGCCGATAATGCCTTGCGGGAAAGCGAAAGACAATTGCGGCGCACCATCGAGCATAGTGCTTATGGAATTGTCGTTTGCGATCGCTCTGGTACGATTCGGTTTTTCAATGGGGCGGCCAAAAAAATCTTTGGTCGTTCCGAAGAACAGTTACTCGGGTTTCATATTGGGATGCCTCTGAATTCCCAACAAAAATGCGAACTCTCGATTCTCCGGCAGGATGGGACGTCTTGCATTGTGGAAATGCGAGCGGGCATTATTACCTGGGAGGGAGACAATGCCGCCTACTTAATTTCCTTAGTGGATATTACCGAACGCAAAGCCGTCGAACAAATGAAGGATGAATTTATCTCCGTGGCCAGTCACGAACTGCGAACGCCCCTTACGTCCATTCGCGGATCTTTGGGACTGCTGGCCACGGGTCGCCTCGGCCAGTTTGGCGAAAAGGGACAGCAAATGCTCGAGATTGCCATTAACAATACCGATCGTCTCACCCGCTTGCTCAATGATATTTTGGATTTAGAACGCATTGAATCGGGCAAAGTGAAGATTGTCAAGCAAAACTGCGATGGGATTGCTCTGATGGTACAAGCTGCGGAAGCGATGCAGGGGATGGCGGAGCAAGCAGAGATCGGGTTGTGTTTGAAATGCGATCGCCGCCCATTTTGGCTGAAAGAAAAGGGTCGAGAGGAGAATCCCTATCTCGAATCCCCGCCAACGGTGACCATTTGGGCTGATTCCGATCAAATTTTGCAAACTCTGACCAATCTGATCAGTAATGCCATTAAGTTTTCTAACCCTCGGAGTATGGTGAGTATCGGGATCGTCCGACAACCCGAACAAATTTTATTTGAGGTGAAAGATCGCGGTCGGGGCATTCCCGGGGATAAACTCGAAAGTGTTTTTGGTCGCTTTCAACAAGTCGATGCTTCAGATTCCCGGGAGAAAGGGGGGACGGGGTTGGGGTTGCCCATCTGTCGGGAAATCGTCCAACGACATCAAGGTAAAATTTGGGTGGAAAGTACGCTGGGTGAGGGGAGTTCGTTTTATTTTACCCTTCCCCGACAGCAGGAATCGTGAACGACTGCCTCATCTCTTCTGCAAATCTCTGATTGAAGAGGGGAATTTCGGCTCACATTGTTAAATTTTGTAACAGTCCGGATGTCTTCGCCATCGGGTGAGAATTTTGTTGAGCTGGACCCTTTGATTTAGGGAGAAGAGTATGCCACAATGCCTTGAGTCGGACAACAGCTCGATTCAATTGTCAAACTGCAAGAGCAATCTCCAAAAGAGATGGAGGGGAAAAGATGGCCAAGCGACGAATTTTGATTGTCGATGATGAAGCGGATATTCGAGCCGTTGCTCAGTTGAGTTTGGAGATTAATACTGAATGGGAAGTTCTCACGGCTTCATCGGGAAAAGAAGGATTACAAGTTGCTTTAGAACAACAACCCGATGCCATTCTCTTGGATGTGATGATGCCGGATTTAGATGGCCCGACAACGTGGGAAAAATTGCAAGAAAATCCGACAACTCAAGACATTCCTGTTATTTTTCTCACGGCTAAGGTACAGGCGGCCGAGCAAAGACGCTATGCTCAACTCGGGGTCAAGGCTGTACTGACTAAGCCTTTCGATCCGGTGCAACTGGGAAATCAGGTGATTGAAGCTTTGGGATGGGAGCCTTAATCAGTCACCACCTCACCACCTCACCACCTCACCCGTTATCAATTCCCAGTCGCCAGTTATCAAAATGAGGGGGTTTGGGGAAGCGATAAGACCCAAAGCCATCAAACAATTGCATAAGGCATGGGAATTTTTTCGGAAACGGGGATTCGGTTTTCCGAGATTCAAGAAATACGGACCGTTTAAATCGTTACTGTTTCCTCAATTCAAGCAATCTCCGATAACGGAATGGCATTTAAAGTTACCCAAAGTTGTCTTAATTCCCATTAACCTGCATCGACCGATAGAAGGATTTAGAGTCAAGCAGGTCAGAATCCTGCGAAAAGCCGATATTGGGGACGCTTTAATCAATCTCGAATCCGTCGTGTCTCACACGATGTCACTCGCTTATCATGGAAGGCACCAAAATCAAAAAGAGCTGTATAGCAAAACCATTTGATTCGTAAAATCGAATCCAGTCCTGACAAGAGTTTCCGGCCGCTCTGCGTTCACATCTCATTGAGTTTTGCTATATAATTTCATAATAATTTCCTATCAAAACCTTCCCGTTAATATCAATCGCATAAAAACGAATGCTTCAAGGCTCGATCCTCCAACAATTAACAACCCGTTGCCGTCAGATCAATCGCCCTCTCAATTTGGGAGTTTATTATAAAAATACCTTGATTGCCCTCTGTCACGCCCTCGAAGACTTTATCTTGGAAACTGAGAGCAAACCCATTGCGATCGCGGCTTTCCAACAAGGAAAATGGTATTTACAAGAAGCCGATCGCTATGGAGAAATGGCAGAAAAGTCCTCGGATATCGCCATTTTAGCCACTGCCGATACCAGTTGGGTGGCGCATCCCACTTCTCAAAAAGAAAATGTCTCCCTCGTCAACCTTCCTCCAAGCGATCCCGTGGCGCAAGAATGGCATTTAATGATTCTCTCGCCAACTTATACGGCAATGGTTCTCTGTCAGGAATTATCTGACTCGGACTATGGGGCAGGGGGAAAACCCGAAAATGATTTGGAGCGAAAATTTTACGGGTTTTGGACTTTTGAACCGGAATTAGTCCGGGAAACGGTGGATTTAACGATCTCTCATATTGGTGAATACGATCGCGACTTACAACGGCACTTAAGCGATCGCGTGAATGCCATGAATGCGGAATTCGGCCATTGCCAGCGAGACGATCTGAATGCTGTTGTGGCCAAGGTTGTGGATTATTTGCAAGCCATTCATCACGATTCTGACACGTCTGAGGCGGGAGCGCGATCGCTGGACGAGAATTTGACCTCTAATGAAGTCCAAGCATATTTACGAATGGCGCAACTCATCGATCGCGCCGATGCCAACAACCCCAATGCCGCCGCCGAAGTCGCCGCCCTCGCGGAAGCGATGGGACAATTGTTAGATTTACCGGTATGGCAGATCAAGCGCTTGCGGCTGGCAGGATGGTTGCATCGCCTCGCTCCCTTACAAGGTGC
>JBFRWJ010000061.1:0-2940 GCA_051439525.1 Spirulina sp. | reverse complement strand
CGTCCGTTGCCTTTTCTCCGCTCTTCTGGAGTCGCGATCGCTTTCCTTCCCGATAAATAATCCCCCGTGAGCGATCGCTCGTTTTCCAGTAAGGTTTCTAAGTCCCCCTGACAGACAATTTCTCCCCCGTGAAGTCCGGCTTTCGGTCCGATATCCACTAAATAATCGGCGTTGCGAATGGTATCTTCGTCATGTTCGACGACAATTAAAGTGTTGCCCAAATCTCGCAGTTTTTTCAGAGTTGTTAACAAGCGATCGTTATCCCGTTGATGCAAACCGATGCTGGGTTCGTCTAAAACATATAATACTCCCGTTAATCCCGCACCGATTTGCGTGGCGAGGCGAATGCGTTGCGCTTCTCCTCCCGAGAGAGTCATTGCGGCGCGATCGAGGGTTAAATAATCTCAGCCGACATCGAGGAGAAATTGCAAGCGTTCTCTAATTTCTTTGAGTGCTAATTCTCCAATTAAGGCTTGACGTTGGGTTAAGTTTAAGGCATTAATTCGTGCCAGAGATTCGCGAACGGAAACGCTGGTTAAATCATCAATATTGTATTGTCCCAAACGCACGGAAAGGGATTCGGGTTTGAGGCGCTTTCCTTGACAGGTTTCGCAAGTTTGAAAGATAATATATTGCTCGAGTTTTTGTTTGACGGCTTCTGAGTTGGTATCTTGATAGTTGCGTTCTAAATTATTCACAATTCCCGAAAATTTGCGATAGTAGCCTTTTTCGCGATCGCTTTCGGCTTCGATAAAAATGGGTTCTTCGCAACCATAGAGGAGAATATGTTGCTGTTCTTGGGTTAGCTTGTTCCAAGGCGTTTGCAGTTCAAAACCGTAAGCCTGTCCGATACTATACAAAAGAGAAAGATAGTAAGAATTATCTTTGTCCGACCAAGGAGCGATCGCGCTGTAGAGGGGTTGCGTTGGATCGGGAATCACCAATTCCGGGGCAAAAGTTCGCAGGCTGCCAATCCCGTGACAGTGAGGACAAGCACCGTAAGGTGAGTTAAAGGAGAATAAGCGCGGGGAAAGTTCCTCCATCACCGCGCCGTGTTCGGGACAGGCAAAGTTTTCTGAAAATACGATCTCTTGGGGATTTTCCTCTTCGTTTTGGGGCTGTAAGGCAATAATTGCCGTGCCTTCGGAATGTTTGAGACAGGTGGACAGGGAGTCGGCGAGGCGCTCTTGAATATCCGGCTTTTTAATGAGGCGATCGATAACGATTTCAATATTGTGAGTTTGATTTTTCTTTAATTCGATCGCGTCGCTCAGTTCTCTAATTTCTCCATTGATTCTCACCCGCACGAATCCTTCGGAAGCGAGACCGGAAATGAGTTTTTTGTGAGTCCCCTTTTTGCCCCGAACCACGGGGGCGAGAATTTGGAAGCGGGTGCGATCGGGAAGTTCCATGACGCGATCGCACATTTCATCGATGGTTTGGGGGGCAATATTGCGATCGCAATGGGGACAGTGGGGTTCTCCGGCACGTCCGAATAAGAGTCGCAAATAGTCGTAAATCTCGGTGACGGTGCCGACAGTCGATCGGGGATTATGAGAGGTAGATTTTTGGTCGATGGAAATAGCGGGACTTAAACCCTCGATCGCGTCTACGTCAGGCTTGTCCAATTGTCCCAGAAATTGCCGCGCATAGGCACTGAGGGACTCCACATAACGTCGCTGTCCTTCCGCGAAGATGGTATCGAAAGCAAGGGAAGATTTCCCGGATCCCGATACTCCCGTAAACACGATTAAGCGATCGCGAGGCAGATCGAGATCGATATTTTTCAGGTTATGCTGTCTCGCCCCCCGAATGCGAATGGTATTGCGAGAGTTGAGTTCGTTTTCGAGGGTGGGTAAGCGATTGGAGAGATCGAGAGTTGGAGACATGAGGGTGGCTCGTAACAGACCTTAACAATTTTAGCGCCATTCAAGTCCATTTGTTCCCTTTTTTGGGTCTGGGAATTCAATATTTGAGTGTTATTCCAGAAGAGAAAGGAGGGAGGGTCTAAAATTAAGAGAGAAATTGGGAAAGCATTGATTGATTGCGATCGCAGAACTGTTAATCTTAGCTAAGATCGAGAAGGCTTGCGACAGAGGAGAAATAATGACGATCGCAGTGGAAAAATCGCTTTCTTTAGAGCAGTTTTTGGATTTATCTTATATTGAAGAGTCTCCTGCTTGGGAGTTTGTGGATGGGGAGGCACGTCAGAAACCGATGCCGGGGGTTAAACACAGTCGCTTGCAATTTCGGCTATCCGAGGCAATTAATGGGGCAGGGGAGCAATATGAGGCACTGCCCGAGTTACGCTGTACTTTTGGGGGGCGATCGCTGATTCCGGATATCGCGATCGTGTCAAGGGAACGCCTTCCCGTGGAGGAGAATGGTGAGGTGAGTGAGACGGGGATTACTTTTGCACCGGAATGGGCGATCGAAATTCTCTCCCCCAACCAAGGGGAAACCCGGGTGACGCGGAATTTACTCCACGTTGTGCGTTATGGGGGACAGTTGGGATGGTTGGTAGATCCGAGGGAAAAGGCAATCTTGATTTTTCGTCCCGATCGCTTACCGGATGAGGTGACGGGGGAGACGATTTTACCGGTTTTGCCGGGGGTGGGGTTGGAATTGACGGCGGATCGGTTGTTTGCTTGGTTGCAGCGATAGGCGATCGAATCTAGGATTTCTTAGATGAGTGAGGAAATTTGCGTCTAAAAATATGTTATTCTTGAGGAAGTTTAATTCAGATTAAGGGTATTGAAAAAATGTCTGAAACTAGAGCGAAGATTTTTCAAGAACTGATAGAAATACCAGAATCCGAACACCTAAGAATCAGAGAAATTGGAATTGCTGAAGTTTTGACTCAAAAAATAGAGTTTCAAGCCTCCAGCTTAAGCGGTCGGTACTGATAACTGATAACTGATAACTGATAACTGAAATGAC
>JBFRWJ010000060.1:0-9095 GCA_051439525.1 Spirulina sp. | reverse complement strand
ATTAGAAGAAGAACTCGCAAAAATTTATCAAATTGCGATCGCGGCATTTCGCCAAAACTTTCTCTATCAACCTATCTCAAAATCCGAATTTATCGACCTGTATCGCCCAATTTTGCCCTATATCCAGCCGGAACTCATTCTCATAGCCGAAAACCAAAACCAAGCGATCGGCTTCTTATTTGCCCTTCCCGATGCCTTAGAAGCGCAACGGGGAGGTGCGATCGAGACCGTTATTCTCAAAACCGTTGCCGTCCTTCCCCAGCGAAAATATGCCGGACTGGGGAGCATTTTGGTAGAAAAGTGCCACGCGATCGCCTCCCAATTGGGTTATAAAAAAGTTATTCACGCCTTAATGAATCAAGCCAATTCCTCCAGCAATATCAGTCGGTCTTACGCGCACCCCATTCGACAGTATTCACTTTTTGGTAAAAAATTAAAATAATCGCCAATTCCCCATTACCGATTCCCGATTCCCCATTACCGATTACCCATTCCCCATTACCCATTTTCATGTCTCTAGAAAGTCATTCTCTTCTCCCTCGCAATGGTCAAACGCCAAACCGACTGTTGGTTATGCTGCACGGTTGGGGAGCAAATTTCAACGATCTGACGGGTTTGGTTGACTTGCTCGATCTGCCCGAGTACCAATTTTTGTTTCCCAATGCGCCTTTTCCGCATTTTCAAATTCCTTGGGGACGAGCGTGGTATGCTTTGGAAACCGAAGGACACAAAGGATTGACGGAAAGTCGGAAATTATTGCTAGATTGGCTGCGATCGCTTCCCGAGGAAACGGGAATCCCCCTCTCCCACACCGTCTTATTTGGCTTTTCCCAAGGGGGAGCAATGACCTTAGATGTGGGGTTCGAGTTCCCTTTCGCTGGGTTGTGTAGTTTTAGCGGTTATTTACACGCTCCCCCGAAAGCCGAAAAAACATCGCCACCCACCTTAATCGTGCATGGCGATCGCGATCCTGTCGTTCCTGTAGAAGCCGCTCGCGAAGTTAAAGAAATCTTAACCGAACAAGGCGTTCCCATCGAGTATCGGGAATTGGCAATGGCTCATGAAATTAATTATCCCGCTTTGACAGCCTTACAAAAATTCGTCGCCTCCCTCAAATAATTTAATAATTAGTCACTATTAATCTCAGTTTAATGGTCAACCAATTATTCTTTAAAGTATTCTCAATCTGAGACTGAAACCACCATACCTTCACTGGCTAGAGAGGCTTTGGGAAAAATTGCCTTGAGTTGTTTGTCGATGCGATCGAGATACTCATCGCTGTAATCGGGGCTATGCAAGGAAATAATCACTTCTTTGACACCCGCTTCCTTGGCTAGCGCAATACAGAATTTCCAATTTTTATCGATTTTAGGATTAACTTTTTCACCTTTGTGTTCCCCATTGTAGACTGCTTTAGGCGGTGCCAAAATGAGTAAATCCGCTTTGTCTGCTAATTTTAATAGTTTTTGAGCACTGGAATTCTGGGTTTCTAAAGAGTAATCGGGACTCATTGCATAAACAACCGATTTATCCAGACAAGTGGTACGATACCCAACCGAACGATGATAATCATTGAGGATTATATTTTCAACGATAATATCATTCCCAATACACTGTTTTTCCTCAATTGACAAATCATAAAAATCTAATTTAGACTGCATGACTTGAATGGGAACGGGAAAATTAGGGCCGAGCATTTGCTTGCTCAGGCGTTGTTGAAAAGATGAGCCATTAGAAGCTGTGGCACCGTAGATGTGAAAGTGGTTGATGGGGATAAAGGCAGGAACGAAAAATGGAAAGCCTTGGATTCTGTCCCAGTGACAATGGGTGAAGAAAATATGGGCTTCTATCGGCATTTTACTGAGAAGGTGATTCCCCAAAATCCGCAATCCAGTCCCCCCATCAAAGATAAGGCTGTGTTTTCCCACGCGCATTTCTACACAGGAGGTGTTCCCGCCATAGCGGATGGTATTTTGACCTGGAGTTGCGATTTGATCTCTAACGCCCCAAAACTGCACATCAAAGCTCACAGCAAGGCTTTCCTCCTGGATATCGGTGTTCGGCATTGCTAAGGTAACGGCTGCTGGCTGGATATCTAGTGGCATAAATATTAGATGAGTTTAAGCCTCGGGTTAGCAGCTATCATCAAGTATAGCCTTTCCGTCAAGTTTCTCAACCCTTTTGTTTCTCCCATCCGAAAATTTTGTTCGATCGAGAAAGAAGTGATGAGAAAAAATTCAGTTGTTAATCAGAATGTATTACACGTATTAACAAACTGGAAAGGTTTCAGGAAATTGGTAGATGGTTGTTCGATTAAACCCAAACCCTATCGGTCAACCCGGAAAGCTACAACTATAGGTAGAATCCTAAACCTTATTCTGGTTGTCTAACCCTTTGTCTAACCACAATCTGGGTTGACAATCTGGGTTTGGGTGTGGATTTAGGGTTTGGGCTTGTCGTATAGGTTGGCGATTTAGGTTGCATCCTATTTGACCTCTACGGACACCCTCAAATTATTCAGGAAATAAGGTCTGAATTTCATACATATTAGCGCGATTGGGAAAACTTGACTTGTGAGTTAAATCACAATGAGAACAACCGTCGCTAAATTACGGATCGTTGTATTAATTGATATCTGAGGGAAAGCGCTCTACGCCTCGCCCTTTACTCAGCACTCGGTGAAGCCGCTTGAATGCAGTGTTCTACAAGGGTCATGACCTCGGCAACATTTTTCCAACCCAAGATTTCGGTGGTTTTGTTTTCGAGGTTTTTGTAGGTTCGGAAAAATTCGGCAATTTCATCAAGACGATGTTGGGCAATGTTTTCTAGAGACTTGACTTGGGTATAACGGGGATCTTTAACGGGGACGCAGAGAATTTTTTCGTCCCGATCGCCGCCGTCGATCATTTCCAGCATGCCAACGGGACGAGCGGGAATGATACAACCGGGAAAAGTGGGTTGGTCGATGAGCACCATTCCATCTAAGGGATCGCCATCATCGGCAAGGGTATTGGGGATAAATCCATAATCGTAGGGATACTGTACGGAAGAGTATAAGACGCGATCGAGGGCAAACGCATTCAAATCTTTGTCAAACTCGTATTTATTCTTGCTGCCTGCGGGAATTTCAATTAAGACATTGATCGTACCGGGCTCGGGTTGAGGGGGAATCCGCGACAAATCCATAAACTTACTCCACGCAAAGAAAAAAATTAGCGAAAAAAACGAGCGAACCCCCTTCTACAATCGGGGTTGCCTCGAAAATAATACCAGCAATCGGGACTGTTGCGTGACGTTTGCCGGAGAAATTGAGGGTGGGGATGATTCAGCGCTGGGGAAGATGATTGGCGGTGAGGGGTTCGTCTGGTGAAGATTGTCGTGCAGATTGCAGCCGGTTTGTTGGTGGGGGTGTTTTTGTTCGTGTTTTGGGTCGTGTTTGTGGCAGTGTCGTTCGCAATACGGGATTCTTCGGACTCGGAGATGAGTAGTAAGCAATGACGAGGGTGGGGATGACCAAGGTTAAAACCGCGATCGCTATTCCTAAAATTCCAGCCCATCCTTGAGTTGGAGGTTCTGAAGCCGTTTTTGACGGATCGCCGGGTTCCATAAAAAATTTTTGAACTCTGATTCGCTGCAATGAGAAAAAGATAAGGAGTTGCTAAGCCAACATTTCCTTTGCTTTTATTTTAGCCAGATATTTGCTTGGGTATTGTTTTTAATGCAACTAATCTTTGAAATTCTTTATCTAGATACAAACTCACGCGATCGCTCCTCCAAGGGCAAGGGATGAAATGAAGCCACCGAACGAGTCCTCGATCTTGAGGAGAAAAAATTTCGGTGGCATCAAGATAAGCAATCGGAGGGTATATATACTCTACAATTCCTTTTTGGGAAAGGCTGTTACGGATTTTACGAAACGCTTTTTTGGAGAGGTTCCCTGTTATGCCCGAGAATAGCGCTCGATCGCTTGGCGATAAATGCTCTTTTGTTTAACGCCTTGGATGACTTCGACGAGTTCTTTATTTTTGAAGAACTGCACGGTAGGGGTTCCCACGACCAAGGCATCTCGCGCGATATCGGGGTCGGCATCGATGTCAATTTCGACAAAATGGATTTTCCCGTCGTATTCCTCAATAACTTTATTCAAAATGGGTTTGAGGGTATGGCAGGGGCCGCAGTTGGGGGACACATATTTGACGAGAAGGAGGCGATCGCTGTCGTGAAATAATTTCCGCAAGGCATAGCCGCCATAATGTCGAGTTGCCTCGAGGCGAAAGGTTTCTGCTGTCTCGGCGGCATGATGTTCGACTTCGACGGGAGTACGTTCTTCGGACTCGGGACGTTGGTGGTGTTCTTGAATTAAATCTTGTTCCGAGAGCCACCGTTCGGCGAGGAGTGCCGCCATACAGCCGCTTCCGGCGGCGGTAATGGCTTGACGGTAGTGGGGATCTTGCACGTCTCCCGCTCCGTACACGCCCTCAATGTGGGTTTCGACAGAATTGGCTCGGGTGATGAGATACCCCCGTTCGTCGAGATCTAACTGACCTTGAAAAAGCGCTGTATTGGGAGTATGTCCGATGGCGTAGAATAGCCCTCGCGCTGCAATTTCTCCTTCTTCTCCCGTTTGATTGTTGCGGATTTTGACCCCGCTCATCCAATTATTTTCCCCGAAAACATCGATCGCTTCGGTCTGCCAATGCACGGTAATTTTCGGATTTTTAAACAGGCGATCCTGCATGGCTTTGCTGGCTCTGAGGCGATCGCGCCGCACGAGCACATGCACGCGATCGCCATATTTGGTCAAATAAAGGGCTTCTTCGACTGCCGAGTCTCCCCCCCCGATCGCCACGAGTTCTTCCTCCCGAAAGGAGGGGGTTGCCCCATCGCAAATGGCACAAGCGGAAATGCCTCGCGTCCAATATCGATCTTCTGAGGGTAAATGCAAGCGTTTTGCGGTTGCTCCCGTGGCGATAATGAGACTGTGGGTTTTCATTTCGCGATCGTCGGAACGAATGGTAAAGGGACGTTGTTGTAAATCGACTGCGATAACGTCCTCGGTATAACATTGAGTTCCCCATCGTTCTGCTTGTGCCTTCATGCGTTCCATTAAATTCGGCCCGTTAATGCCTTCGGGAAATCCG
This sequence comes from Spirulina sp., assembly GCA_051439525.1. GTDB lineage: Bacteria > Cyanobacteriota > Cyanobacteriia > Cyanobacteriales > Spirulinaceae > CCY15215. The sequence goes on along the minus strand of JBFRWJ010000060.1, from coordinate 3,954 downwards.
GGAAAGTTTTCCACCTCTGTGGTGGTCATTAACTGCCCCCCCGGCAGTCCGCCTGCTTGAAAGCCTTCAAAGAGGACGGGTTTGAGGTTAGCGCGAGCCGCATAAATTGCCGCCGTATATCCCGCAGGACCAGAACCGATAATGACAAGATTTTCTAACATTGATGTTTATGTAAACTCATAACGACTACGCTTTTACAGTTGAGTATAGCTTTTGAGTATAGCTTTTTTAGCTTGGCAACGCACAAGAGATTGGGTTTGTTCCCGAAAAGTGGGAATCTTGAAAAAGACACAAAAATATTGAGGAGGCTAGACTGATGCCAGAAAAAGACGCTGAAATCCTTGACAAAATCCGCCGACAATTTGACTTTGGCCCCTATCCTCAACTTCCCTTAGAGAAATCTCCCCAAGACGACTTGGGAGTTCTGTATATTCACAGCTTGGCAACCGCATATTATTTGAGAAATCGCCAATTCATTGATGCTAAGGGAAAAGTCATTTTAGATGCAGGATGCGGTACGGGCTATAAATCATTGGCATTAGCACAGGCCAATCCAGGAGCAAAAATTGTTGGGGTCGATCTCTCCGAACAATCCATCGAACTCGCTCGCAAGCGCTTGGATCATTATAACTTTAAAAATGTAGAATTCTTTGTGCTTTCCCTCTACGATTTACCGAGTTTGGGACTAGAATTTGACTATATTAATTGCGATGAAGTATTGTATTTAATTCCCGAACCCGTTCGAGGGCTGCAAGCGATGAAAGCCGTTTTAAAACCCGATGGAATTATTCGCAGCAACTTACACAGTCAGTATCAGCGCATGAATTTCTTTCGCGCCCAAAAGTTATTTGCGACGATGGGATTAATGGATGAAAATCCCGAAGAAATGGCATTAGAAACTGCAGTAGAAACCATGAAATCGTTACAGGATTGGGTCAATCTCAAAAAGACGACATGGAGAGAAGAATGGGAAAAGGAAGAACCCCCAACCCAGTTATTAAGCAATCAACTCCTACAAGGCGATCGCGGTTTTACCATGCCCGAAGTGTTTTCTCTATTAGAAGCAGCCGATCTTGAATTCATTAATATGGTCAATTGGCGACAGTGGGATATCGAGCAGCTTTTTAAAGAATCCGATAATTTACCCGTATTCTGGGCGCTGGCTTTGCCCGAAGCAACCCTTGAAGAAAAGTTACAATTGTTTGAATTGCTGCATCCGGTTCATCGTCTCTTGGATTTCTGGTGCGGTCATCGCGATCGCGCTCGTCCCTTTACCCCAGTGGCAGAATGGCGCGAGGAAGATTGGGAAAGCGCGATCGTCAATTTGCATCCGATGGCGAAAATGCCTCAAATTCGCGAAGCCCTAGAAGAAGCTCGCCAGAAATTGCAACTGTTTCCCTTAAGTCAAAAAATCCCCATTGCTGGAGGACGGCCTGTTTCTCTCGATATTACGGTTGCCTTTTGTCTCTTTCCCCTTCTGTTCGAGTCCCCTCAATCTCTCTCGGCTTTAGTCGAACGGTGGCAAACTCTCCGACCCGTTCATTTGGCTACCCTAGAACCAACGACGCGCATCGACAGCGATCGGCTCCTGAAAAACACCCTAACTGGATTGGAAGCCCTCGGGTATGCGTTCTTAACGCAGTCGTGAAGGAAAAAATTTTTCGGGGGGGCGATCGTAAACAGAATAAATGTGGGTAAGTTATCCATAGGCAGGACTTACAGTGCTGCAAAATGAATAGGAGCGTGTTAAATATGAACCTAAAACCAGAATTTCAAACAAAATTTCTGCAATACCTCAACAAGAACAAAAAAAGCAACGAAGGTTTTACCCTGATCGAACTGTTGGTCGTTATCATTATTATCGGAATTTTGGCAGCGATCGCCCTTCCCTCTTTGTTGGGTCAGGCCAATAAGGCCAAGCAAGCTGAAGCACGCAACAATGTCGGCGCAATCTCTCGAGGCGAACAAGCTTACCTGCTCGAGGCGGGTGGCTTTACGACCTCGGTTGTCAACCTCGGTCTCGGGATCGATCAAATCACCACTAACTATGGGTATTACATCAAAGGCCCGGGAGACGCTGCTGCCGATAAACATAATATCGTCGCCGTTTACGGCGATCCGATTGGTAATGCCTTGAGGGCTTATGTGGGAGTCATTGGTATCGGGACTACAGGAGTAGGAGGCGAAGCAACTTCTATTGCTATTGTTTGTGAGTCCAAAGATGTGAGTCCTAAAGGTGTTGATGCACCAGCCGAAGCCAACTTTGAAGGACCGGTTCAACTTCCGGGAACTGTACCACCCAACGTTGACGCGGGTGACTTCGACCAAAATTGTGATGGTGCTGGTGGTTCTCAAGCAGTTCAAGTCAATAGTTTCAATGGTGCTGACCCTGCAGGTTGGAAGCCTCTGGGTGGTTAATTGAAGTTGATTTTCTAATATTGGCAAGGGGAGTGGATAGCATGGAGATCGATTCTATCCACTCCTTAATTAATTGGTTGGTTAAGTTGCGATTGAGTCTATGTCTTTTGAAGTTGACTGGGAGCAACACGCTCAAAATGCTTACAATGCAGGCGACTTTACGAAGGCTGCCGAGTATTACGAACGAGCACTTCTAGCGCAGCCCCAGCAAACAGCTTATTATTGGCAATTGGGTTTGATGTTGCTGCTGCAAGGCAAAGCAGGTGAAGCGCAAACAATTTGGTTAATGCGGATGTTCGAGGGAACTTCCGAGCAAGTCGAAAGTTGGAATGAAGAATTAAAAACAATTCTCCTTCAAGCTGCTCAAAAACAAGAACAAGAGAACAATGAGATATTGGCGTGGGAAATTTGCCAGCAAATTCAGGAAATTTCTCCCACCGATCTTGATAATAGTTTGCATCTCTTAGAATTAGCAATCCAACTCGGCAATTATAGCGGTGAAGAGATCCAATCGCTGAAGATTATTGAACTCCTGCAAAAAAGCGCGCCAGAAGCAATCCCATTCGATCGACTTCTACGTTTACTACAACAAATTTTAGAAGTGGCTTCCTTTTGTCCCTCTTCTTTAGAAGTGGCAGAAGTGTGTTTGAATTTTATTCACAATCGCAATCAACAGTTAAGCCTTTTCAAAATTTTACTAGATTCTTCGATAAAAATTGGTTTCTTGCAGCGACAACCCAAAATTGCCGCCAAACTGGTCGAATTAGCCTTAAGAATATATCCTAAAGATCCCGAAGCAACGAATCACTTAGCCAGACTGTATCAAGATTCCCGACAGCACGAAAAAGGAATTGAGATCGCTCGCGAGTATATTTCTCTAGTTGACTCTCTTGCCGATCGAATTTTTGCTAATCATACTCTCTTAAGAGCTTTAATGACTGCTGGCGGGCATTGGCAGGAAGCCTGCAATTGCTTTCAAAAACTGCAAAAATTAATTCAAGAAGCGATCGCGCAACGTCCTCACGATTTAAGTCAACTTCAGATTTCTCGCTTATTTAACAGTTATTTTTTCGCGCCCTACTTTCAAGATTCACCCCAAGAAAATCGAATTATTCAAAATAAAATTATAGAAATTTGTCAAGAAAACTCAATTATTCAATATGAAAAATTAATTCAAAAATTTTCCCGAGAAATTCACAAACGCCGACAAACGCGTCCGGGACAATTATGCCGACGTTTGAAAATCGGTTATCTGTCTGCTTGTCTGAGAGAGCATTCCGTCGGCTGGTTGGCACGATGGCTAATTCAGTATCACGATCGCGAAAAATTTGCCATTTATGAATATTTAATTGGCGATCGCGATAGGACAACGCCTTTGGAAGAATGGTATATCAGCCAAGCTGATGAATTCTACAAATCCAATTCCAGCGAAGAGATCGCCAACAAAATTTCTACAGACGAAATTGCTCTATTAAGCGATTTAGATAGCAGTCCCGTAGCTGTTACTTTTACAATCACGTCTCTCAAGCCCGCGCC
>JBFRWJ010000059.1:0-9661 GCA_051439525.1 Spirulina sp. | reverse complement strand
GCGCTTGGTCATGGATACGCGGGATATCGAGACGAACGAATGTTTGGATGAGTACTAGCAAGGTCTTGGAGGGGTTTGGGGTTGCACGCGCTGCTATATGTGCAATGAGGTTTGTCCGATGGAGGTGGCTCCGATGGATCGCATTGGGGAGATCAAACGGGAAATTTTGGCTCGCAATGTCCGCAGTGTCAGTCGTCCCATTCGTCACCGCAAGGTTTTGATCGATTTGGTAAAAGCTGGAGGGTGGATCGACGAGCGCAAATTTGGCATCCAAGTGGTGGGGAATTATTTTCGCGATTTACGGGGCTTGGCGAGTATAGCACCCTTGGGACTCAGAATGATCGCCAAAGGCAAGTTTCCTGGCACTTTCGAGGCATCTGAGGGAACAAAAGAGGTGCGATCGCTGATTGAATCAGTCACCCGTCACCCGTCACCCGTCACCCGTCACCCGTCACCCGTCACCCGTCACCCGTCATCAGTTGGGGAAGAGAAGAAGAGATTATAAGAGACAAGGGAGTTTCATCCTTCATCCTTCATCCTTTCAAACGTTGATAGACGGTTGCGAGACCGCGATCGTCTCCGACGTTACCCGGAAAGAGGACGACGGGGAGGTTGGGAAATTGCGAACGATCGTCTGGGGTGACGATCATCGAACATCCCGGTAAAATCTGCCCCAACAATCGCGCCGATCGCAATGCCAATCCATTACTTAACACGTCGTTGGAGGTAATGCCGCCTTTACTGATTAAAAAACTTATCTCCGAGGGTAACCCTTTGACAATATCCATTAATAAACCGGACACCGCTTTGCCAAAATCCAAACGTTGTTGAATGTCAGCAAATTGTAACTCTTCGCGACTCGTATAAATCGTCGGGGTTTGTCCCGAATGATAGGCCTCGTTAACTTTCTTTAAGATTTGCGATCGCAATGTCTCTTTCTCGGCCAAATTATCTCGCAACTGGGTCACGTCTACTTCAATGGGAGCAATCCCCGGTTCTTGTAATAATTGTTGGAGTTGTCGGGTGGTTTTTTGGACGTGGGAGCCGACTAAAATAACTCCGGGTTTGCGCGATCGCTCGTATTCTGCCATATTTTCGGCGGGGACGGGTTGCGGACCCAATTGCGCTAAAGAGGTGAGCAAACTTGCTGCACTGCGAAATAAGAAGCGTTTTCCGGTCGCTGCTGCGGCTAAAATATCTTCAGCAAAACGATCTAAATCTGCCTGTTTTTCCCCATCGACGACCCCGCAAACATTCCCTTGCAATCCCATTAAGCGATCGCGAGTCCCTTGGCGAATTTCCGCGAGGGAGAAGCATTCTACTGCACTGCTCTTAATTCTCCCTCGGGTTTTTTCTTCCACATAATCCGGCAAATAACTATAACTGTAACCAAATACAGAATCTTTCGCGAATTCGGTTTCGTGAACGGGGGTTTCCACCCCATCAATGAGGAGATAATGAGTATTATTGCGGGTAATGCGTCCCCCTTCAAAAAAAGCGGGGGTTAAAAAATGCGCGTCAAAGGGCCCCAATTCTTCGGCGATAACATCGGTTTCCACGGGATAATGACCCCGCAGGGTAGAATCGGAACGACTGACGACGAGAAAATCTTTAATTCCTTCCGCTTCAATGGCAATTTTTAGATTGTGGGTGACTTCTCGCGTCACTTCTGCGGCCTGTTCTGGCGTGAGGGCGCGAGTATTACTCAAAATAAAGAAAATGGGGGATTCATCGGCCAGTCCCAGACGCAGGGTTTCCACATCCCAACGCATTAATAATAAGCAACTGTGAACGGTTTGGGAACCGGTGGGGTCATCGTCGAGAACGATGATTTTTGGGCGATCGCTCATAATGTTGGAAGAAACAGACAATTATCTAGTAAAGCAGATTTTGAGCCGTATCGAACAATTTTATTTCTGGGAAGAGGAAATGCGATCGCGTCGTCTCATTTTCAATCAATTATTGCCCGAACTCAAAAATTAGAGTACGGGGATAACGCGACGCATCCATGATGTACTGATATCCTCATCGAGCCAGCTCATCAGTTCGGGTTGATAGTAAAAGGAGGACAAAGTTAACTAACCTAAGAAAAAATCCATTCCACCACATATCGTACATCCTCAATCGCCCCAGCGAAACAATGTCGAACTCCCCCCACTACAAACATCTTCCCATTCATCGAAAGTTAACAAGCGCAATCCTTCCCCAGCAAGGCTGTTGACGACGGTTTCATGAGATGTTGCCGTAAATTCCCAGACGCGAGTACTATTGTCTTTTGTAGATCGAACGCGATAGCGATCGTTGCCTAAATATAACTCCAACATACTCGAATTGGGCAATTAAAAATGAGCGATCGCTATTGTCCGATCGCTAAGTTTAATTCTTGAAAGCGTTCGGATGTCGGCTCAAAAACAATAGTATCAGGAGCGGCGGCGCGATTATTTACGATCAACTGATAAACTCCTTCTCGTAACCCTTCTAAATAATAAACCCCTGCCGTATTCGTGACCGAAAAAGCGCGATCGCTATGGATTGCATTAAATGCCTCCACCGTTGCCCCCGAAACGGGATTTCCCTCCCGATCCGTTACCACCCCAGATAAGCTGTAAGCGGCAATGAAAGGCACGTAAATCGGTGTATAACTTCCTTCAATGACCTCCACGGCATAAGCTAATTCTAACGGTTGCCAATCGATGGGATAACCTGCCGGATCTAGATCGAGACGATAGGTTCCCGGGGGAAGGCGCAAGAGAATTTGGCGATTTTCAATCGCCGGACGAAAACTAGCAATGGGTTGATTGTTGAGAATTAAAAGATATTCTGCACCTTCCGAAAAAAAGGCTTCTCCTATCTCTTTTTCGCCATTCCCATTCTCATCAAAAAAAGGTAAAACTGAAATACCGCCTTGGGTTCTCAGCAGATCCGAACGGCGATCGCTTTCTGAAATTCTCGGATATAAATTAATGCTGGAGAGAATTTCCAAACGGTAGGAGTCGCGATCGCTCGTCACGGAAATGCCCTGATAAATTGCTCGCACTAAAAATCCCGGAATCACCGTTGTCTGTGCCGTTGCGATCAATCCCGATCCCAAAGAGCCGAACCCGTAACTGACTTCTAATTCATAAAGATAGCGCCCATCTCTTTCTCGTTCGGGGGAACGATAGCGCCATCCCAAGGTTGTGAGATTGTTATTCCCTCGTAAATTTCGAGTTTCATATCCCACTAAAAAGGAATGCCCCCAATCAAAAAAAGGATTGCCAGAAAGATTAAAATCGAGTTGCGAAGTCGAACCAATTTCATTTCCTTGTTGGGTAAATTCTACCAGTCCCAAGCGTTGGATAATATTCCAGCGAAAATTATTTTCTTCATCTAAAGTTGCCCGGGCATAACTTAAATAATTATTGCCTCCCGTAACCGTTTGAATGCCTGCCGCTAAACCATTAATATTGTCATAAATGCCCAGCAGGGAAATATGGGGTAAAATTTGCCAATCCATATTCAGACGACGTGAAAAGCGATCGCTATTAAAGTTCACCAAAAATTGCGGCACGGGACGAAAATACATCTCGGCATTAATATCCCAAGTTTCTTCGCGATCGGGGGTTAAAATACTCGCTCCGATTTGTAAATTTGTTCTCGTCGGACTGAAAAAGAACTCCCCCAAACCGCGAAAGTTATTGTCAGCAACGGCACCCAAACCAAAGGTAAAATTCTCGCTAATGCCCCATCGCTGTCCGACTCCCAAGGCAAGATTTTCTAATTCCCCCAAAATGCTGTTTTCTGAAGTATTAGAGACTCGTCGAACTCCTGCCGAAATAATTGTTGCCGACGTTCCCGCTTCTAATTGTCCCGCAGCATTGGCAAAAGTTGGCGATCGCACTTCCGGTTGTGCGGAAAGTTGTCCTTCGGGATAGAGAAACAAGCGATATCCCCCGCGATACAAGGGATTTTCCCCCACGAGAATCCCTTCAAAGCGATAGATTCCCGAAGAGTCTACCAAAACTTCATCGATTAAGTCACTCGACCCCCGGATGAGTCGCACTAAAGTTCCGGGATCGGTTCGCCCGACAATGGTGCGTCCGATTTGTTGTCCTTGCATCCGTTCCTCGGCATTGAATCCTCCCCGACGGGGATAAGTCAGTGGGGTAAATCCTTGCCGTTGAATGGTGGTAAACCCGACAAAATCCCCCAATTCGCCACTATTCCAAAAGGGATTTTGCGTTCCTAAAACGTAGTCGGCGCGATCGCTTTGCCGCAAATATTGACCTTCTGTCAGAAACCACGTTCTTGAATCACCTAAATTCCCTTGGTTGAGGCGAAAAAAGTAACTTCCTCTCGCAAATGTACCCACGATCGCGATATCTCCCCGAGGGTTGCTCGAACTACCTTCACTGCCAGCAAGATCGACACGCTGTTCGATCGCCGATAGGGTAAAGTCATCGGGTTTCACTTTTTCGAGTCCTTCAATTTCGACGGGAGGGGGTTCGACTCCGGGGCGAAAATTTTGTACTACCCGGGGAATTTGAAAATTAAGAGCGTAGTTTTCGAGGTCAAATTCTATGGAAATGCGGAAAATTGCTTCAATTTGCGCCACAGAAAACACCTGTCCCAATTCCGGATCCCGTTGCAGGCGATCGCGATCGATCTGGGTGACAATGTGGCGCGATCGCAATTGCAAAACCCCTTCTTCTAAGGGGGTAATTTCTAAATTTAACGCCTCCCGCACGGCATCAAAGGGAATCAACCAATTTGATAAATTAATCGCTTGGGTGCCATCTTCTTTCCCTCTAACTAAAGTTCCCGCGATCGCGGCTCTGCGATTGAGATCGATGCCGACAATAATGGTGGTAAAACTAGAATCGAGAGGGACAGAAGGTGTTTCACTACCTTCTAAAGCGGGGAGATCTGTATTGGGTTTATCTTTATCAAGTAAGAGTGAGGGGGTTATGGGGATTGGCGGTAAACTTTCCCTCACTTCTGTTGCGGGTTTATTTTTCTCGATACGGTTGTTTGGAAGGGTTTGAGAGAATGCCGATGGGATTTCTCCCCAAGCGATCCCGATGGTGAAACTACATACCACAATACGAGAAATTAAGATAAGATATTGGCAATCTCCCTCTTGATTTCTCACTGCTTTTATGCTCGAAATCAAAATTTTGTTCTCCCACGAATAACCAATAACCAATAACCAATAACCAATAACCAATAACCAATAACCAATAACCAATAACCAATAACCAATAACTAATAACTAATAACTAATAACGAATTATTCGATTATGAGATCGACCTGAAAAGATTCTGTTTGTTTCCGACGATAATTATCTTCGTGCCAAATCAATTCACCCTGAAGCCGATAGTTTCCCGGTGGGGGAATTTCTTCTCCCTCGGGATAGGTAACGATAAGATTGCGATCGCCTTCAGCCAAGACAATCTCTGGTGAAATCTTACCGCGATCGATTTCCGTCCCTGCTTGTAACAAACGCCACTCAATTCCCGGTCTTGCGGATGCTCCCCCTCGATTCTGCACCAAAATGGCAATTTGTCGAGTTTGGGGATTCCAAATTGCGCGATCGGCAATTAATTCGGGTTGTAAATCGCCGTTACGCACAAAAACTGTAACGGCAACCTGCTGGACGATTTTAACAGTATTTCCCGCTTCATCAACGAGGGTAATGGGGTCTAATCCCTCAACAATTAAAGCCGTGCGATATTCCCCTTCTACTAAACTGGGAGGAAAACGACCAATTAAACGCACTCTGCGATTTTGTCCCGGTTGAACGACTAATTCCCGAGGGGTAAATTGTAAGTAAGGACTTAAATCTAGAGGAATCGTCGGAAGAGCTTGGAAACCGCGATCGCGATCGTAGGTAAAAGGTTGCGTGTAAACCCGCGCCCGATAAGGATTCTCTCCATTATTGTAGACGCTAATGAACCCTTGACTTTGCCCTCGACGGGCTTGGATTTCTAGAACAATGGGGGAAACACCAATTTGAGCGAGAGCAAGACTATTTCCCAACCAAGCGGATAGGCTCAGAAGGAATCCACTCAGGGATCGCACTACTGTTTGCTGTTTGGGGACAAAAGCCATTGCTCTAGTTTTTGGCAAGCGACTAAGGTGATGCTGTTAATGTTACCGTAAAGGTGTAAGTGCCGGCATCGAGACTCGGATTCGTCGTACTGGCTTCCATGTGAACGTCAAGAGTTTCTGGAACTGTCGAAGCAGTAATGCTTAAAACTGGAGCTCCACTACCTGCTGGCGAGTAAGCTGTACCATTAGCACCAATAACCCAAGCTTTGTTAGTCGTCGTCATTGGATTTGTTCCAGGAACGGGATCGGCAATGATAACACCTCCTCCACTTGGACAGGTAATCTCAATCGTTGCGGGAAATGGAAACGTCGGGTCGTCACTTGTTAAGATATTGGGCGTAGCCGGATCGTATTGTAATTGACCATCCGTGGCGATTCCCCAAGCACAAGAGTCGGGGACTTGTCCAGAAAAGTTAACCGTTTGTGCTTTGGCACTTAAGGCTAAAGTACAAGTCCCTGCGATCGCTAATACAGGAAGGAGAAATAAGCGGCGAAGCATTTCTCGAAGACTCCTATGGTAGATTGATTAATCTAAAATTTTCTCTATGATAACAACCCTTTTTTAAGGATAGGGAAAGCTGCATCCGATTTTCCCACATACGCGATCGCCTTTTTTCGTCTACCGACATTTTGCTGATTTTATCGAGTGCCGCAATCGTCTAAACGTCTGAACCGAATAATCCGCCGAGAAGATTGTTATAGCACTACGAAAGCAGGTTAGGACATTCCTAATTGCTGAACTCCAGTCACAATCTGCTATTCCCTAGCACGTAGTGCTATATCTTTTTTGACCGAGAAATATTCTCTGCATTCATCCAGTTAAATCTCAGGAAAATTTCAGTTAGATCCGATTGAATAAAATTCAAGTCAGAGTGCGCAACTCATTGATATCTTACTCCCCGATATCCGTGCTATAGTTTATCCACATCAAATTTTTCCGAACCGTTCAATTATGGTAACATCTCCTCTGCAAACGAAAAAAGCAAATGCTCGAATTACTCCCTTCTCGCAAAAAATTAACGCTCCGCTCAAAAAGCAAGAAATTACGGTTTTACAAATTAATTTAGGACGGCGTTGCAATTTAGCTTGTATTCATTGCCATGTCGAAGCCGGTCCCAAACGGACCGAAGAATTATCGCCGGAAGTGTGCGATCGACTCATCGAAACGATCCGACGTTTCGAGCAAATCCAAACAGTGGATTTAACCGGAGGCGCGCCGGAAATGAACTATGGTTTTAAAGCGATCGTTAAAGCCGCCAGAGAACAAGGCAAAGAAGTTATCGTTCGTTCTAATTTAACTATCTTTTTTGAACCCGAATTTCTGAATTTACCCGAATATTTTGCCCAAAATAAACTGAGGGTGGTGGCATCTCTCCCCTGTTACCTAGAAGCCAATGTCGATCGCCAGCGCGGTGCGGGGGTTTATGATACTTCGATTCGCGCTCTCCAACGCTTAAATCAATTGGGTTATGGCACCGATCCCGAACTCATTCTCGATTTAGTATATAATCCCGCTTTACCGAAGCATGAGATGTTTTCCTTAACTCCCGACCAACAAAAGTTAGAAAAAGACTATAAGGCGTATTTAGACGAACACTTTGGCATTGCCTTCAATCATTTATTTACCATTACGAACTTACCCGTCGGTCGTACGAAACAATATTTACAACGTCAAGAAATTCTACATTCTTATGTCAAGTTTCTCGAAGGTCACTACAATGCCAATACCCTCGGAAATCTGATGTGCTTAAACGAACTTTCGATTGATTATTTGGGCAATGTTTACGACTGCGATTTTAATCAAATGGAAGGATTGCCTGCAAAAATGGCGAATGGAGAAACAGTGACCGTTGCCAAGTTACTCGAATTGAATAGTTTAGATATAATTCGAGAGATACAAACGGCAAAATACTGCTATGGTTGTACGGCAGGATGCGGTTCTAGCTGTGGGGGTGCTTTGGTTTAGATCGATCGCCAGTTACCAGTCACCAGTCACCAGTCACCAGTCGGTCATTCGGAGCATTCTCAAAATGGTTGAAACTCAGAAAAACAAAAAAGTTAACTCAATTTTGAAGTTTATCGCGATCGCAGTCATTGTAGTGGGTCTAATCGTGGCAGCTAAATTTTTGGGTATTACAGATTATATTAATACTGTCTTGCAAAATACCTTAACGTGGATTGATGGTCTGGGAATATGGGCTCCCATTGTTTTTACCGGCATCTATATTGCGGCTTCAGTCGCCTTAATTTCCGGAGCAGTTTTAACCTTGGGTGCCGGGGTAATTTTTGGCATCGTCCAAGGGTCGATTTATGTCTCCATTGCCTCTACCGCAGCCGCAACAGTTGCCTTTCTCATCGGACGCTATTTTCTCCGAGGATGGGTGTCCAAACAAATTGAAAGTCAACCGAAATTTAAAGCAATCGATAAAGCCGTTGCGAAAGAAGGTTGGAAAATTGTGGGCTTAACCAGACTTTCGCCCATTTTTCCTTTTGTCTTTTTGAATTACGCTTTTGGCGTAACGCAAGTTTCCCTGCGGGATTATGTTTTAGCCTCTTGGATCGGCATGATGCCCGGAACTGTAATGTATGTTTATCTCGGTTCTTTAGCAGGAGACTTAGCAACCTTGGGTGCGGGAGGTGGCGAAGGCAATAGTACAATAACTTGGATTATTCGTATCGTCGGTTTTATCGCCACGGCTGCGGTCACAATTTTTGTCACCAAAATTGCCAAGAAAGCTCTCGACGAACAATTGGAGGGAGAGACGGATTCATCCCCTCAATTAGTAACAGATAGTCTCGAAAATTGATGAGTTTTGGGGGTTCTGTCTTTCACCCCAAACCCGATCATTGCCAATTGTCAATCATGCGACGAAGATTCCCATTTTCAGTTTCTTTCCCCACCCGACACCTCTATCGGTTGGGAGGTTTTGTCTTGGGAATTTGCCTATTTTTATGCCTTTTTAGTCCCTTAAAAACCATTCTGCTCGATCGCGAGTTTTGGCTGAGTGCCTTCCAAAATAGCGGTCAATGGGCGGTTTTTACGTTTATCGGCGCTTATATCATCTTGACGGTTTTAGGCATTCCCGGCACGATTTTAACCGTTACGGGGGGCTTGGTTTTTGGCTTGATTTGGGGTACGATTTGGTCGGTTGTCGGGGCAACATCGGGAGCGATCGCTGCGTTTTGTGCTTCCCGTTATTGCCTGAGAAACTGGGCGCAAAAAAAATTTCAAAAACACCGTTGTCTTAAGTGCTTTGAAGAAGCCGTTCAAAAAATGCCACTTCATTTTGTTTTAGCGGTGCGGTTTGCCCCTATTTCTCCCTTTAATGTTGTTAATTTTTTATTCGGACTGACTCCCATCGATCTCAAAACCTATTCTCTGGGAACATTTTTCGGAATCATTCCCGGAACTCTCGCTTATACATGGTTGGGAGTGACGGGAAAAATGGCCTTGGATAGCGGCGAATACTTACCTTTATGTATGGCGTTAGGGATTTTAACTCTCCTTTCGCTCTTGCCTTTATTCGCCAACAAAAAAGCGAAAAATTAACTGGAAATTCTCTATTACCC
>JBFRWJ010000058.1:0-6369 GCA_051439525.1 Spirulina sp. | reverse complement strand
AGGGTGCGGGCATTCCCCGTTGTTTGGCTAAAAGAAAATCCTCATGATGTTGAGAGTTTATAACCGACCAACCCGTTATCGGGTTTTTAACCATTGCATGAGGAGCTTTAAGACCGTCGCGATATCCTAAAGCACCGGGGCGATAAGAGGCTCCAATAGCGGCTTGCCAGCAGATCAAATCGCCAACGGTTAAGGGTCCGCGAACTAAGGGGGGGAGCTGGGTATTAATTTCGACATCTTCTCCCCATAAAACGCGATCGCTTCTGCGATTTTCTTGCTGTAAGGCTGTGCTAATATTCGCTAATTCTTCTTGAGAATATTCGTAAATCGAACGATTTACTAAAAAATCATTTTCTGTCCGTGCCATCCAAACTAAATTACTCCTAGCTTTCCCAACTAATTCTTCTTTTTGATTCCAATAACTTGTTTCCGAAAGAATGCAAACTAAGCGGCGATTTTGACGATCTCTAGATTCATAAACTCCAGTTTGTTTGGCAGAGGGGGTGAATGAATCTCCTTCAAGAATGGGATAAAACCACTCGTATTCGAGTTCTCCAATTAGATTGGACATGGGAATGTCCATCGGATACCCGTGCAGTATTGGATATAAAACTGATGTGAGAAACGTGGGGGGAGCAACCAGACACCCATAGGAATTTTGTATCGCGCGATCGCGATCGAGCCACAGAGGATTATCATCGCTAATTCCATAGGCAAAATGCCGTATAGCCTGTGCTGTTGCTTCTGTATTCCAAGGCTCTCGCTCTCTAATGACTCGATCGGTTAATTGTTGAGATTTTTTAATAAATTGGTCAATTATTTCGTCGATCATGTCTCTTTTTTTAGGAAAGAAAATGTAATAACCCGATCAAGCATCATAATTGAGTTATTCCGATTTTGTCAAGAGTAGATTTTAGATCAATTGTAAAGATAAAATATAGGTTTTAGAATAAAAGACCGAGACACAGTTCTCCTAAATGAGATATGAGTGCAACTCGATCCTAAAACCTCGACGATCGCTGCGCCTCTATCGACTATGATTTTAACAAGCCTACAGACAAATTAAAAAAAAGCGATCGCACTCGACGACCAGAAAATCTAAATCGTGACATCGTCATCTGAAACCAGAAAATTTGGTATTAGTCGATTGGCTGCCAGTAAGCATCTACTACAGCAAAAGATTCTGAAAATATCGAGTTGGGTTTCTCTTCTCCTAACACCGTTCTTGTTTTACCATTGACAATGCGATCGAGGAGAGAATCAATTTCTGGGGAAGGGTTTTTCTGTTGATGAAAACGGGCGATCGCATAGGCAACAAAAGGATGAATATCCTCTAGTTTTAAGGTATTACTTTGATGGGGAGATCGAGTTGCTGGATTGAGGGGAAGGAGACATTTTCAGGAGTATAGAGTAAATCGAGATACAGAGGAATCAATTGCCAAATATGCTCTTGCGATCGCTCTGGAAAAGCAGCAGCTTCGATGGCTTCCCCAAGAGTCAGGGGATGGATTTCATTACTATGGCGTGCTTTGCTAACAGAAGGGCGATTCGGATCTTCAAGATCGAAAACTTTATTCTTTTGAGAGAGTAGATCGCGGCTAAACTCCTTAATATTCTCAACCGAAAACTCTAATTGCTCGATAGTTTTACGCATAGTATATTCTGGATTTGGTCTGAGTGCAATCAAATCTAAAATCGCGAGTTTTTTAGCACTTCCAGCAATCGTAGAGCTTGGCGCATTCCAATCGTGAATCAAATTCTGTCATAGTTGGAGATTATAACTTAACTTATAATCGTACCCGATGGAAGTGTTGGTTTGAGGCTTTCGATCGTTACCGATTCTGTAGTCCGGGCTTTTTCCAGCACCCAAGAAGAATTGCTAAGCAATTCGCGATTTCCATCATACAGAATATGAGTAATAAATAATATATGAGAAAAATACTGTAAATGAGGCTCTCGAATTGTAAAGAAAAATTTATCTGGAAGCTGAATCCATTGCTCCCAAATTTGGGGATGCAAAAAACGCGAAACTTCTTTCACCACAATTGTAGCATGGTCTTTGTGTTGGAGAATCTCCAGAATTTTTTCAAGAATTAAGCGGCAACCCGCATGGTAAACATCAGAGTATACCCGATGAGTCTCCTTTAGGCTACTCGACCGTGTTGCGTTTCATTTTTGAATCGGCGGAATAAACAAGATTGTTGCTTTTCCTGCGCGAACCAATTGTTTTAATTGAGATTCACTCATTCTATTTTCTTTGGTTTTTATGATTAATGGTACGCTACTTAAAGTGGCTCATAGCCAATCAAAGGGCGCAAACATTGCGCCCCTACTGTTATGCTTTCAATAAATCGACAGACAAGCGTTTAAACACTAATCGTTCGCCTTCGACATCGACAAAGATTGTATCTCCTGGAGTGAAATCGCCCTGTAAAATTGCTTTGGCGATATCGGTTTCTAAATAGCGCTGGACTGCACGTTTTAAAGGTCGCGCCCCATAGACGGGATCGTAACCCAATTCTGCCAGATAATCTAATGCAGTTTCTGACAATTTGAGAGAGAGTTTTTGCTCGCTCAAACGTTGTTCCAAACGCTGTACTTGCAACTTGACAATACGCTTTAATTGTGCTTTGATCAAACTGCGGAAAATAATCACTTCATCCACGCGATTGAGAAATTCGGGACGAAAGTTTTCTCCCATGGCAATCATGACTCGCGATCGCATTTCCTCGTAGTTGGCATCATCTCCGGCTAAATCAAGAATGTACTGAGAGCCAATGTTACTGGTCATAATAATAATGGTATTCTTAAAGTCTACCGTATGACCTTGGGAATCCGTCAAGCGCCCATCATCCAAGATTTGCAAAAGAACGTTAAACACATCATTATGGGCCTTTTCAATCTCATCAAAAAGAATGACGGAATAAGGACGGCGGCGGATGGCTTCCGTTAATTGTCCCCCCTGTTCGTAACCCACATAACCCGGAGGAGCACCCATCAAACGAGAGACGCTATGTTTCTCCATATATTCCGACATATCGATACGAACGATCGCGTCTTCGGTATCAAAAAGATTGGCTGCTAATGCCTTACCCAATTCCGTTTTTCCCACCCCTGTAGGCCCGAGGAAAATAAAACTGGCAATGGGACGATTGGGATCTGCCAACCCGGCTCGAGAGCGTTGAATCGCGTCAGCAACGGCAGTGACGGCTTCATCTTGTCCCACGACCCGTTCGTGCAATTCATCCTCTAAATGCAGCAGTTTTTCCTTTTCCGATTCCACCAATTTACTGAGGGGAATTCCCGTCCATTTGGAAATAATTTCCGCAATATCTGCCTCTAAAACTTCCTCCCGCAACAAGGATTTTCCACTGGTTTGAATGTCGGAAAGTTGGCTTTCCGTGTCTTTAATTTGACGCTGTAAATCGGTTAGTTTGCCATAGCGCAACTCGGCGGCGCGGTTGAGGTCGTAGGCGCGTTCGGCTTGTTGAATTTCTAAATTAATGCGATCGATTTCTTCCTTGATCGCATTAATTTTCTCGATGACATCTTTTTCCGATCGCCACTGGGCATTTAAGCGAGATTGCTCTTCTTTAAAGTCGGCGAGTTCCTTCTCTAAAATCGCCAAACGCTCGATCGCGGCTTCATCGCTGTCCTTTTGCAAGGATAGCCGTTCCATTTCTAATTGCAGGATTGTGCGATCGACTTCATCGAGCTCCTCGGGTTTGGAGGTAATTTCCATTTTTAACTTAGCTGCGGCTTCGTCTACTAAGTCGATCGCTTTATCGGGAAGGAAGCGATCGCTGATATAGCGGTTGGAAAGCAGGGCCGCGGCAACTAAGGCACTATCGGCAATTTTCACGCCGTGGTGAACCTCGTAGCGCTCTTTCAGTCCCCGTAAAATGGAGATGGTATCGGCTTCGGTGGGTTCGTCCACCAAGACTTCTTGGAAGCGTCGCTCTAAAGCTGCGTCTTTTTCCACATATTTGCGATACTCATCTAGGGTAGTTGCACCGATGCAACGCAATTCTCCCCGTGCTAGCATGGGTTTGAGTAAATTCCCCGCATCCATTGCTCCTTGGGTTGCTCCGGCTCCGACGACGGTGTGAATTTCGTCGATAAAGAGGATAATTTGACCGCGAGACTCGGTGACTTCTTTCAGGACGGCTTTGAGACGTTCCTCAAATTCGCCGCGATATTTGGCTCCGGCAATTAACGCCCCCATATCCAAGGCAAAGACCCGCCGATCCTTAAGTGAGTCCGGCACGTCCTGACTGATAATGCGTTGGGCCAAACCTTCCGCGATCGCGGTTTTTCCCACCCCCGGTTCCCCAATTAAAACGGGATTATTTTTCGTGCGACGGGAAAGAATTTGGATGGTGCGGCGAATTTCGTCATCCCGACCGATTACCGGGTCGAGTTTCCCCTCTCGCGCGAGATCCGTCAGTTCTCGCCCGTATTTTTCCAATGCGTCGTACTTGCCTTCTGGGTTTTGATCCGTCACTTTTTGATTGCCTCGAATTCCTTTAATAATTTCTTTTAATTGATTTTCCGTCAAGCCAAATTCTCGCATCAAGTTGCGACCGAAGCGATCGTCCTTGGGATAGGCAAGAATGAGGTGTTCGATGGAGATATAGTCATCGCCAAACTCTTTGCGGAAGGCTTCGGCGCGATCGAGCAGTACGTCCAAACTGCGCCCTAAATAGATGGAGTCGCTGGGTTGGGAGACTTTCGGCTGTCGGTTCAAAAATTCGTCGGTGCGATCGCGCAGTTTTTGTACGCTGACGTTGGCTTTATTAAAAATACTGCTCGCCAGCCCCTCTTGTTCGAGGAGGGCTTTCATGAGATGTTCGCTTTCGAGTTGTTGATTGCGACTTTGCTTGGCAATTTCTGGGGTTTGTACGATCGCTTGCCAGGCTTTTTCGGTAAATTGTTGGGGGTTGGTGGGCTGCATTTCTCTCCTCCCTCGCTTCCATCTCTGATTATTGTAGAAGTCTCGCGATCGTTTGCTTTGCGGGAAAATACGCCTTTGTGGGGGTGGGTTTCCGTTCGCAGGTTCGTTTGGGGTGAGGAAATTTCACCACAGAGGAACGCCCCAGAGGGAGAGAATAAAAAGAGCGATCGCTAAGAACCATCGCGATCGCTATTGTGAATGAGGAAAATTAGGGTAAGCGATCGGGATCGATACCTAATTGTAAAAGGCGCTCTCTCAACTTTTGTAAATCGGATTCGGCGCGATCGGCTCGTTGTTTTTCACGATCGCGATCGTCTTCAGCCAGAATTGCTCTTTGTCTTTCTCGTTCTTTCTCCTGTCGTTCTCGTTCTTTCTCTTGTTCTTCGAGCTCTGCACGTTCCTCTGGTGTCGGAATCCAATTTCCTCGGCGATCGTAAAAGCGCAACCACAATCCTTCTACTTCCTCATAATTTCCTTGCCATAATCCCAATCCCAATTCCAATTCTTCTAACCATAACCTTCCTTCGGGTAATTCTAATGCTTCATATTTTCCCGAGCGCAAAGCAAACCCGAGAAACTGATTTGCATAGCGATCGTAGACAACATAGTAAGGAACTTGTAAGATTTCTTCATAAACTTCCCATTTTGTCGGTCTGGTTTCTTCTTTTCGTTCTTTCCTTCCCAAATCTTCATTTTCTGTTCCCGGAGAGGCTAATTCTACCACCAAAAACGGATTTACTTGTTCTTGCCAGATCACATAACTCAAGCGCAATTCTTGTTGATTTCTACTCGGTCTCGCTCCTAATACTAAAAACCAATCCGGTCTCTTGTACCATTGAGGATGTTCGCGATCGTAGTAAAGATTCAAGTCGCTGGCAATAAAATATTCTTCTCGAAGGTAGCGAGGAGATTGACAAGTCTTTTTCAACAAATCCGGTTGAAAATCGTGAAATTCGTCGGGCAAACCAAACTCCTCCGGGTCTTCGCTGGGCAAGTCGTACATGGTGGGCAGAGATTTCTGCTGGGAGTGGGGCGGTTGAAGCTGAACCATGAGAGAAAGGAAAAGAAGGTCTAATAACAAGTTTATCTCAGATGTTTTCAGAGAAAGCCTATTTTGCCATACTTGAGATATTTCTTGAAGGCATCGGGAAGGAAAATTAGGGTAAGCGATCGGGATCGATACCTAACTGTAAAAGGCGCTCTCTCAACTTTTGTAAATCGGATTCGGCGCGATCGGCTCTTTGTTGTTGGCGATCGCGATCGCGTTCGGCTAAAGTTGCTCTTTGTTGTTGGCGATCGCGATCGTCTTCAGCCAGAATTGCTCTTTGTCTTTCTCGTTCTTTCTCCTGTCGTTCTCGTTCTTTCTCTTGTTCTTCGAGCTCTGCACGTTCCTCTGGTGTCGGAATCCAATTTCC
>JBFRWJ010000057.1:0-5422 GCA_051439525.1 Spirulina sp. | reverse complement strand
TAGAGATCCGGTTGTAACAACAACACTACTTATCTTTCTCAATCGAACTTGTTTTAATGGCTTGTATCGCGTCAATCAAAGAGGATTATTTAACGTTCCTTTTGGGCGATATAAAAAGCCAAAAATCTGCGATCGCGAGAACCTGATTGCCGTGCATCAATGCTTGCAAAATGTTAAAATTCTCAAAGGTGATTTTGCAGAAACTTTAAAGTTTGCGAGTCCCAATACATTATTCTATTTAGATCCACCTTATAAACCTCTCAATCCGACTTCTGCCTTTACTGCTTATAGTCAAGAAAATTTTAGCGATCGCGATCAGTTGCGACTCAAAGACTTTTGCGATAAAGTCAATCAAAAAGGCGGGTATTTTCTCCTCAGTAACTCGGATGTACAAAATAGCGATCGCGATCGTTCCTTTTTTGACGAGTTGTATGACGATTACACAATTAAACGCGTCAAAGCCAAACGAAATATTAATTCAAAGGGAGATAGTCGAGGAGAAATCTCAGAGATTTTAATTTCTAACTTCTAAATCAACAAACAACAAATAACAAATAACAAATAACCAACAACAAATAAAAAATAACAAATAACCAACAACAAATCACAAATAACAAAAATGAATTATTGGTTACTAAAATCCGAACCGACCGATTATAGTATTAGCGATTTAGAGTGCGATCGCGTCGCAATTTGGGATGGGGTGCGAAATTACCAAGCCCGCAACTTTCTCCGCCAAATGCAGCCCGGAGATCTGGCATTTTTCTATCATTCTAATGTCAAACCCCCGGGAATTGTCGGATTGGCAAAAGTGATTCGCAGCAATGTTATCGATCCCACACAGTTCGATCCCAATGATAAACATTACGATCCCAAAGCAACCCCGGAAAACCCGCGCTGGCAAACTGTAGAACTTGAATTTAAGGAAACTTTCCCTCGCTTGCTCTCCATTACCGAATTAAAAAACAACTTTTCCGGCGATGAATTTCTCGTCGTCAAGCGAGGAAATCGATTGTCGGTCATGCCTGTCTCGGAAACCGTCGCCACAAAAATCTTAGAATTATCGCAAAATCGGAGTGCAGACTAAAATTCATTGGCGATCTTGGGGAAAGATAAAAATAGGGTGTAGCGACTAGAAGTTTGATATGCTTGGAGAAACATTACTTAACACTCTGAAATCCTGAATATTGGGCGATCGATACGAACAATATCGTGTAGTTTTGTAACGCAAAGAGAGCAGAATCAACGTTCTAGACATTAGTAAATAACTTTTTTATAGTAGCAGGAACGCGACCCGCATGACTCGCGATTCCGTTTCATTCTTTGGAGGGATAACCCCATGCAAAAGACTCTTTTTCAGCGATCCGATCGCCCCCTCAAAAGACTCTTTAGCTTAGGTCTCGCCTTTTGCGTTAGCGCGATCGCCATCAGTTGCACGACAGCAGAACAAACCCATAATTCCCCAGATTCTCACTCTTCTTCAGAGGCCGTTACCGAAACATTAGACGTTGCCGTCATTCCTTGGCAAAGTCCCGAAGAACAAGAGGCAAAACTACAGCCCCTGTCCGATTATCTCGAGGAGACCCTCAATCGTCCCGTCAGTTTTGAAATTGCCGAGAACTATGCAACGGCAGTCGATTTGTTGGTGGAAGAAAAGGTGGAAATGGCTTACTTAGCCGCCCTCACCTATGTTAAAGCCCGAGAGCGCAATGACAATCTCGAACCCCTCGTCTTGCCCATTGATGCTAAAACCGGTCGCCCTTGGTATACCAGCGTGATTATTGTTGATGCCTCGACGGGTATCGAATCCTTAGAAGATTTAAAGGGCAAGCGATTTGCCTTCGTGAGTCCCTCCTCGACTTCAGGCTTTTTGATGCCGATGAACGAATTTCAGGCCGAGGGCATCGATCCCGGTCGAGACTTCGCCAAACTGCGCTATCCCGGCAGTCACGACAAAACCCAAACCGCTCTCGCCGAGGGAGAAGTCGATGCGATCGCCGACGATAAAGCCTCTTTTGAAAGAGCGCAAGCCGCCGGAAAACTTCCCCCGGAAAAGTACAAAATTATTTGGGAATCCGAGCCCATTCCCACGGGGCCAATTGTCATCGACAGCAGTAAATTTACCCCCGAGGAAATTAGCAAACTTCAGGAAGCACTGATCGATGCCCCTCTGGGGGTCGTCGAGGTGAGCGGTGCAAAATCTGCCGGCTATACCCTCGCCAAAGATGCGGATTTTGAACCCATTCGCCAGATTTACGCCCGCGTGAAATCGATCGCCATCCCCGAAAAATGAAAATTTTTACCCGTTTTCTTCATTCCACGGCGATCGCGATCGCGTTAGTGGTCGTAGTGGTGGGAGGCAGTACCTATCTGATTCAGCAAACCGAGAAATCCGTAGAGCAAAGCCGCGATCGCGCCAACCGAGCCGTCCGTAAAACCCAAGATTTGCAGCTTTCCCTCGAAGAACAAACCTCCGCCCTGAAAAACTACCTCCTACTCGATCGCAGCAGTACCGATCTTTATGTTTACAAACAAGCCAAGAGTGATTTTATCGAGGGACTGAAGGTGTTAGAAATCCTGATGCCCGAGGCGGAAAAAACCGATGTGGTGCGCCGTCGCCATCAATTTTTAGTGCGGTTGGTCAATGACTTGACCGATCGCGCTAAAGCCTCTGAGTTTGAGGCCCGGCAAGATGTGAAAGCCATCAACTCCTTCCAAGACGATATCGAGTTTTTTCTCGCCGCACTGACGAAGGAAGTCCGCCAGCAAGATGCCGTCATCCAACGATCGGTAGAGCAATTTGAAACCAATGCCACCCTCGCCACCTATGGACTGATTGGCATAGTGCTGCTCATTTTTATCGCTCAGTTTGCCCTCACCCTGTTGCCCGTTATCCGCTCGATTGAGAGCCTGCAATTGGGGGCAACGAAGTTGGGGACAGGAGACTGGGACTACCGCCTCGATATCCGTACCGGGGACGAGATCGAGCAACTGGCTCGAGAATTCAACCAGATGGCGGTCAAATTGGCAGAATCCTACGCTTCCCTAGAACAGAAGCGAGAAGCCGCCGATGCGGCCAACCAAGCCAAGAGCGAGTTTTTAGCCAACATGAGCCACGAACTCCGCACCCCCCTCAACGGCATTCTCGGTTATGCCCAAATCTTAGAGCGATCGCAAACTTGGGGGGAAAAAGAGCGCAAGGGCATCAATATCATCCACCAATGCGGTTCCCACTTGTTAACCCTGATTAACGATATTCTCGATATCTCCAAAATTGAGGCGCGTAAATTAGAACTCGATCCGTCTTCCGTTCACTTTCCCTCCTTATTACAGGGAATTGCCGAAACGATCGCCATCCGAGCCCGGCAAAAACACATTGAGTTGGTTTATCTCCCCGATGCCAACTTACCCGAGGGGGTGGAGGTGGATGAGAAGCGATTGCGGCAAGTATTGATTAATCTGTTGGGGAATGCCGTCAAATTTACCGATCGCGGAAAAGTGACCTCGAGCGTTAAGGTACTGGAGCGAGGAGAAAGGGAAGGGGAAAAACCCGAGACCGTCAAACTCCGCTTGGAAGTGCGAGATACGGGGATCGGCATGAGCCAAGCGGTGTTAGACAAGATCTTTCAACCTTTTGAACAGGTGGGCGATCGCAAACAGAATTCAGAGGGGACTGGCTTGGGTTTAGCCATCAGTCAGACCATTATCCAACTCATGGGCAGTCAAATTCAGGTACGGAGTCAACTGGGGGAAGGCAGTACCTTTTTCTTCGATCTCGAATTGCCCATCGCTGTTGAATGGGAACAGTCGGCCATTAATGCCACAGGACAACGACTCATGGGCTATGAAGGAGACCCCCAAACTATCTTGGTCGTTGATGACAAGTGGGAAAATCGCTCGGTGCTTCTCAACCTCCTCGAGCCTCTCGGTTTCGTGGTTATCGAAGCCGAGGACGGTCGAGATGGACTGGCGAAAGTCCTTAAAAGCCAGCCCAATTTGATCGTTACCGATATTTTGATGCCTGTCATGGACGGCTATCAGTTCATTCGGGAGATTCGTCAATCCGAGACCCTGAAAAACCTGCCGATTCTGGTTTCTTCGGCTTCCGTGTCCAGTGTGGATCGACAGAAAAGTTTGGATGTGGGAGGCAATGATTTTTTGCCCAAACCCGTCCCTGCCAATGATTTATTTGGGATGCTGCGCAAATACTTAAATCTCACTTGGGTTTACCAATCTCCGCCTTCGGAGGATGAGTCTTTGCCATCCCCAACCCCGGCAGTTCCCAAGAATGCCGATTCATTCGTCCCCCCCGTCATTCCGCCGTCAGAGGATCTGATCGAGTTACTGGTTTTGGCGCAACAGGGACGATTGAAAAAACTGACAGAAGAAGCGAAGACGTTAGAACAACAAAATCCTCAGTATCAGCCCCTCGTCCAACACCTGCTGGAGTTGAGCAAAGGTTTTCAGGTTGTTCGATTAGAAGAATATCTTCAGCAGCTTCTCGATGGAGTGACCCCTCCTGAAACCGATTAACGGTTCGTTGTTCATTGTTCCTTGAAATGACTATGAGAGAGACGCAATTAATTCTGGTCGTAGACGATACCCCTGCTAATTTGGAAGTGGTGACGGAAGCCCTTAGCGATGCTGGCTTTGAGGTCGCGATCGCCACCGATGGGGAACGGGCTATCAAACAGGCGATCGCCAGCCTGCCGGATCTCATTTTGTTGGATGTGATGATGCCGGGGATCGATGGGTTTGAAACCTGTCGCCGCCTGAAAAATGCTCCCGAAACTCGCGAGATTCCGGTAATTTTTATGACTGCTCTAACCGATGCGACGGATAAAGTGAGAGGGTTTCATGAGGGAGCGGTGGATTATGTCACCAAGCCTTTTCAGGAAGCCGAACTGATCGCTCGCGTTACCACTCATTTAAAATTGCGACACCTGAACCAAACCTTAGAAGAACAAGTGGAACGGCGGACTGCAGAACTCAATGAGGCACTGCAACAGTTAAAACAGTCGCAAATCCAGTTGGTGCAAGCGGAAAAGATGAGCATGTTGGGGCAATTGGTGGCGGGTATTGCTCATGAAATCAATAATCCCGTCAATTTTATTCATGGGAATCTCGTTTACGTCCAAGAATATACTGACGAGCTCTTGGGGTTTATCCGGTTGTATCAACAGTATAGTGCTGAATCTGCCCCAGAACTCCAAGCGGCGGCGGCAGAACTCGAGATCGAGTTTATCCAAGAAGATTTTCCGAAAACCCTCACTTCGATGAATATTGGTACCCATCGGATTCGCGAGATCGTGCGATCGCTGCGGAATTTTTCTCGCCTAGAAGAAGCGGATTATAAAGCCGTCGATATTCACGAAGGGATCGACAGCACGCTCTTGATTCTCCAGCATCGACTCAAGGCGAG
>JBFRWJ010000056.1:0-24071 GCA_051439525.1 Spirulina sp. | reverse complement strand
TTCGAGAGGTAATTGGACAACATAATTTAGCTGATTTGCACAATAAGCGGCAAAAATTAAGCCAAGATATTAAACCTCCTTTACAAACGAGAGTCAATGATTTAGGTTTAAAAATCAATGACATCGTTATTGGCAATATTGAAGAAAATGAAAATTATAGTGCCAACAATTATTTTGATGCACAAATCTTAGTGGAACGCACTAAAACAATTCAAGAAGTGATTCGCCAATGTAAAATAGAAGAATTAGAAACTCGGGAAGCCGTCAGTATACAAGAATTGGCAACGGAAAAGAGCATAAAAATAGAAAAGCTTAACACAGAAAAAGAAATCCGACATAAAGAACTGACAACGGGTCGCGAGATAGAAAATGAGGAAATAAAATTCGCGACAGAGTCCCTAACAGAAAACGAAAAAATCGAGAAGTCCAGACTTAACAAAGAAAAAGAAATCGACGTTCTTCGCCTGCAAGTAGATGCAGACATTCAAGTTGCCGAAGAACAAGAAAATACCAAAGTTGAACAAGAAAAAATAAAACAAGATCTGATAATTGCTGAAGAAAATCGAAAACTGCAATTAAGACAAGCAGCGGTTCAGCAAGAATTGGAAACTAAGGAACTAGACGTGCTTATTGCTATTCTTAAAAAACAGCAAGAGAAACTGACCTCCGAACAAGAACGAGCTAAGGCACAAGAAGAAGTTAATACTGCCATTGAGCAAGCAAAAGCGAATTGTCGCTATCTCACCGCTCAAAAAGCGGCTGAAGCTGCTAAGGAGGAAGCAAAAGCAATTGAAGCCTTAGCTAAAGCAGAGGGCGGACGTTACAAACTCATTCCACCCAATGATGCGGCTCGCATGGCCCAAATTATTCAAGAGTTAGCTCCCAAACTCATGGACAAACTGCCAGAACTAGCAGAAGCTTTAGCTCCTAAGTCTGGAGTTCTCGGAAATTCCAACATCTATACTTTTCCCGGTGGCAACGGTGAAGGAGTCAACCAACTCATGCTTTCGACGAGTGGAATGCTCTTACTCAACACCTTAATGGAAGGGAAATTAGGAAAAATGCTAGAGCAGACATTGCAGTCAGTCAAAGAGGAGAAAAACGGTCATATTTCCTAATCAATGAGGATTTTACCCCTTGAAAAAGTTCAAGTTCTTGTTGAGTAGATCGTATAACCTGAAATTTTGGAGTCTAAGAGAATGACGAGAATTAAACAACACAAACCTAAAACGCAGTCCTCAGTCCGTTG
Organism: Spirulina sp.; assembly: GCA_051439525.1. Lineage (GTDB taxonomy): Bacteria > Cyanobacteriota > Cyanobacteriia > Cyanobacteriales > Spirulinaceae > CCY15215. The sequence goes on along the minus strand of JBFRWJ010000056.1, from coordinate 22,822 downwards.
GGTGATGACTATTAAATTTTTAGTTCAGTTGGCGATCGGCATTGGTCTAGCATTAGCATTTGCCCGCCTAGTCTCTTCTCAAAACGACACCGTTGAGCTATTTTCTCTGACACTTTCTCGGACTTATCTCAATCTTACGCTGGCTGGCACGCTCGGAGGACTTCTCTATTCCATGTTGATAGACCAAACCTTGGAATTTCCGGATTGGGCGAAAAATGATAAAGGGCTAAAACCAGGGTTTATAGGCGATATTTTTGTCGGTATTGCTGGAGCTTTTATTGCTTATACTTTTATCGAGGTATTGCCGGGAACCTCTTTAGAAACGTTTCCTTTTATACTCTTTGCCGTAGGATTAGTTGGGGGCTATGGTGGTAAATCCGTGCTGGATGCTGCTAGCAATCGGTTGGGCAAACTGATCGAGAAAGCAGATCTCACGAAAACAAAGCTGAATAAACTCAAAGAAGTTGAGGAGTTGCAGAAGCTAGCAAACCACCAAATTTCCCGAGGTCTCGCTCCAGAAGAACTCTCCAAACTGCAAACCCAACTGCAAACAGTCTCCCTCGATCCAAAGGTGAAAGAGCGAATTTTTGATGTTGCCAGAGATGCTCGACGTTTAGGTTCTCGCGTCAAAGCTTATGAAGATCGTATTAACCGAACAATTCCGATTTTAGACTCGCTGGTTAAGAGCACTCCTAATGACGATCGCTACCACGCTCAACTTGCCTGCGCTTATCGAGATTCTGTACCTCCTAGACTTGATGAAGCTATCTCTGAATTTCAAAAAGCGATTGAACTGCGCGATCCGACCGCGAAAAATAATTGGCATTACGAACTCGATCGAGTGGTTGCGCTAATTTACAAGGCTGTTCAAGAGAGAGAGACCAACGATGAAAACTCTCCCTCATCCAAGAAGATTTTGGCCGATCTGCTCGCCATAAAACGCAATCGTAGTTTAAAGAGAATTTTCCTTGAATTCGATTCAGGGAGGACAAAACTGCTTAAAGATTGGCTCGGGAAAAATCAAAACTGGATCGGGCAAACTCCTGAAGGTTTAAGTTTACTCAAACAAACCTTTCCTTCTGGGTTAGAACCATCCATTATGCAAAATCATGAATGGATCGTTGCTCCACCCAATACCGCGATCGAGGCAATTACTCGAACCCACCTGAAAAAGCAGCCGATTCAGTCATCGGAACTCGATGTCGACCAAAAGGTAGAAGTTCCCGCAGGCAAAAAGTACACAGTTCTCAAGTATTCCCAACTGACCAAGAATTTAGATTCAGAAGCAACTGAGGGGGTTCGACCTAGTACCCGTCAGATTCCTCAGTGTGGACTCGAACTGATCGAGGTGTCTGAGGGGTATCACGAGAAACTTCCCGATGGTCAGGCTCGAGCCTATCCCGATCCCGGTCCCAAGGGCTGGAGTCTTCCCACCATCGGCTATGGTACGACGAGATATCCTGATGGTAGCCCAGTGAAAAGAGGAGATATTATTACTAAAGCCGAAGCCGAAGAATACCTGCTCCACTATGTTGACAAAAAGTGCCGTATTGCTTTAGAGAAAATTCCCACTTGGAAGCAGATGAATGATAACCAGAAGGGCGCCCTCTACAGCTTTGCCTACAATCTGGGAGAACACTTCTATGGCGGGAGCAATTTCCAGTCGATTACCAATGTTTGCAAGTCTCCTCAGCGCTGGAATGATAAGGCATGGGTTGAGCAACAGTTTGGGAAGTACGTCAAATCTGCCGGTAAGACGTTATCGGGTTTAGTCAAGCGCCGGAAAGCCGAGGCTAAACTATTCTGTACTCCCCAATCTTCAGTAAAAGTGGATAAAGTCCTTAAGTCTTCAGAAATAACTGACGGACATTGCCTCGTCGAGTTAGACTACGGTGCAGGGACTTGGTATATTTGGTCGGCTCATTGGCACTTACCTTGGAAAAACATATCTCAAAAGCAAGATTCACCAGAGAAAGCGTCAATACCGAAACACCATAATCCAGCAGTACAGGGACAAATAGACCGACTAACCCAGTACCTGCCAGAGGGCAAGACCCTAAATCTTGATGTAAAAACTAAATATTTCAGCCAGCGCGATAACTACAGGGATGCACACCGGACTTGTAATAGTAGTAGTAATGCGATGTATTTAGATTGGCTGTTAAGAGTAACGGGCAAACCGGGTCTTGATGATGATAAGGGCTATATCAGAAAAGTTTTTGGGAAAGGCGATACCATCGATCACAACGTTCAAACCAAGACCATAGAGCAATACGGTTTTAAGACTAAATGGATGATGGATAAAGATCTACCATTCGTTGAGGATTTAGTAGATACAGGCTTTCCTGTGACGGTTAACATTTTGCATCGTGGTAGGATGGAAAGACCCAGAGGGGGTCATGTCATTATGTTGATTGGTCGAAAAAATGGAGAATGGATAGCTCACGATCCTTATGGCACCTTAAAGTCAAACTATAGGGTATTTAACGGTGCCTATAGCCGAATTAGTGAAAAAGAATTTAAGGCAAGGTGGGAAGGTGGCTACAGAACCCTAAGAGAATGATATGAATTGAACTGAACTGCAAAATCGAGAAAATTGATTAAGCCTTTTTTGGATTAAGTTGATCATCGAGCAATTTTGGAGTCGATCAAATGACAGGAATTAAACCCAAAACAGATACAAACCAGACTTTTATCCGTCCGGGGATTACTTTTAAATTTCTTGGCTTGTTCGCGATCGGGCTTGGTTTAGCATTGGGATTTGCTATCTTACTGAGTCCCATTAAGGAATCGGCCAATACGGAAACAGGGGAGTTTTTAACTCTAGCACTGGCGGGTACTCTTGGAGGACTTCTTTGCTCCTTCTTGGTAGAAGAAGACAAAATGTTAGAATTTCCTTCGTGGGCGAGGAATGGCAAGGGATTAAAACCGGGATTCCTCGGAGATATTTTTGTTGGTATTGCCGGAGCTTTTATTGCCTATGCCTTTCTTGAGTATACTGGATTCTTAAAAGAGAATAGCGAAGGAATTGCGATCTTTGCTACCGGATTAGTGGGTGGCTATGGCAGCGAATATATCATGAAAGCTGCTCTCAAACGATTAATCCAACTGATTAATAATGAAGAGCTGCTAGAAGAAATCAACCAAGTTGAAGACTTACAAAACTTAGCAAACCGCCAAATCCATCAAGGTCTCAATCCAGATGAACTCTCCGAACTGCAAACCCAACTGGAAACAGTCTCTCTCGATCCGCAGATAAAAGAGGGAATTTTTGATGCGGCCAGAGACGCTCGACGTTTGGGTTCTCGGGTCAAAGCTTATGAAGAGCGCATTAACCAAACAATTCCGATTTTAGAATCACTGGTTAAGAGCGATCCCAATGACGATCGCTACCACGCTCAACTTGCCTGCGCTTATCGAGATTCTGTCCCTCCTAGACTTGATGAAGCACTCTATCATTTTGACGAAGCGATTGAACTGCGCGATCCGACCGCGAAAAATAATTGGCATTACGAACTCGATCGCCTAGTTGCACTCATTCGCAAGGCTTCTCAAAAGGGAGAAACTAACGGGAACAGCGCTCTCTCATCCCAGAAGATTTTGGGTGATTTGCTGAGCATAGACCGCAATTATGGCTTGGAAAGGATTTTCCTTGAATTCGATCGCGCAAGGATAGAGCCTATCAAAAAGTGCCTAGAGAAAAACCCAGACTGGCTTCAGCAACTGAGTATCGGAGAAACTTTACTGGCTCGAGGGGCAACAGGGTTCGTACCTTCGTCAACTCATCCCACGTTGACTCAACCAACGACTCTGGCTTCAACCCATGGTTTGACTCCTAAACCCGTGACGACGACACTCCCTACCAGCATCCAGACAGACGGAGTTCTCACTAAGTTACCAACCGCTCAGCCGATCCCTCTTAGAACTACCATTAAACCCGACCGTTGGGACAAAGCGTTGAAAAAAGCCTTTACGATTACCAAAGGAGCATCCTCAACAACTGCCAGTCAGGATCGATTACGAATAGTGGGAGTTCGTGCTTCCGAAAAAATGGCGCAGACTGATTGGCCAGAAATAGAAAAGTACATCAACTGTTTTTACGAAGCGGCTGTTAAGTATGATGTTCCTCCAGCCATCATTGCTGCCATTTGTAGTCGAGAATCCCGAGGAGGGAGTATTCTCGCTGCTGAAGGAACAGGCGATCGCGGAAGAGCTTTTGGTCTGATGCAAGTTGACCGCCGCTATTGGTCTCAAGCAGGTGCAGGAGGAGATCCCGGTAGTCAAATTCACATCAATCAGGGGACAGAGATTTATGCTGACTATCGTAATCAACTGAAAACTCAACACCCAAGCTGGACAGACGAATACTTGCTCAAAGGAGCAGCCGTTGCCTATAATTCAGGGGTCAAGAACGTTCAGACCAAATCCGGCATGGATCGTGGCACAACAGGAAATGACTATGGTTCTGATGTGATTGCTCGTGCAAAATTCTATGCTACAAAACTCAAAAGTTTAGCGGAGTGCAAGGCAAAACAAACTCAAGGAGTAAGAGTTCATGAAGCTCAACCTACTGTTGCAAAGGTGCTGCCAACACAGACTGAGATACAGAAAATTACGGCTCTCAAAGATACTTTGTTGAAGAAGCAACCCATGCAAAGTTTCCAACTGCCTGACGATCAAAAACTTGCCGTTGCAGCCGGTCAAAGCTATGACGTTGAAGCCTATAAAGATATGGGAGAAGGACATTATTGGGTTAAGCTAGCTTCTAACGCTGAAGAATGGTATATTTATGATGCTGAGACAGATGGTCACTGGGATACCACTTGGGAAGGAGAGGAAAGCGATACAGATACTCCCGTAACACCAGACCAAGCAATGGGAGAAATTCATAATACTCCCGGCTCAATTGATTGGAGTAACAGTAGTCTGCGTATTAGTAAGTACTTCACTGCTGGTGAAGTAACTAAAAAGGACTATCGCCGTCGCCCCAAACCCAATAGTGCCGAAGAGAAAAACATTTTGGCCATGGCCAAAGAGCTAGATAAAATTCGAGCAGACTGGGGATCTTCTATCCTTATTAACAGTTGGTTTAGACCGAGTCGCAAGTTAGGATACCCTCATGATGTTAACCGCGAACAAGGAGGTGTTTCCAACTCACAACATATTTATGGTCGTGCAGTGGATATTCGACCTGCTAAAGGTAGTATCTATGACTTTCAAAAATGGTTAGAGCGGAGCTGGTATGGATATCTTGGTCAAGGTGCTAAAAAAGGATTTGTTCACCTAGATAGACGTAATGGTCGAGGATGGAAAACAGGAGGGAAAAAAGGAGGTAGATTCCCCTATTAGGGGGCAGGGGCAAGATTTTTGATGACTTAAATTAACGTCAGTTCGGGTTAAGCACATATTTTTGATGAATAATAAGGTCAGAGTAATAATCGAGCTTCTCTCCAAATCATAAGTTTTCTGGGGGGCTAGCCCCCCAGACCCCCAACAGTGCGCGTTCCCTAGGCGAATGCGATTCGCCGGGGTCGCACTGCCATTGGGAGCGCAGCGCCGCCCCCAAACCCCCCGCGCAACACCTTAATTGAAAAAAGGTCTACGGGTGTGTTGAGTTTGATTTCCAACAAGTTTAGGGTTTTGCTTTATCCCGAACTCAGGTTAAATTAATAAGATTCAGTCAGTGTATTGTTTTCAGCCAATCAGACATGGTATGGACAGCAATCTCCTGTGAATCCCAAAACCGCGATTATACCACTTTGCGGTAGTTCACCGACCCACCCGACTGGGGGCTAAAGCCGGAAACCGAACCACTCGGTAGGGCGCGATCGCGCCATCTCGTCCGGAATTTAAAGGAGGAGAACGATGTAATTGATTGACCGTCCCGTAAATATATCCATCTGCACCCACAGCCAAACCATCCGGCCAAGATAAAAGGCGATCGTCTTGATATAAAATGCGATAAGTCCCCCGGGAGTTCGTCACGCCGATCGCATTCGCCGTAATATCTGTCACATAAACATTCCCCGCACTATCGACGGTAATGCCATCGCTAATGGGCTTGTCACCGTAGCGTTCGATCCGGCTGGCTAATTCGCGATCGCTTAAAGATGAATCGAGCAGATCCCGGGTTCGTATGCGATAAAGCGAAGTCCCATTCATTGCCCCGTAATAAACCCACTCATTCGCCGGATCGATCGTGATAGGATTTAAAGCAATGCGAGCGGGTTCTCCTTGCAAAGTAATCACGCGATCGTCGATCGTCATATCAATATCTTCTGACACGACGCTCTCGTGTCCTTGCAAAACTCGCCGAGCCCAACCCGTCTCTAAATCGACAACAATGAATGCTGCATCTGCACCGCTAGCAGTATCCGAAATATAAATGGCATTGTGTTGGGAATCTACTGCCAAATCGTTGAGAAAAGGATTTTTCGGGATAACGGGTTGCGGTAAGTAAATGACCCGATGCAGGGCTTCCTGTTCCGTGTCCCAACCCACCAAACGTCCGGTGGGGAAATCTTCACCGGGATTATCGAGAAACCAAAGAATATTGGAGCCATTAGACTGTATTCCCAGCGTATTATTAAGTCCGGCCTCAGACAATCCCACCGCATCGGGTTCATTGCCCCAATCTTCATTCGGATAGATTTGCCAGCGATCGCCCGGGAAAACTTCGATCGCCCGGGTGGGACTGCCATAAAATTTGTGGATACTGCAAAAAATCCGTCCGTTCGCCGTGATGGCAATATTACCCACTTCAGCCCCCTCGGGCAATGCGGCAAACACTTCCAATGCCCCGGGAGTTTGCGCAACTCCTTTGGGTATTGGGAAGAGGAAGATCGCTAAAACGATCGCGGCGATGGAGAGAACCCATAAATTGAGCCTTTGCCGTCTGCGCCCCCATTTAAGTCTTGCGTTTCGAGAAGTTTCCATCATGCGATCGGTTGTTGATACAAGGACTTATAGCTTTTAAGATCGCCAGCATCATACCATATCGAGAGAGGTGTGTTGCGCGATCGCATTTCCTTCACTTTAAGATTCTTAAAGCTTCCGTAATTTTTGGTGGCGAGAGGGTAGAAATCATTAAGCGCCAGAGTCTGAATGCGCAACGAAATATCATGGCAAACCCAGAAAAAAAGCAAAAGGGATGTGGATGTGGATGCGGCAGCATTCCACTTTCTGTAATGATCTTGTTCTTCGCAGGAGGGTATTGGCTATTTACTCAGAGAGAAAATGTAGATATTGCGCGATTTTTACCCAGTGAGTTAAAAGAAAAGATTTCTTTTTTGAATTTTCCAGCAACTGAAGGAACAACGTCTCCTTCTCTTGCTTCTCCCAATTCGCCCAATCTTGAAGAAGTGAGTCCGTCTCCAACTTCAGCGAATGCAGCAGAAGCAATTGCCCCAAAACCTTCGTCTCCCCGGGCAAACTCTCAACCCAATTCGCAAGCGGATTCTCTTCCAATAACACCCACTGTCACCCCTTCATCATCTCAGAAACCGTGGAAACAGAAAAACATTCGCGGCATCTATTTGAGTCGCTATCAAGTTACGAATAATGCCAGCGAACGACAGATTCGCGAACGGGTTCGCTACTATCGCAGTCGCGGCATTAATACCATTATTCACGGAGTGTGGGGAAATGGTTGTACGATGTATCAAAGTCAAGTGTTGCAGGCAAAGTTTGGTTATTCCAGTTGTCCGAATTACTTCCGAGATCCTTGGTTGGATTGGCTGATCGATGAAGCCCACAAACAAGGCATGGAAGTTCACGCTTACTTTGAAAAAGGCATCAAAATCGACAAAAATAGTCCTTTATTCGATCGGGCGATCGAGCGGCGTTGGATCGTGGCAGGCGTCGATCGCACTCATGAGGGCATCGATCATTACGTCCTCGACGTCAGCGTGCCGGAAGTGGCGGATCTTTTAACCCAAATTGTCGTGGAGTTCGTGCAAAAATATCCCAAGATCGATGCGGTTCAATGGGATGATTATCTCGGCTATCATGCGGAGTTACCCGGCAATATCGATCGCACGGAGAAATTAACCCATTTCGTCCAAAACACGATCGCTGCCACGAAAAAGGCCAATCCTGATGTGAGTTTCGATATTTGCCATCACAATCCCTATTGGGCGAAGCGCTATTTTGCTGCGGATTGGAAAACTTGGGATATCGATCGCGCTTTCATTCAGGTTTATAATACAGAGAACTTCAATGACGAGCTAAAATATGTTAGGGCGAGTAATGGAATTTCGATTACCGAACGGCAATTCGATCGCTTGGAAGAAATTCTCAAGGATTCTCAAATCGAGAATATTTTATTATTTCCCCTCTCTGGAAAACCTGAAGAAATGGCGGCAAGTTTCCACACTTTAATGACAACAACGAACTAAAGAATTCATCGGTTTTTTGGATAATGGAACGAGTTATGGTGATTACGGGAGGCAGTCGCGGGATCGGTGCTGCAACTGCCTCGATTGCTGCCGAGGGTGGTTATGCGGTCTGCGTGAACTACCGCCGCAATCGAGAGGCAGCACAAAGCGTTGTCGATGGGATTAAACAGCGCGGCGGACAAGCGATCGCCGTGGCGGCAGACGTATCTTCCGAAAGGGAGGTCATTGCTCTATTTGAGACCGTAGATGCACAACTGGGCACGGTGACGGCATTGGTGAACAATGCGGGAATTTTAGAGCCGCAAATGCGAGTGGAGGATATGGATGCCGATCGCCTGCAACGGATTTTTGCCACCAATATCATCGGGGCGTTTTTGTGCGCCCGAGAGGCGATTAAACGGATGTCTGCCCGGTATGGGGGATCCGGAGGCGCGATCGTCAATGTTTCCTCGGTGGCGGCTCGTTTGGGGTCGCCCGGGGAATATGTCGATTATGCGGCATCTAAAGGCGCGATCGATACCCTGACCGTCGGATTAGCCCGGGAAGTCGCCGCCGAGGGCATTCGCGTCAATGCCGTGCGCCCGGGTTTTATTGACACCGAGATTCACGCCAGTGGGGGGGAAAGCGATCGCATCGATCGCGTTAAAGCCTTTGTCCCCATGAAACGCGGCGGACAAGCGATCGAAGTGGCCCGGGCGATTTTGTGGTTATTATCGGAAGAGGCATCCTACACGACGGGTTCGTTTATCGATATTGCCGGGGGAAAGTAGCCGCTACAAAATCCCGCCGTTGACTTGGATATTCTGTCCCGTCACCCAATGGGCATCGTCGCTCGCTAAAAAGGCTACCACATCGGCAATATCCTCGGGTTGTCCCAACCGTCCTAGGGGAGTTTGCTGAACCAGTTGTTCGACGGCTTCTTTAGGCATAATCAGCCCATCCGTATCGGTTACCCCCGGAGAGACCGCATTGACCGTTACCAAAAAATTGGGTTTAAAGCCCCGTCCTAAAAGGACGGCTTTAGGATAATTGTGTTATAATTAAATTGGTTTGAACCCCCTGAGTGTTGCTATAGGCTGGAACTCAAAAGTATCGCTTAAGGATACAAATATTGGGTAGCGAACACCAAGAAAAACATAGCTTGTGAATCGAAAGTAGTAGCATCCAGAAAACTCAATCTATTTGTTTAAACGTATCGTGGGGCGCACGATAACGCTAGATCTTATATTCTAGTACGTCTCTGGAGATATAGCCCTCTGGAACTCGCTAAACTAGGCTCATTAATTGATTCTGTTGAATGGTTAATAGGTTTAGATATTGCTCGTAAGAGATAGCTGTTTTAAGGTTTGTCGAAGAAAGAGAAAACCTGAATAGTGATATTCTGAATCCTCTCGCCTTTAGGCAGAGGAGAACGTCAAGAAAGTGGTGGAACAAGGCAGCTTTACGGCGGCTGCCGAACTTCTCGATCTCCCCAAATCCTCCGTCAGCCGAGGAGTATCGCGCTTGGAAACTCGCCTGCAAACCCGACTCCTGCAACGTTCGACCCGTCGTATCAATCTCACGGAAATCGGGCGGCGCTATTACGACTATTGCCGTCGCATTCTTCTGGAATTAGAAGAAGCCAATGGAATTGTGGAAAGCTATCGATCGCAACCGTCGGGGTTAATTCGCATTACTGCCCCCTATATTTTGGGACAGGCATTTCTCGGGGCGATCGTGGCGGAATTTTTGGCGACTTACCCCCGAGTGCAATGCCAAGTCGAATTGTCCAAAAAGTGCTTGCAAAATGTTTTGCGCGATCGCTAAACATCTTCACATCTTGATAAAATTTATCTAAATCTGTTTGCTCAGCAAAACTTATGATGATAAAATGTTCTTAAAATTTGGATGCGTTTACCATTATTGATAATGCAATATGCTGTAGCCGATGGCGGTTTCTTACCATCTGACCCAAATGCTCCTACTACCCTACCTGAAGCATTGGAAAGGGCTGCCTTCTACACTCCTACTAAAGGATTAATCGCCATCCAGTCCGATGGAAGCGAACTCTCTCAATCGTATAAGGATTTACTAGAAGAAGCCCAGCACATTATGGCTGGCTTGAGAAAGTTAGGCTTGAAACCCCAAGACAAAGTAATTTTTCAACTAGACCTCAATCGAGACTTTATTGCCGCCTTCTGGGGTTGCATTTTAGGAGGCTTTGTTCCAGTGCCTCTATCAATATCCCCAAGCTATGAGGAAACCAACAGCATCATCAACAAGCTCCTGAATGCTTGGCAGATGTTAGAGAAACCTATTATCCTGACCAGCGTTAGACTAGCATCGGCAGTTGATTCCCTATCACAACATTTTAATTTAAAAGATTGGCAAGTTGGGGCGATCGAGGATTTACGAAGCAACAAACCCGACCTTAACTACCACCCTAGCGAACCCGATGACTTGGCACTTTTAGTGCTAACTTCTGGAAGTACCGGAATGCCAAAAGCTGTAATGTTGAGTCATCGTAATATCCTGAGCTGCATTGAAGGAATAAAGATTAGACATCGTTATACAGCAACGGATATTTCCTTTAATTGGCTTCCTGTAGATCATGTTGGTAGCTTGTTGATGTTCCACGTTAGGGATATTTACCTCTGCTGTCAACAGATTCACGCACCGATTGAGTATATTCTTAGCAATCCAGTCAAATGGATAGATTTGTTAGATTACTATCGCGTCACTGTTACTTGGGCTCCAAACTTTGCATATAGTTTAGTAAACGCCAAAGCAGAAATCGTTAACCAAGGAAACTGGGATTTATCTTCCGTTCGCTACATTATCAACGGTGCTGAAGCAATAGTGGATAAAACAGCACGGGATTTTATGGCACTGCTCTCTCCTCATAAACTGTCTAAAAATGCCATGCAACCTGCTTGGGGAATGTCAGAAACATCTTCTGGTGTTGTGTTCTGCGATCGCTATACTTGGGAAGGAGACCGGGAAGATACCAGCTTTGTTAATTTGGGAAATCCCATTGCTGGAGTATCGCTGCGGGTTGTTGACGATCGCGATCGTGTTGTAGCAGAAGGAACAATCGGTCGGCTGCAAGTTAAAGGATTAACAGTCACTAAGGGTTATTACAACAACCCCCAACAAAATAAAGAAGCCTTTACTACCGATGGTTGGTTCAATACGGGAGACTTAGGCTTCATCAAAAATGGGGAAATGACCATTACCGGACGCGCAAAAGATGTCATTATTGTTAACGGGGTCAATTACTACTGCCATGAAATAGAAGCTGTCGTTGAGGAAGTAGAAGGAGTAAATGTTTCTTATACCGCTGCCTGTGGGGTAAAGAAAGAAACAGAAGTAACAGAGCAATTAGCAATTTTCTTTAATTGCAATCTGGTTATCGATCTGCCCATTTTGGACTTACTAAAAACTATCCGCGATCGAGTTATTAGTTATTGTGGAATTAATCCAGATTATTTAATTCCTGTAGAAAAAAATGCCCTTCCCAAAACAAGCATAGGTAAAATTCAACGTTCTCATTTAACTCAGCGATTTCAAGATGGAGAATTTGAGCAAATTGTCAGCAAAATAGAAACCCTTTTTCGTTCTCGTTTCTCAATCGATGCTGGAGAATTCAAAAAACAATTGATTGAGATTTGGCAAGAGAGTTTAAAACAAAATACTGTCGGGACACAAGATAACTTTTTTGAATTAGGAGGAACTTCCCTATCCTTACTTCAGGTTCAACAAAAAATAGGCGAAAAACTCGGTTATAACTTAGGAATTACGGATTTCTTTCGCTATCCTACGATTAATTCCCTTGTTAACTATTTAACACCTCAAGAAAATACCAAAGTAATCCCCAGAAAAACTCGCAAAATTAAGCACCAAGCTGTGGCTATTATCGGGATGGCTGGCCGCTTTCCGGGGGCAAAAAATTTAACGGAATTTTGGCATAATCTGACATTAGGAAAAGAATCGATCGCCTTTTTTAGCGAAGCAGAACTTTTAGCCTCTGGGGTCGATTCAAATTTGGTCAAAAATCCCAATTATGTAAAAGCCAGCCCGATATTAGATGATATTGAAAAGTTTGATGCTGACTTTTTCAGTTATCGGGCAAAAGAAGCTGAATTACTAGATCCTCAGCAACGTCTTTTACTGGAATGTGCTTGGGAAAGTCTAGAAGACGCTGGATATGACCCCTTAACATATGATGGGGCGATCGCCCTTTATGCGGGGGCAGTAATGGATACATATTTACTAAACAATATTTATCCAAATCGCCATAAACTAGACCCCAACGACACCCTAAATCCGATAACCATTGATTCTTTTGGTGGTTTTCAAATGATGGTTGCCAATGATAAAGATTATTTGACTAGCAGGATATCTTATAAACTGAATTTGACGGGTCCGAGTATTAACGTTCAAACCGCTTGTTCGACCTCTTTGGCAGCAGTTCATTTAGCAATTCAAAGTTTATTAGATGGATCGTCCGATCTGGCGATGGCAGGTGGAGTTTCTGTGCAAGTTCCTCAGACAATCGGACATTTATACCAAGAGGGAATGATTTTATCTCCTGATAGTCATTGTCGCGCTTTCGATGCCCGAGCACAAGGCACGATTTTTGGGAGTGGGGTGGGATTAGTCGTCTTAAAACCTTTAGAAATGGCATTACAAGACCGAGATTACATCTATGCTGTAATTAAAGGTTCGGCAATCAGTAATGATGGCGGCTCCAAAGTGAATTATTTTGCCCCGAATGGGGAAGGACAAACTCGGGCAGCGGCAGAAGCAATCGCTCGGGCAGAAATTGACGCCAACAGCATTAGTTATGTGGAAACTCATGGAACAGGGACTTTCTTAGGAGATCCCATTGAAATAGACGGTTTAACCCAAGCTTTTCGCCTCAGTACCCAGAAAAGACAGTTTTGCGCTATTGGTTCGGTTAAAACCAATATCGGTCATTTACAAATTGCGTCAGGAATTGTGGGATTAATCAAAACCGTTCTGGCTCTTCATCATGGGAAAATCCCCCCTTCTTTGCATTTTAATGAGCCTAATCCACAAATTAATTTTGCCGACAGTCCCTTTTATGTTAATACTCAGCTTCAAGACTGGGAAGTGAAAGATTATCCACGTCGGGCGGGGGTAAATTCTTTGGGGATTGGGGGAACCAATGTTCATGTAGTATTAGAAGAATGGAATCAAGAAGAAAGGCAACAGGGAACAGGGAACGGGGAACAGGGAAAACAGTTACTCTTGTTATCTGCCAAAACAGCAACAGCGTTGGAAACGGCAACAGTTAACTTAGCCAACCATTTAAACAGTCATCCCGAACTGGAATTAGCAGATGTAGCTTATACCCTAACCGTAGGACGTAAAACTTTTGCTCATCGGCGAATAGCAGTAGTACCTAACTTAGAAGATGCAGCCAACACCCTCCGAGACAACCAAAAAATCTTAACCAACTCGGGTAAAGTCAAAACCCGTTCCGTAGCATTCATGTTCTCGGGACAAGGTTCTCAATACGTCAACATGACACGAGAACTCTACGAAACTCAAACCACTTTTACCGAACAAGTGGATAAATGCTGCGCCCTCTTACAGTCTCACTTAGGGTTTGACTTACGGGACATTTTCTATCCAAGTGAAGGCCAGACCGAAACCGCAACAGAGAAACTCAAGCAAACAGCGATAACCCAACCCGCATTATTTGTCATCGAATATGCCCTAGCACAACTATGGATGTCTTGGGGAATAAAACCAGCAGCCCTAATTGGTCATAGCATTGGCGAATATGTAGCAGCCACCCTAGCAGGAGTCTTCAGGTTAAAAGATGCCTTAGCATTAGTCACCGCACGAGGTAAGCTAATGCAATCAATGCCAACAGGTTCAATGTTAGCAGTCCCCCTACCTGCAGAAGAAGTCAAAACCTTAATCGCAGAAACATCCCTAGAAATAGCCACCATCAACAGTTCTGAAAACTGCGTAGTTTCAGGCACAACCGCAGACATAGAAGCCTTTGAAAAAGAATTAGCTTCTAAAGAAATAGAAGGCCGTCGTTTGCACGCATCCCATGCCTTTCATTCAAGCATGATGGAAGGGATGTTAGAACCCTTCAGCGAAAAGGTCAAACAGGTAAAACTCAATCCACCAACCATTCCCTTTATCTCTAACTTAACGGGAACTTGGATAACGGCAGAACAGGCAACTAACCCCAGTTATTATGCCCAACATTTACGCTCCTGCGTGCGATTTGCTGATGGTGTGAAACAACTCTTTAACGACCCCAACCAAATTCTGTTAGAAGTAGGACCCGGACGCACCTTAAGTACCTTAGCCAAACGCCATCCCGAGAAACCAACAGAACAGATAATCTTAACATCAGTACGCCATCCTAAAGAAGAAGGCTCCGATGTCAGTTTCTTACTCAAAGCATTAGGACAACTGTGGTTAGCGGGAACCGAGATCGATTGGATCCGCTATTATGGAGAGGAAAAACATTATCGCGTTCCTTTACCCACTTATCCTTTTGAACGAAAACGCTATTGGATTGACCCACCAAAACAGCAACCCATCTACGATCGAGTCAATTATCAACAACTCTGGCAATCTGCCGTAGAAGCGGGACTTGTACAAGCACAAGAAGGTATCGCCCAATTTGAAAAGCCAGAAGTTGAGGGAGTTGCCACTGGGAAAGAGACATTAGCGAAAAAACCAGATATTTCTGTTGAACTCTCAGAGCAATCCGAACTTGAACTCAGCTCAACTTATGAAGCACCCCGAACAGAGATCGAACAAGCGATCGCTAATATCTGGGAGCAAGTTTTAGGCATCAATCCCATTGGCATTCACGATGACTTTTTTGAATTAGGAGGAGATTCTCTTATCGCCGTTCAATTAATCGGCAAATTACGAAGCAAACTAGAAAGGGATTTATCTACTAAAAACCTATTCAACGCACCAACAATTGCCGAATTGGCTGAAGGAATTGAACCAACTACCAGCCTCAAAAATGCTACTCTTGAACTTGCCTTGCCCTCTTGCGTTGTCAAACTCAAAACAGGTAGCAGTCAGAAAAAACCTTTATTCTTAGTTCATCCCGCAGAAGGACAGGTGAATGAATTTCGCAAGTTGTCTCATTTACTAGATCCCCAGCAACCTGTTTATGGATTACAAGCTCCAGGTTTAGAGGAAGAAACTTCGCTCCACTCTTCTACAGTTGAGGAAATAGCTAGTCATTACCTTGAGGCTATACGAGTTATTCAACTGAATGGACCTTACTTCCTTGGCGGACATTCCTTTGGCGGATATGTTGCTTTGGAAATGGCACAACAGCTCATTAATCAAAACGAAAAAGTTCCATTATTAGCCATATTTGATTGTCCTTGGGAAGAAAACGGCTCTAACCCATTTCAAACCAACGAAGATGTTTTAACTTTTTTATTCAGTTTAGCTGTGGATGAAGAAGCTTCAATAGAAACTTTCAGAAAACTGAAAGGAGATGAACAATTACTTTACTTCTTATCATCATATAAAGATTCTCGTGAGAAGCAACAAGATGTGACTGATTTTGAGTTAAATTATCTTCGGAACATGGTTGAGATATTCAAGAATCATGCTTCATTGTTATTTCAGTATAGTCCAAAGCATTATCCAGGAGAAATCCTTTATTTTCATGCTCAAAAAGGAATGGGTTTGTTGAGTTCTAAATCTCCAACAAATCGCTGGTTTGAATTAGCCTTAGAAGGAATCAATATTTTTAAAGTTCCGGGAAACCATGCAACCATGTTTAACGAGCCAAACGTTCAAGTTTTAGCCCAAAAACTCCAAAAATGTTTGGAGTCTGCAGCCTAAATCACATAGAAATAAATGCGTTATTTAAGGAGAACATAAAACAATGGAATTACATGAAATCAAAACTAAATTAGTAGGCACTTGGCAGTTAGTTTCTACAGAGATTCGTCAAATCAATACTCAAATGAGCGAACCTTTCTTCGGTAATGACGCAACAGGATATTTGCTGTATAATCAGGATGGATATATGTCTGCCTCTCTTCTATTTCCCAATCAGCCCCGATCTGGTTTAAGTGCTGAGTGGATGCAGTCAACAAACCTCGATCGAGAAACTTCAGTCTTTTACTGTGGTCGATATACAATTCATCCCGGCAAATTAATTCACCATATTGAAATAAGTTCTCATCCTGTTATTTACGGCAATCAAGAACGTCCGTTTGAATTCATCGAGAACAAGCTGTCAATATCAATCCCTACAGAGCTTGGAGGAAAACAAGTAGTACAACATTTACTGTGGGAACGAGTTGACTATATTTTATCCAACTCAGAAACCAACGTCCTGATTCCTTCCAGTTAGTTGTTAACCTCTTTACCCAAAAATGACACTCAAAAAGAAAAGTTGACAGCATTTTTAGAGCCTCCTATCTCAGTATCGTACTTGCTAAATAGAGGATAATAAGTAAGCTATGACATCAGAACAATGTCGGTCTATCATTCACCAAGCGGCTGAAGCTTGGATAACAGGAGACGCGGATACTTTTGCTTCTCTGTTTTTACCTGATGGAGAATTCATCGTTCCTAACAACTGCTGGGTTGGAACGGCAAAAATTAAGCAAGTTGCTGCTGATTTTGCTGCCGATTATGAGGTAAAAATTGAAATCCAACGTATTATTGTTGATGGCGATCGAGCAGTTGTAGAGTGGCATTGGTCGGACATAGAAAAAGCAACAGGTAAGTGCAATCAAGCTGATGATGCGATTGTGGTTGACTTTAAAATGGGAAAAATTAGTCGTTGGCGGGAATATATTGATGCCACCTCCTTCAAGTGTTAATTCGAGCGACTCAAACTAATCGGAGAGAGTGGGAAAACTTTTTTTTGCGCTCATCTCCCATCCTATTACTCCCAACGCTGAAAATCCCTGTAAGGAGTCCTTACAGGGAAAATTTAAACCGTTTCGAGAGATTATTTGTGAATGACGAGGGTCGTTCCTACGGAAGACCAATCATACAACCAAGTGGCATCCTCGATGGACAAATTAATGCCATCATGGGTGATGGAAGTCCCAATGCCATCGCCTTGCGTTCCCTGAAGGGCATAGTTCCGGTGGAAATACATTACGGGAACCGTGGAAACATTGGCATCCCCTCCATCCAAGCGATCGCTGCGCAGTTTGGCATGAATTTCAAAGACTCCCGTTGGCGTTTCGGTTTGTTCGAGGGAAAGGGGAATTTCGTAAACTCGTTCTCTTCCTTCCCGGGCAATCAAGCGTTGTGAAGACAGATCGACTTCAATCCATCGATCTTGTGAGGTTTCCAGTAACATCGTTGCAAAAGCGATCGGCTCGGGTTGGCGATCGGCAAAGGCAGGTAATGGGAGACTCAACACTCCCGATACGGTTAACGCGATCGCGGTTCCTGCTAAAAAGGATTGACTGCGATGTAACAAAGGACTCTTCATGATCTTAAATTCCCCTTCAAAGTAACTAACTGGTTGGTTTTTAGAAAGGTAAAAAATTAAGCCTTCAAAATTAAGCGAGCAACTTCGACGATGTCCAAGATTTCCTCGGGTCGGTTTTTGACTTTGGAGGTGACCATCACCCCATTCATAAGGGCGAGCAAAGAGTTGGCCGCTCGTTCTTCATTGAGGGTGGCGGCGCTAATACCCAGTTGTTTGGCTTTGCGGATAATCTGTCGATAATACTCGCTAAATTTAGCAAAGCATTGCTCTACCGCAGCCCGAACTTTTGAACTGGCGGGGGACAACTCTACGGCAAGATTGACGCAGAGACAGCCCGGACTCTGGCAACCGCCCTCGCAGGTCTGTTGGTGAACCTCATAGACCCGTCGATAAACTCCCTCCAATTGCTCGAGGGGGTCGTCGGTGGCTTGCAAGCTACTCTCAAAGACATAAGCAATGGCCAGATCGCAATAGTTTTCGATAACCGCTACGGCGAGATCGTCTTTCGAGGGAAAATAGCGATACAGGGTGGCTTTATTGACACCTGCCGTTTGGCTGATGGTGTTCGTGTTCGTTCCCTGATAGCCATTTTGCCAAAACAACTCGGCGGCTACTTCGAGAATGCGTTGCTTGGTTTTTTCGCCTTTTGTCTTCATGACTCCAATGTAACCAACCGGTTCGTTTTTTGTCAAGCGTCGAGCGGATTTTTTTCTGGCGCTAGAACATTTCACCTTCAGAAAGATTGACTTCAATAATGCTTTCAGCAAAGCTCTGATAGGCATTGCCGAGGCGCTTGGCTATTGAGTCGGGAAAGGCATGAAAGTTCCCCACCTTTAGAGCTTCCATGATACTTTGGGCGACAAGGGAGGGAGGCTCGGCAATCTCAGTCAATCCTGCCGCATCAGCCATATCCGTTGCGATCGGCCCGGGATGAACGCTCACGACAATCGTTCCTTGGTCGCGAAGCAGTTCCCGTAGGGATTGAGTGACGGAATAGGCGGCGGCTTTTGAGGTACAATAGGTCGTAAAGTTGGGGAAATTTTTCATCGAGGCAATAGAATTGAGTTGAACAAAGACCCCGCCTCCGTTTGCTTTCAGAACGGGCGCAAAGTTCCGAGCCATGTAAATCAAACCATAAACATTGACTTTCATCTCCAACTCAAGGGAGCTAATCGTCTCATCATCGAAAGGTGTTGATTCGGAAAGAACCCCGGCATTGTTGATGACGACTTGTACGTCCTTGGCGGTTTCGGCGGCTGTAGCAATAGATTGGGGATCTGCCAAATCGATATAAATCGGAACAACTTTTTCGGCATATTTTGCCACCAGTGGAGAAACACTATCGAGGTTGCGGACGGCAGCATAAACTTTGGCAACGCCATATTCAATAAATGAATCGACGAGGGCTTTCCCGATGCCGCGATTGGCCCCCGTAATGAAAACAATTTTGTCTTTAATGTCGTAACTCATGTTAGTCTACTCCCGATAAAGTTAGAACAATTTTAGAACATTCAAGCGATCGATGGTAGGTCTCTCGATCGATAATAGGTTTTTCAGCAACGCAGCGAAGAGATCGAGAAATTATTGAACTCCCAAGAGCTAAATCTTGCCAATTTTTATAGTTTAACATATTCGTCTTGAAATTTATTCAATAAACTTTGGTAAATCGGGAGAATTTTTTGATAAATTTCTACATTTTCAGGGATGGGGAAATGTTGCTGAGTTTCCTTGGTCATCGTTGCAATAATCTCTAAAGAATCAATATGTTTCAGTGCGTATAAACCCAAAACGGCAGCCCCAAAACAAGAGCTTTCTTGTCGATCGGGGATAGCAACTTTACAGTTTAAGATATCAGCGAGCATTTGTCGCCAGAGGGGCGATCGCGTAAAACCGCCACTAGCAATAATTGTTTCGCTTTTTCCGGCAAACCGTTCCAAACTCGACAAAACGACCGATAAATTGTAAATTACTCCTTCTAAAACAGCGCGGATTAAATGAGCTTTCGTATGATTTAAAGTTAAGCCAAAGAAACTCCCTCGGGCGTGACTGTTCCAGATAGGGGCGCGTTCTCCGGTTAAATAAGGATGAAAAATTAAGCCTTGGGAACCGGCTGGAATGGTTTGCGCGATCGCATTTAATTGGTCGTATCCTTCTATGCCTTCTAATTCGATTAAATTCTCTTTTAACCATTGCATGACAATCCCGCCATTATTCACGGCACCGCCAACAATCCAATAGTTTTCGATTAAAGGATAGCAAAATAACTTATTTTTTTCATCTAATTGAAGGCGATCGCTAACCGTTCTCACGGCACCACTCGTGCCAATAGTAACAGCTATCGTTTTGGGAAAAATTGCCCCTACGCCTAAATTTGCTAACACGCCATCGCTGGCACCGATAACCGTAGGAATGCCTTCAGGGATGCCGATCGCGATCGCTCTTTCCCGATTGAAAGAAGGTAAAATATAAGTCGTCGGGACGATTTCTGAAAGTTTATCTTCGCTAATTCCCGCAATATTTAATGCTTCCGTTGACCAAGTTAAAGTTTCTAGATTTAATAGTCCCGTTGCGGCAGCTAAAGAGATATCGATAACATAGCGATCGAACAGTTGAAAAATAACATACTCTTTAATCGAAATAAACTTCGCAGCTCGATAAAAAAGATCGGGATATTCGTTGCGAAACCAAACCAATTTAATCAGGGGAGACATGGGATGAAACGGGATTCCTGTCAATCGATAAATTTCCGCTTCTCTCCCTTCTTCTTTGAGCAAATTTGCCCATTTCTCCCCTCGGCGATCGGCCCAAGTAATATTTTGAGTGAGGAGATTTCCCTTAGCATCAACAGCGATTAATCCGTGCATGGCACTACTCAAAGATAAGCACAAAATTTCTCGCGGATCGATCTGACTTTCCAGAATAACGGTAGAGAGGGTTTGCAGGACTGCTGTAAAAATTTCTTCAGGGTTTTGTTCTGCGGTTAAAGGTGTTGGAGAATACAAAGGATAATTCATCGTTGCTTGTTGCAATACCGCACCCGTTTCTGAAAAAAGAACCGATTTTGTGGAAGTCGTACCGATATCAATCCCGATGACATAGTTTTTTGGGTTCATTTTGTTTTAGACTTAACCTAAATCGCAAGAGTGCGATCGCGAGACAACTCAACAATGGGGAACAGTCATGATTGACCTCTATGCTTATACTACGCCCAACGGACGAAAACCTGCAATTATGTTGGAGGAAGTCGGACTTCCTTACACGGTCAAAAAAGTAGATATTACGAAAGGAGAGCAATTCAGTCCGGAATTTGTTGCCATTAATCCCAATAGCAAAATTCCAGCAATTGTCGATCTCGATACTCATATAACTGTATTTGAGTCGGGAGCAATTTTAATTTATCTGGCTGAAAAAACCGGGAAGTTTTTACCCTCCGATACCGCAGGACGAATAAAAGTTATTGAATGGTTGATGTTTCAAATGGCTAGCGTGGGACCAATGTTCGGTCAATTGGGACATTTTCGCAGATTTGCTAAAGAACAAATCCCCTATGCGATCGAACGCTACGAAAAGGAAACGTTACGCTTATTCGGGGTTTTAGACCGTCAGTTAGAGAAACACGAATTTATTGCCGGAGATTACTCGATCGCAGATATGGCAACTTATCCTTGGGTTGCTGCTTATGAATATTTAGGCGTAACATTAGACGAACATCTCCATCTCCAACGCTGGACGGAAACCTTGAAAAATCGTCCGGCAGTTCAAAAAGGAATGGCAATTTTGAGTTAGAAAGCACAAAAGAAGCGAGGGAAAACCTTTTTCGATAATCAAGATAATGACAACAGCATTAATTACAGGAGCGACCTCGGGCATTGGCAAAACGTTTGCCGATCGCTTGGCAGCAAAATCTTTCGATTTAGTTCTCCTGGGTCGTAATGAAACCCGTTTGGAAGCGATCGCGCAAGACCTTCGCCAGAAAACCTCAATTCGCGTTGAAACAATTGTTTTGGATCTCAACGAACCCAATGCCGGAGCGCAGATTTTTAATGCAGTTCAACAGTGGGATCTCGCCATTGATTGGTTGATTAACAACGCCGGTATTGGAGATTACGGCCCGTTTGAGACCAGCGATCGCGATCGCCAACTGGAAATCGTGCGTCTCAATATTCTCGCCCTCGTAGATCTCACCCATTGCTTCTTGCCACCCATGCTAGAACGGCGATCGGGGGTTATCATTAATGTCGGCTCGATCGCCAGCTTTCAACCCATGCCCTATTGGGCCACTTACAGCGCCAGTAAAGCCTTCGTTCTCAGTTTTTCGGAAGCCTTGCGAGGGGAAGTGCGCGATCGCGGCGTAAAAGTGCTAGCTTTGTGTCCGGGGCCGACCAAAACCTCCTTTTTCGAGGGTGCGAATTTCCCCCAAGAAACTCAATCCATGGGACTTCCCCTAACGGATACCGATACCGTCGTCCGTCAAGCGATCGCCGCGATCGAAGCTGACGAACAGACCATTGTCGGCGGTTCTCCCTTGCTCAATTTAGTCGTTAACCTTCAGCGATTTCTCCCCCGAGAGTGGATGGTCGAACTTCTCACACAGCAATTTCAACCGCATCGTTAAGGAGCGTATGCCCTAATCTTCGGAACCTGTCTGTCTGAATACAGGCTTCCTCGTCAAAATGGCTTGCTCGATAACTCGAGCGGCATAGTCAGCACCGCCAGAGCGAGCGATCGCTTCCTTCATCTTGAGAGCGTTATCGCGATAGGAAGGAGCGTGCAGAACCTGATTGAGGACACCCCGCAGCCGAGAAATCGTCCGTTTTTTTTACTTTTCAATTGAGCGGGTAAGGTTTGGGAATCGCTTCCCGCCCCTCCCCTAAGAACCGTGCGTAACAGTTTCCCATTACACGGCTCAAGCCTTATTTCAAGCCTTTAACACTTGGATTTGAATGTACCTGTTTAT
>JBFRWJ010000055.1:0-2754 GCA_051439525.1 Spirulina sp. | reverse complement strand
GAAGGAGAAGGAAGAGGAAGAAACGCGATCGCCAAATGTTTTCCCACTCCTGCAATTTCAACAATGGTAGCGTTGAAAATTTCGACGGACTCTACCAACTACAGGTTTCAGGATTTAAGTCCGGTGGCGAATTCGCCACCGGACTTAAGTTCTGGGTACAATTGGCTCTAACCGAATGGTTGGGTTTCTCCTCAATCCCGAAGGAAAACACTCGAATTGTATTGGAGCGATCGCTCTTGTTTTCAAGGCTTTCTCTGCCATCTCTTCTACTCAATTAGCTGTGTCACGCCAGTAGTCATTTTGAGTGAAGTATTAGCATCTTGAACGAAAACTTAAGAAATTGAAACAATGCGATCGCGATCGCTTCAACGAACAACAGAAAAGCGATCGCTATCTTAAGATAAAGAAGCGGCTTGCGCTTGCGCCGCAGCTTTAGCCGTACAAGTGCGCTGATTCCAGACAAATGCGCCCAAACCGACGACAATATTAGCAATACAAGCGGCTGCAAAAATTCCGTTCAGACCCAACAATAAACTGCCCAAATACGCCAGAGGAATGTAAAGAATCAGCATTCTGAAACCGGTCATAATGACTGAAGGAAGGGGTTTTCCGAGAGCATTAAAGGTAGAACTGGAAATGTAAATGATTCCCCCAGCACCATAACTCACGGGAACAAGAATTAGATAAGAAACCGCGATCGCAACCACTTGCGGATTGTTGTTAAACAGGGCAACCACTTGCGGCGCGATCGCCGCTAAAACGACTGCTACAAATATGCCCCAAAATAGAGAGAATAAGAAGCTCGATCGCAAGGCTTGTTGTACCCGAATATATTTTTTGGCTCCCCAATTTTGTCCGACAAAGGGGCCGATACTGGCAGATAATGCCATTAAAACAATCAGGGAAAAGGCTTCAATCCGCGAAGCAATCCCAAATCCAGCAACGGCTTCCGAGCCATAGGCTGAAATAAAGCGAGTGATAATACCTACAGAAACAGGGACAATCATACTCGTTGCTGCCGCAGGAATGCCGATATACAAAATCCGTTTCCACGAGTCAAGAATCACTTGAAAAGCAGGCAAATTAAAACAGAGCATTCGCTCTCTATAATGTAAGAATAACAGCGAGGCAATTAAAGTCGTTGCTCGGGAAATGACCGTCGCTAAAGCAGCCCCCGTTAATTCCAAGCGGGGAAAGCCCCCCCAACCCATAATTAATAATGGATCGAAGACAATATTAACGACCGCCGCGACTGTCATAATAATACTGGGAACGAGGGTATTGCCTGCCGCCCGAATGGCACTATTTCCGACCATCGGAATGACCAAGCAAATCATCCCCCAATACCAAATTTGCATATAGTCGCGAATAAATGGTAAAGTTTCTGCATCAGCCCCTAAAGCTGTAAAAAGAGGGTCGATGGTTAACAATCCCACCGTCACAAACAGACAAACAATTAATACCGAAAGAATAAGACTATCAGTAGTCAACCGTCGGACTTTTTCGCGATCGCCTTCCCCGATCGCCCGGGCAAGGATCGATGAGGCACCGATCCCCAGTCCCATAGCCAAACTTCCTAAAGTCATCACTACCGGGAAGGTAAAACTCATAGCAGCCAGTTGTTTGGCTCCTAAATGACCGACAAAAAAGGTATCGACTAAGTTAAAGGCAATGACAGCAAATACCCCCCAAACCATGGGTAATGTCAGGAAAATTAAATGCTTGTTGACACTGCCTTCGGTGAGTTTCTGTTTCATTTGCGGCGATCGCGTTGCGCTCATCTTTCCTCGAGGTTGGGCATATTTTTACAAATCTTAACTAATCTTAACACAATTTAGGGAAGGACGGGAAAATACGGAGCGATCGCAACAATGCGCCAGTTCTCACTTTATAATCTTATCGATCTCATTTTTTACTTCTACGAGGTAAGTAAAATTATTTCCTAGCACGATCGCCGACTGAATCAATAGGTTGCGTTTAAAACTGTAGAGCTGATTGAGAAATTGAACGCGATCGAGCGTCTCATACTTATCTTTGTAGTACAGATATCGAGCATAAGCTTTTGATGTTTCGCTTTCTTTCATCTCGTCTGCGTATTGGTTCAGTTGCTTTTGTTTTTCTCGATTGAATATGTTCAGAATCGGGTGCAATGTCGTAAAGTACGAGTACAATGGCACGAGGAAATAACAGAGCCATATTGTCACCGAAAGCACGGATTTTTGATTCTTCTCAACGAACAAATCCAAAAATTGATAGTAAGAGAGATAAAGACCAATTATAACCACATAAAGCAAAGTAAACCAGTAGATATAGCGAACAATGGGTTTGAAGCCATAGAGATTTTTTTCGTCAAAGAAATCGATATCAATTTTTGCTCTCAAATCTGGATTCCCAAGCAGGTCTTTTAAATTCCAGAGAAATATTAAGGTCATTTCCAGAACGCGAATTAAGAAATACCACCAGAGTAAATTGCCAGCGAGTAACATCCAATTCTCTAGTAAGAGCATATTGGCTCGATCGGATAAGTAATAATCATAAGCAATATATAAAGTCGCAATTCCGGCAATGCCATACATGATTGGACGATCCATCCATCGCCTTGTTGACTCCAAGTAATCGGCATGAGTTGGGTCATCTAAATGCCGATCGCAATCAAAGATTCCCTCGGGCAAGTTAACAATATTGACAAACCATCGATAACCCAACCATGAGCCGAAAGGAGGGAATAGGGATCTGGGAAGGTAAGTCAAAATT
>JBFRWJ010000054.1:0-6041 GCA_051439525.1 Spirulina sp. | reverse complement strand
GTCCTGGGGAGGGTTAGGGAAGAGCCATCGAGTTCATAATTGCGCCGCGCATCCATTGTCACCGTCGAGGAGTCATAGCGCAATCCCAAAGTTAAGGTGAGAGGATCGACCGGCTGATAGCTGGCTTGACTGAAAACGGCGAAAGTATTTTGATCTAACTCGGCAGAGGTGCGATCGAATCCGGCTCCCGGCAAGCCCGAGGCGGTTGCGGCAGCACTGCTAAAGCGCAAACCATCATCTGTGGTATTAAAAAGGCGATTTTCAAAATATGCTCCGATTAGCCATTGAAAAGGGTCATCCGAAGGAGCAGATTGAAAGCGCAACTCTTGAGAGAGTACTGTTGAATTGTATCCAGAAACCCCAACAAATAGATCGGCTGCTGTATAATCGGCATCAGATTCCGAGGCTTGTTCGGAGTAACGACGGGTTGTAATGGCAGTGAGTTGAACGTCGGGATTGTCGTAAGCAATTTTTAGAGCTTGACTATCCGTTCGGATATTGCTGAAATTATTAAAGTCTTGCGAAATCAGAAATAAATCGTCTGCGCTCAAGACTTGGATAATGGGCGTTTCATTCGCATTCCTTTGATAAGCACCGATCAAAGAAATTTCCCAATTGTCGTTGGGTATCCAGAGCAGGGTTCCGCGGCCGCTAAACGTCGATAAGTCACCCACTTCTCGATTGACAACCGTATTGGTGAGGTAGCCGTCTTGCGCGCTCAACTGTCCCGATAAGCGCAAAAAGAGGCGATCTTCTGCGAGCGGAGCATTAATGACCAGAGCGCCTCGGCGTTGGTTATATGTTCCATAATCGACAAGGAATTTTCCTTCGAGATCGTTACTCGGTCTTCGAGTAATGATATTAACCACCCCCGCTTGAGCATTTCTACCATAGAGCGTATTTTGCGGTCCGCGCAGGACTTCAATTCGTTCGATATCGAAAAGATCCAAATCCAAAAACGCCGCATAGTCGTAGGGAACGTCATCAATAAAGAAACCAACTGTATCGCGACTGAGAAAGTTACTATTGGATAGACCCCGAATAGAATAGGTGGTGACAATGCCGGTTTGCGTTCCTTCACCAAATACAGAAAAATTGGGGGTATTGTCAGAAATACTGTCTAAAGAGTCGATATTGGCATCTTCGATTTCTTCTTCAGAAAAAGCGGTGTTGCTGTTGGGCACATCTTGAATGGTTTCTTCAACTTTTTCGGCAGTGACGGTAATAATTAAACTGTCTTCGCGAAAGACGAAGAGATTAATGCTTAATTGTCCGTCCCCTTGAATGACTTCAGAAATTTCGGGCGCGTCGATCGCCCCCGTAGCGATCGCCTGTATGCTATTTTCACTCGGGGCAGTGACTTGCAATAAATCCACCCCTTCAGTCGGGTTCTCTTGCTCGAACTCGCCCCCGATGAGACGGGCATTGTTAATCTCGATGATGAGGCGATTGTCTTCTATGGTTTGGAAAAGTTCGAGAGCTTCGGTAATGTCCCCCTCTAAGAGAATTTCCAATCCTTCCTCGGTGGCATTGAGCAGTACGTCCGTAACTTCAGAAATCGAGATCCCTTCGCTGGCGAGGGGGGCTTCGATCTCGGGCACGAGAAGGTTGATGCTGACTTGCGCGTCGGTTTGCGTCACGCCAGCAATTTCCGGGGCGGTCGTTTCCCCCGTCAAAATCGCTTGGATGCTGTCATCAAAAGCAGACATCACTTGGAGAAAACTCACCCCGGTTACGGGATTTTCCTGCTCGATCGCTTCCCCAATGAGGCGGGCATTATTGATATCGATGATGAGGCGATTGTTTTCGACCGTTTGAAAGAGTTCCACATCCCTTGCGAGATCGCCCTCTAACAGGAGTTCCAGTCCGGTCTCGCTCGCATTGAGGAAGACGTTCGTAATTTCGGCGATCGCTCCTTCTTCGCTGGCGACGGGCGCTTCCGTCCCGGTCACGAGAAGATTAATGCTCACTTGCTCGTCGCTCTGGGTCACTCCCGCAATTTCCGGGGCGGCGATCGCCCCCAAAATTGTAATTTGTATGCCATCCTCAGTAGTAGAAACAACTTGCAGAGAGTTCGCTCCAACAACCGGATTGTCTTGCTCGATCGCTTCCCCAATAAGGCGAGCGTTTGTAATATCGATGATGAGGCGATTGTCTTCAACCGTTTGAAAGAGTTCGATGTTACTGGTGCTACTCCCGTCTAAAATAATTTCCAAGCCTGCGGGGGTTGATTCGACGCGAACGTTGGTAATTTCGATGATTTGGGCAGACGCACTTGGGGCAGAAACGATCGCGATCGCCGGAGCAAGCCAAAAACCGTGCAAAGGAGGGAAATGTTTCATGCTGATTGAGTTACGCAATTTTCGAGATTGGGATGGAACGCATTCCAACGGGTAAAAAAAGAGCTTAGGCAATCGGCTGTGGATCGGTCTATGGGGATCGCGGATTTTTTTTTGCCCCAAACGGATTAAATGAGAAAAATACTGAATTCACAATTCAGTGCCAATTAAGATTGTGAAGTTGGAGTATTTACTATTCCTCGCAGGGATTGGCGATGAATTTTACCCGTGGAGGTGCGCGGCAGGCGATCGACAAAACACAACGATTGAGGTGCCTTAAAGTGAGGTAAATTTTGTTTGGCAAACTGATAAATATTTTTCTCCAAAGCCGGAGAAGCACGACGTTCCGGCTTGAGTCCGATATGAGCGACGATCCGCGTCAGTTGTTGGCCGCCGTCCGACTCCGGCACGATCGCCACTTCGAGAACGTCGGGATGCTGCAATAAAACTTCCTCAATTTCTAACGGAGAAATCCACTGACCGTTGGCCTTAAAGAGATCTCCTTTTCGTCCCATGAACTTAAAGTAGCCTTCCTCGTCGCAAATATATTTATCCCCCGTGCGCATGGTGTTACCGCACAGGGCGGCGCGGGTTTCTGACAGGCGATTCCAATAACCCAGCATCAAACTTTCCCCACTGACCTCCAAATTGCCGATGGTATTGGCGGGTTGGGGCCGGCCGCTATCGTCTACGACCCGCACTTCATAACCGGGCACGGGACGGCCGGACGTTCCGGGCTTGCAGGCTTCCGGTCGATTGGATAAAAAGATGTGCAAAAATTCTGTCGTGCCGATCCCTTCGCAAATTTCCAGACCGAAGGCTTCTCGCCATTGCTGCCAAACAATCGGCGGCAACTGTTCGGCGGCGGAAACGCACAGGCGCAAACTGGTAACATTGAGAGGGGCAATATCGCGCACGGCTAAAAGATTGGCGTAGATACTGGGAATGCCAAAGAAAACAGTAGGCTGGTAGCGATCGATGTCGGCGAGAATATCGAAAGCATTGCCGGCTGACGACAAGACGGCGGCCGCCCCAACGGCCATGGGCATATACAGGGAGTTGCCCAACCCGTAAGCAAAGGCTAGGGGAGCGACGGAGTAGGTAATGTCCGCTTCAGTGAGTCCCAATACGCCCCGACCGTAGTGGCGATCGCAAATCGTCATACTTTGCTGGCTGTGAATGACTCCCTTCGGCCGGCCCGTACTGCCGGAGGTATAGAGCCAAAAGGCCGGTTCGTCCCGATGGGTGTCTGCGGGGGAAGGAAGATGAGTCTGTTCCTCGAGCAGGGAGAGGAAAGAGCGATCGCCAGCCGAATTGCCATCGAGGGAGAGGGCATGACGCAGAAAAGGAGAGTCAATCGAACCGATGCGAGCGTACCCGTCGCGATCGCTCAGTAAAACTTTCGCCCGCGAGTCGTGGAGAATGTAATGCACGTCCTCAACGCGACAAGTGGGAACGATGGGAACGGGAATCGCCCCCAGCCAAATCGCGCCCCAAAAGGCAAAGGCAAATTCTGGCGTATTGTCCAGTAAAAGCGCAATGCGATTCTCCCGTTCTACTCCCAGTTCGGCCAGTAAATTAGCCGCCCGTCGGACGCGATCGTGAGTTTGGCGATAGGTATAGGTTGCATCCTTGGCATAAAAAGCAATGTTATCTCCCTGATCTCGCAGCAGATTCCCATCCAAGAAATGGGCGGCGACGTTAAAGAGATTGGGTAAGGGTTCGAGAAAATCGTTCATGAATCGTTGCGAATTGTAGATTGATAGGCGATCGCGCAAACAAGGAGATGGTTCTGCCAAGACGACCAACTCATCTGCCAATGCTGACATCCCAGTTCGTCGGCTTTTTGGCGGGCAGAACCCGATAAATCCACCACCAAACGCCCCCACGGGTCGAGTTTGGCAGCAATTTCAAACCAGTGAATCCCGGCTAACCCCGTTCCGAGGGCTTTGCCGATCGCTTCTTTACTGGCAAAACACCGAGCTAAGTATTTGGCGGGGGCGGGGTCGAGTTGGCTGGTCTCGAGTTCCTGCGGGGCAAAGATTAACGCGAGCGCATCGCGATCGTAACGGCGCAGAAAACCTTCGATCCGGGCAATTTCCACCAAATCGATGCCGATCGCTACGATTGACGATCCGGCCGGACGATTCGGCCAATCATCGTGCGGGTTTGCTCCCGAGGGGTCATGCCAAACTGGAGCGTGCATCTGCGATCGCTCGACCCACTTCAGCGAGGGTTTTATCCTGACGGGTTTCTAATTTAATGGCAACTCCGAGTCGCCGTTTCAGAGCTAGAGAAATTTCTACGATCTCAGTCGAGTCGAGTTGCAGGTCGCGATGAAGCAAAGCATCGTCGTGCAATAACTCTTCGGAAATGCCCAAGTTTTTCAAAATGTCCTTCAGGGTATCTTGAACGTCAAGGGAAAGGTTCTGTTCCATGCCCACTTTTTCACAATTCAAAATTATTATCAATAAGCTAGGGAAGTGGCTTAATTTAGCCCGAAATAAGTTCATACTAACAGAGGCAAAAGAAGGATTCCGACCCAAAACGGATTTTTTTTTGCTCGAAAGGGATTGTCTGGCGTGGAAAAATGAAAAATTGAGAATGGGTCGGCTCTCAAAATTATTCCGAACTGACGCACAGAAACTAGATGTAGTGTATTGAAGATTGAGGACATCTCGATAAAACAAAGATTGGAGGCTCGCAATTAGGCAGTCAAATAGTCGTCATTTCAATGATCAATTATCAATGATCAATTATCAATGACCTCCGGTTCAAGCCGGAGGCTTGGAATGCGGAAGATCCTTTGTTTTCTTCCTAAAGGAGGAGGTCACTGAGCTACTTGTACTGAGCTACGCCGAAGTATGTCGAAGTGAGGCTTGAGACCGTTTCTTTTTTGGTCAAGAAGACTCTGTTGGATTGAATAGAGAGAAGACTCTGTTTGATTGGATAGATCGTTGTTTGAGTGCGGCGTGCAATGGCTGTAAGAAAATTCCAGACCCATAAAGCACAAGCAAGCTGCTTTTACCCTCTCTATGGGATGCTCTATTTTCGTTGTTCTATCTTCTTATTTTTTCTGATTGAGTTAACTCAACTTTTTTCTGTTGACTACTTCGGGGATGACCCCTAGTTTTTTTGATAAGGGGTTTGACCCACCACACACTATATATAGCGTATTGGTGCAAGTTCGGTTATTGCGGATCTCCACAATAAGGATTATTATCGAAAAATGAAGGAATCTACTTTTAGGAAGAGTTTGGTTTTCTAAATTGCTTTCTAGGATTAGGTGACTTGACAATTATTTGCAACTGTTGGCAGTCGAGGTTGAAACTAATGGCGATAGAGTTGACCTTTCCACGGAATGGAATGCAACAAGGCTTTCCCAAGCTTTTAGAACAAATAAGTTCGGGAAAGCTGTATCTCTATAAGATAGGAAAAACAGAAGCGCGACTGGAATGGTTGAAGGAGGTCGGTCGAGGTTCGGTTCGTTTCGCTTATCCGTGTTCGGGCTTGCAAATCGCGGTTGAAGATCAGCAATTGAAGGAGGATTTGGTGCTGAAATGCCAGCACGTTCATACCGATCCCTTGAAATTTTATTTTCTGATTTCCGGCGAGGTGAGTGGTATTGTCGGCCAGCCGGCCTCTCCTTTTGTTTTGCAGGCGGGACAGAATTGCTTGACTGCTTGCGGGGGCGATCGCGCG
>JBFRWJ010000053.1:0-19073 GCA_051439525.1 Spirulina sp. | reverse complement strand
ACTGAAACGATGCGATTGCTCGAGCGCAAAGGGGTCAGCTTAGCTTTCAATTCAATGAATCCCGTTCGCGGGACTGAAACTCTAACATGACCGAGTTGCGGCGGTTGGTTTCCTTTCAATTCAATGAATCCCGTTCGCGGGACTGAAACTGGTCTCCGAGCGATGTCGAGGAGCGGAGTTCCTTTCAATTCAATGAATCCCGTTCGCGGGACTGAAACACAGCGCGTCTACCCGCGATATTCTACGTCACCCCCTTTCAATTCAATGAATCCCGTTCGCGGGACTGAAACGAGAGAATCTAAATGGATGCCAAAGTCCGCGAACACTTTCAATTCAATGAATCCCGTTCGCGGGACTGAAACGTGAAACTGTAGACAAGGCTCGCACTTTAAATATGCTTTCAATTCAATGAATCCCGTTCGCGGGACTGAGACGAAAAAACGATCGCGACTTCTTGCAAGCAATTAGCGATCGCACCATCCTTCTGAATAATTGTTCATTGTTCATTGCACAACGCCCGATCGCTTTTCTGAACCATAGCGCTGTGACGCAAATAATCCCCCAACCAACGGCAACTCTCGGCAACTAGGGCATCTAAATCCAAAGACCAAATGCGAGCCGTACCATCCCGTCCTGCCGTCGCGATCGCGCTCCCATCCGAGCTCCAACTCACGCCAACCACTTCCCCTTGATGTTCCTCCCAAGTGGTTAATAACGTATCGTTGGCGTGCCATAACTCCACATCATTATCCCAAGAAATCGTCGCCAAAATTTCCCCCGTCGGATCCGCCGCAAAACGGCGAATACTATCAGTATGACCCCGGAGACTACCCAATAAGCGATCGCGATCGTCCCAAAAAGAAATGGCATTATCGTATCCCCCCGCCGCCAAAACAAAACGAGCGTCTGTTCCCTGCAAATTCCCCGCCGGCAGAAATTGCAGATCCATGATCCAAGTCCCAGAATCCGCCAAAGGCAAGGGCGTTAACCCCGAAAAGCGTCCGAGCTCGTCCTCGGGCCACCAATAAATCCCCTCTTCCCCTCCCGTCACTAAAAGATTGCCCTCGGGATTGAAGGTCACCGCATGCACCCGTTGGCGATGGCGTTGCAAGGTTTCTTGTAATTTCCCCTGACTATCCCAAACTTTAACCAGTCCATCCCAACCCCCCGAAACCAACAATTTCGAGTTCGGACTCCAATTCAAATCCGCCACCCGATCTTGATGTGCCGATAAAATTGCCTGTAATTGCCCCAAGCGATTCCAAATTTTAATCGTGCCATCCCAACTCCCGGAAGCAAAGAGATTCCCATCCGGTGCAAAGCTCACCCTCTCGATGGTATCAGTATGGGCGAAAATGCGCGTTAATTTCTTCCCCTGTCGAGTCCAGACAATAATCGTGCCATTTTCCCCCGCCGTAACCACCAATTGCCCGTCTGGGGAAATGTCCACATCGCGAATTCCGAATTTCCCCTCTCCCTCGGCGTTTCCGGCATCACTATTGTGCAACACCAAACGGGGATTCCCCTGTAAATCCCAGAGTTTAATCGTTTTATCGAAACTGGAAGAAGCGAGCAGCTTGCCTTGGGGATGAAAGCGCGCCCCCGTCACCCTATCCCGATGGGAGGCAAACGTTTCCAACAGATTGCCCCGTCTATCCCACAGTTTAATCTGGCCATCGTGACCGGCAGAAACGATCGCTTTCCCATCCGGACGGAAACCCACCGCCCAGATTCCTCCTTCATGACCCGTCAGGGTTTGTCGTTCGTTGCCGTTTAAATCCCAAAGTTTAATCGTCCCGTCGCGACTGGCCGAGGCGATCGTCTCCCCATCGGGACTAAAGGCAACATAAGTGACTCCTCCGGTATGCCCGCGAAACACATTCAGCAATTCTCCGGAACGATTCCAAAGCTGTACGCCGCGATCGTTCCCCGCCGCCGCCAGCAATTGACCATTGGGGCTAAATTCCACCCACTGTACCGCTCCACTCCCCGCCGAAAACGTCGCGATCGCAGTCCCCTCAAGGGTCTGCAAGCGAATCGTACCATCCTTGCCCGCCGTCGCCAAATAACGACCGTCCGGACTAAAGCGAACGTTATAAATTTCCTTATCCTGCGTCGAAGCGGTGGGAGCAAAGGTGCGAGGGGGAGGAATGGTCAAGGTTTCCCCCCCGGGGGAATCGCAAGGCCTCGCCGGCAATTGCCAAAGTCGCAGACTTCCATCCCAACTACTGGAAACCACCCGAGTCCCTTGAGGGGTCTGATAGAGATCGACACTGGTGACGCTATCTTCGTGACCGGTAAGGGCTGCCAGCAGCCTCCCATCCTCGCACCACAACTTCACCGAGCGATCGAGACTGGCACTGGCGAGAAGGCGACCGTCGGCAGAAAAAACCACATCCCAAATCACATCCTTGTGACCGAAAAGGCGATTGCGTTCTTTCGTCCCCCGCAAGGCGCGATCGAGGGCGGCGATCGTCTTAAACTGAGTCGTCGCATCAATATTTCCCCGCACTGGCAAAGGAAATACTTGCTGTGGGTTATTTTGTTGGTTACTGGATAACGGGTGACGGGTAACTGATTTTTGCAATTGGCGACCGGCTCTCAAGGCGGCGAGAAGCGCGTCAAATCTGCGTCCGGAAACGAAGAGAGATTCGGAAGCCGCACTTTCCGCCAGTAAATTCGCTCGAATGAGTTTCTGTTGGGCAATGTGTTGTCGATCGCGAGCGTGCCATGCCAAGTACCCCGAAATGAGGGCTAAAACTGCCATGGCCGCGCCTAGCAACGAGATTGTAAAACGCTGTTTGCGCTCCCGAACCAACTCTTGCTGCTGGCGTTCGAGACTGGCTTCGATCGCGCTGGTAAAATGGCGGCGATATTGTTGGCGAATGGGGGCGACAAAATAATCTCGCGCCAACTGGTAGCGATCTTCGGGATCTTCGGGAAAGCGAAAAACCAAGCGAGAATTGACGAGAATTTCCAGAATCGAATCTAACCGTAATGCAGCACTGTTAACTGTTAACTGATAACTGATAACTGATACCAGTTCGCTTTTGGTTTTTAAAGGGCGGGTGCTATTTTCCGCCGTGAGGGCAAAAAGGGTGCGCCAAGCAATATCTTGGTTTTCTTCTCCGCAGTCGGCTACAATTGCCAACAGCGATCGCGTCACCAAGACGGTTTTGGGATCTTCTCCCAAAGCCTGATACGCTTTGAGGGTATCGATGCGATCGCTTTGCAATTGCGCGCCGACGAGGTGCAGTTCCACCGGACGCACCCGACCTCGCTCTCGCGACAAATCTTCGACAAAGGCATCAATGAGGGCGGGTTCGAGGTGAAATTGAGAGTTTTCCGTCAGATGCACGATCGCTTGGTGGGTTTCTTGGGGGGTTAAATCTTTGAGACAATAGCGATTGCGGCGATCGAGCATATTGTTGTCAATTGCCCTCAATTCGACGCAAGTTTCGATTTCTAACAGGTGATGCAAATAATCCTCGCGAATGGAGAGAATGACCTTGACAAAAGGAATGGACAGGGCATCCCGCAGAAATTCGTAAAACTTTTGCCGCTGTTCGATTTGGGGACAGAGGAAGAAAAACTCCTCGAATTGGTCGAAAATTAACACGGTAAAGACACGATCGCACAGATGATATTGCAACTGCTGTAAAATGCGCCAGGGTTCTTCCGACGGGGACGGGGGAGACTCTTGTGGCAGGGCCTTGGCGATCGCTTCGTCGAACAGGTAACAGAGGTCTCGTTCCCAATGGCGATAAGTGGCTTGTAAAATCGGTAGGGCATTGCGAGCGGCAATGGGCTTTTCTTGTAGGGCGGAGAGCAAGCAGCCCCGCAATAAGCTACTTTTGCCCACCCCGGAAGCTCCGTGCAGGATCGTCAGCTTGCGATCGTGAGAGGTGAGGGTTTCTAACAGGTCGTCCACGATGACGCGACGGCCCGAGGCAGCGATCGCTTCTTGGGAACGGCGATCGATGACATTCTCCCATAAATTCCCCCCCGAGGCGGCGCGATCTGTGGTGGCGAGGGGATACAGTCCGTGAAAAGCGCGCAAGCCGCAATAATGCTCGACAAACTGCCGTTCTTGTTTGAGGGTAAAGGCGGATTTGTATTGCTGGTTTTCGCAGTAGAGCCAGCGCAATTCTTCTAAAATTTCTAAATACAAGCGCTCTTTTCGGGCGGGAGCATTGCCATTTCCCCCGAGGGGATCCCCATCGTCGGCGATCGCCCACCGATCCAATAACAATTGGCGGGCGCTCTGCAATTGTTCCATGGCGAGTTGACGATCCCCTTGACGATGTTTGACCCGAGCGAGCAAGAGCAAATAGCCGGCACGATCTTGGGGCAGGGGATAAGGAACTTTGCTCATGGACTCGAGGGCTTGCTCGGCCAGCGTTTCCGCTTGCTGCCACTCCCCCCCCTCTAAGGCCACCCGGGCGAGAAATCCGTAGGCACGGGGGTTTAACATCGGAGATTGGCGATCGCTCAAACAGTTCAAAGCATAAAGACTCAGACCTTTGAGTGCGCTCCATTCTTCCAATTGTTGCAACACGGTTCCCAACTGGACGATCAACCCTGCCGTAAAGTTGGATTGGCTTTTCACGGTAAAAATTTCCAAACTTGCCCCAAAGCATTTTTTGGCTTCTTGCCAAGCCTCTTCTGCATCGGCAGGATTTTGCTGGGCGACCCGACCATAGCACAAGCCCAAGTGAAAAAGCACCAGCCCTTTTTCCTCTAAAAAAGGGTTGGCGAGGTGAAAGCGACGGGGAAGGGTCAATGCTCCGGTCTTCTGGGACGATCGCGAAGCCAGATCTGGCTCTCCCTCGTCCCCTGCCGCCAGCAGCCAATTGCCAATACTCCAATATCCCGTTCCCTGACACCAAAAATTCAGGCTTTTCTGGAAAAGTTTGACGGCCTCGTCGATCCGATTTTCTTGGTAAGCATCCCGGCCCAACAGAAATTGCCAAGTTGCTTTGCTGACGGGATTCAAACGTTTGGGAAAAGGCAAAAGTTCGTTGCGAGCGCATTCCAATTCTCGGCGGGTGCGGCATCCTGGTGCGAGATCGAGGGCTTCGTTGGGTAAAAATTTTTCGGCACCTGCCTTTAAGAGTTGTCGAAAGAGGTTATCGGTAATTTGCCACAACAGGGCTGCCGACTCCGACTCTCCGAGGGGAAGCTCGAATTTAATGGAAGCCGCCGCCCAACTTTTAAAGTCGGGCGCGAGGCGCGTTAACTTTTGCAGTAAATCGTCAGTGACCCAAAAAATCACGGGGATGGAGAGATGCTTGCGAAATTCCTCCCGGACTTGGTTGGTGGCTTTGAACAGGCGATCGGGGTCTTTGACGAGTTCTAACCCAAAGACGACGAGGGCGCTGGGGAGAGGAGAAGGAGTGGGGGAAGCATCGGGAGCATCGGGAGAGGCGGGGAGAGCGGGGAGAGGGGAAGACTGAATCTCTTGTTTCTGATTCTTCTTTTTTTCGTCTTCTAGAGCGTCTAGGAGAGGAGAGAGGAGGGTGGAAACCGAGGGATCGAGATGAATGGCTTTGAGGGGAGCTAGAGACGGCGATCGCAGGAAAACTTCTTCTTGATATTGCTGCCATAATCGCTCGCGCAGTCCGTGATAATTACACCGAACTAAAATCAAAGCGAATTGTCCTTGGGAAAGCAGCAGTGCTCTCAATAAGGTGGAGAGCGAGCGAGCATTCTTTTGTCTCGGTGTGTCTACGTTTCGCGGTCGATTCATCACCCATCAGTTATGCTTAATGTGAAATTAAAGGGACGGATCTGCGACTGAGTTGCTTTCCCTTTCAGTCATCATAGTTAACCAAAATACAGTCAAATATCAACAAGACATGGATTCCATTTCAGAAATCCCCTTCATTTTGGCTTTGAGAGATTAATTCTCCTAGGGTGAACTACGCACCTCTCTATCCCATTGCCATAGGCATTTGGGAATGCTTTTCGTAAAATGTTGTAACTGGCTAGTACATCAGAACAACAGAGAGCGCCTGTATGGGTTCGATAAAGTCCCCGACTAATTCTTTGACCCGTAAAAGTGGGAACTTCTTCGCTTTCTCCATACACCGGAATGGGGTCTAGGTTGAAAAAGTTCGAGCGCGATGTGTAACTTTCCTCTTGTACAATCACGGTCATTCCCGCTAATTGACACTTGTAAGTTAACATTTCTATCAGACGAGTATGGGGAATTGTCACAAAATTTTGATTGTTGATTTTTCCTAATGGACTCCTTTGTTTCCAACCGTCATTTTTGCCAATGACTAAAGTTGTAATGTCATGAGTCCTTAAAAGGTTCACCACATATCGGCTGGCTCGATGAAGATAATTCTCTATCTTTTGATTTCGACATCGAGTCAGACGGCGAATGCGTCTCGAACTTTTTTGCTTTCCTCTCAATAAAGATTGGAGACTCCCTCGGCGTTTATTGTAGAATTGATTCAGGCTTTTTAACGGTCTGCCATTAATCAGCAAAGGAGTAAACTCCGGTTGATTTGAAGTTACAGCCATTAAATTATCAATGCCTAAATCAATACTCGCTATCCATTGACTGGGTTCTACAACCGATTCTAATTCATCATAAATCACCTCCATGATATAACAATCGCATTGGGGGACAATTCTCACCTCCGCCACTCTCTCGGCTACCCCCGTTGGGAACTCGATTTGAGTCCCCGAAAGTTTGATTTTTCCCTGTTTTAACGCGACTTTACTAATCGCTTGTTGGGTATAAACCAGTTTATTCCTTCCTTTTTTCGTGTCTTTATACTTGGGAATTTTCGGTCGTCCTAAAAATTTATCGGCATTCATCTTATAGACTTGGTTGGCGGCAAAAAAGGATTTCCAATTGTTTTCTAATCCCCGTAATACTTGTTGAGACACTTTCGCGGGTAGTGCTTTGTATTGTTCTGTCTCTTTCATTAAACTCGCCATCTTTTTGTAAGACAAATAGCCATGACCATACATGAAGTTTTGACGGATGAGATAATTGGCCGCATTATAGAGGTTTTTGGCCTGCCAAGATAAGCCATCTATCTCCGTCCAAAATTTATGTCCTCTCTTAATGATATGTCGTTCAGCGAGTTTCATGATTGTTTCAGTTTTCCCACCTTTCACCCTACATTAATTGCCAATTGAAAGGGAGGGATGGGGAATCGAATTCGCCAGAGCTCATCCCTCTGTTGCCAATTGATTTGACCGCTTTAATCCATCAACACGAGAATTTTGAGAAGATCATGATAATCTTCGGGGGGTTTTCTGAGGAGACTTTACCATAAATCACCATGTTTGACGATATTCTTGATTAAACTTTACAATACCTTCCTCGAATCCATTCCCTGTGATTTCATCATCGTCGATCGCCTCGATGCTGCCATTGAGGAAAGCAGTGAGATCGCCCCGATGAATCTGCCCTAAATGCTGGCGATCGCTACTCGAATATCGACTTTTCGATCTGACTTTTCGATCTACTGAACTTTCTCTCCCTTCGTTCTACGCATACTATTCAATGCGAGCGTATAATTGGTAGTATCTGTATTATCGTCCAAGCTAATGGCCTTTCCACAATAATCGAATGCTTCGGAAAACAGCCCCAAGTTAATACACGCACCGCCCAGATTATTATACGCTTCTGCAAATCCTGAATCCAGCTTTAGTGCTAACTCGAAGTTTTTTTTCGCTTCCAGAAAAAGACCTCTCGAAAACAATAATATCCCCAGCTCATTATACAATTGTGCAGTCGGTGCAGAATTTAGCCGTTCGGAAATTCTGGAGATGTCTTTAATAAAGTTAAAATATACATCCGACTGCTTAAAATTCATATTCGGTTCGAGAGCCTTTGCCTTCCGGGCATCGTCTACAGCCAAGTCATGCTTGCCAACCAACGCGTAACATAGCGCGCGATTGGTATACGCGGTGAAATCCTTTTCACGGTAATCTATGGCGTTCGTATACGAATGGATTGCATCGTCGAAGCGCTTCAATCTCAACAATACATTGCCTTCGGTCGTATACATACTGTCGTGCCGAGACCCCCAAGTATTAAATCTACTATCTTTGCGAAACACATATATTTTCAGATTTTTGACTTCATTGTTCTCAAAATTGTATCCACAAACAGACCAGTACTTTCGACTGAATATTTTTGCACTCCGATCGGTAATATGTGCTAATTTCTCATTTGCATGAAAAATTTCTTCCCGAGAAAGCGATTTATAAAATTTAGGCTGTTGAGAAACCAACCCGTCTGACAAACGAAGAGATATCATGAGGGGATTGTGAGGTGCTTTTTTAGTCCGATCGCAAGGATAATAAGTTTTAACGAGCAACTTATGGGTAAGTTTGTCTAAAGAAAATGCTAACAACATACAAACATTGCTTCCTTCCAAGTGTTGTTTAAAAACGGGCAGGGAATCGCGTATTTCCGGCAGTGTTTCCAAGAAAGAGAAAGCAACATCCCATGGCTCCAGCAAGTCCAGATAGAGTGTCGGAAAGACATCAGCAGGGCCAAAGCAAAGCTTTAAACCAACCATTTTACCGGGGAATTCAGCGACACATTTCTTAAAAGATGTGACAACTATTTCTGGGATCTGAAGTTGCGTCACAATGTCAAT
This sequence comes from Spirulina sp., assembly GCA_051439525.1. Classification (GTDB taxonomy): domain Bacteria; phylum Cyanobacteriota; class Cyanobacteriia; order Cyanobacteriales; family Spirulinaceae; genus CCY15215. The sequence continues at coordinate 10,440 of JBFRWJ010000053.1, read as the reverse complement.
TAAGCGGTCTTCTTCCCCGATTCCACCCGTAATGATTTCAAAATTCTCTTCCCCAAAAACATATTCGATGTAATGCTCTAAGCTCAAAAGATCGACTGTCTTTTTAAAATCTTCAGTCTCAAGGCTATATATTTCACCTAGCCTCAAGATTTCATTTTTTACATCCGCGTTAACTTTGGTTTCAACACCGATAGCATTTCCTCGAGTCATGAAAAATTCTCCTTTAATTATGCAAAAATTCTTTCAAATAATCGATCTTCTTCCTCATAAGAAAGAAAATGTTGTTGATAAAAATATATTTTATCATAACTCCCGTTTTTAATTTTATCAAAATAGTTAAGAAAAACATCTTCCCGAATGTCATGTTCCTGATATATTCCAGCACCGATACCATTTTCAACAATGCGATCGGTGACTTCCGTGCCATCTGCGGAATTTGGTATACCGAGGATGGGCTTACCATGATAGATAGCGGATACGACGCTTGTCGTTTGTCCGCTACAGATAACACCACATATATCGTCCTTGATATACCCTAACGGAACAAACGGATGAAGATAAAAATTGTCTGGGAATTCAATATGAGTTCTCATATAATCAGACCGTGCCAGATCCACAATAAAGTCAGCAGATAGTTTGCTCAGCAACCCAATCAAAGTATTCCACAAGTTGCGATCGTTAAATAACCGACCGATTTGCACAAAAAACAGAGGGCGTTTATGGTTACGGTTTTTGGCAATAAATCGGTCAAGATCGTAATTAATATATTTCGGTTCCCAAATGAGACTCCCAACAAATTCAACTTGGGAGGGGAGGTTTTCCTGCGTCGTAAAATGTGGGATACTCCTGAGAAGGTATTTATTCCCAATTAAAGGAGATGTCGCAGGATCTGCTGGAATTAAAGGCAGACCGAGATTATCCCTTAAATTGTTGTAATGCTGAGTTATAGATTCAATGCGCCATTGCTTTTTCGAGTTCTTTTCGCCAACACTCGGGAAAAGGTATTCGCAGTATCCAATGACGATTAATGGAATACTATATGCTTCTGCTAAGACAAAGGCAGGCATCACCAATGGGGTTGCAACAATGGTGTCGGGCTGATATTCATTGACAACTTGTTTGATTATGTCGTATTGGTAACGCCCCACTTCACTGTCATACCAATCGTAAGTTGATAAAAATGGGTTTGGCTGGTTCGATATCGATATACACTTTATCCCATAGGTATCAAACAAGATTTTATGTTCGCGAGCCGAAACAAAGAGAACGTCTTTTCTTCTCTTCTGCAACAGATGGGCCAGCCGAATCGCTGGAAATAAATGCCCATACGAGGAAGAAACGATAAAAAGATATTTGCTGGCACTGCTATTAGCTGTAAGCGTATTCGACATCTTTTAAGTATTTCTCTTTGACAAAAACTTCAGAACAAAGAGCGAGCGGATTTGTCCGGATCGCATCCGGAGAGTAATCATCTTTGGTAATGAATCCCTCTTTCTCAGCCCGGAGAATTATCTTTTCATTAATTGAATACTTGAGACTGGGACAGGGCAAGGAAGCTTCTCCAAGGGTATCTGCGGCATGGATGAACTTATGGGCGCAGAAACTGCTGCAATTGGGTAAAATCTTACAGGATCTGCAAGTCGAATTATCGAAAGGATTAAATTGTTCCCATTCCTGTTGTAAAGGACTCTTATTCTGGAAAAGCGCATCCATTTCAAATACAGAGCCAATTCTTTTATTCGGGAACGAAACCGTATCCCAACATTTATGAACATCCCCATTGGGAACTACGATAAAATCATAGGGTCTCAAGGCCGAACAAACTCCCATAAAGTAAGGGGGATAGGGAAGATCCGCAAGACCGTTTTCATAAGCATATCTCAGGAGGTCTGATTCCAACTGACCGTACTGCATTTTTTTAATCATCTTGTCGGCAACCGCATGACAACCCAAGGTAACGGATTCTACCGGGGCAAAATACATCTTCAAATTGGGAAGATTCGATAATCCTGCCGCTACCAGATCGTCAATAAGAGATTTGACCCCGTCCTTATTCCGCTCGTCAATATTCACTCGCAGATCGACCTGAATCGGGAACTCGTATATCCATTCTTTCATGTTGGAGACGATGGTGTCATAACTCCCTTTTTTCGACAAATAATGCCTTCTGGAATCATGATCCTCTCGGGCACCATCTAAGGTAATCTGCACGGATCTTAAGCCTCGTGAATATAATTTCTCAGCAATCGATCGCGTCATTCTCGAGCCATTAGAAATCATTGAAGCTCTATAGTTAATGTTTCGGCTCTTATTGATTTCGATCAGCCGATCCGCCAGGCTATAAATGATATCCGGCTTCAATAGAGGTTCGCCACCATACCACGTCGATCGCAATGCGTGTAAACCGGGCAATTCTTCTAAAAGCCGATGATAAAGCCGAACGATCCCATCTTGTACCTCGACAGACATTTTTTGCACCGACTTATCTGCACCCTGAAAGCAATAATCACAGCCGAAGTTACAGGCAAGAGTGGGACACACGGTCAGAGTAACCGCGCCGGGATCGTATCGATGGGCCTCATATTTCTTCTTCACTATAGCTAATTCATCCGTACCGGCCGGCAAAACGAAACCCTGACCGAGTAACTGATGTACGAGTTGGTTTTCTCTCGAATTCGAGTCCGAAATCCGATCGAGAATTGCAACTTCATCGGACTCCAATAGACACAAACCGCGACTCAGGGAGTTAAAAAGAAGACACCTCCCACCCAGCAGGCCGATTTTGATGTTGTAAATCGATTCTTTTAATTGCATATTCGCCTCTTTTAATTGCGTGTTCGCCATAAACCCTCTCGAGCGGAATGCGTGCAAATCGAGCAATTGCTCTCAAGGCTTATGGAGGCCAACCCGCATTTGCTGCACAAAAGGCATCGAGTGCGCAGGCAGCCGCCCCGCATTCTCCGGTGGCTGCGCCGCAGGCAACAGTGGCACATCCGGCTGCTAAACAGCCAACAGCCGCACAAGCAGCCGCCCCACATCCGGCTGCTACGCAGCCAACGGCCGCACATCCAGCCGCCCCACATCCACCGGTGTTTTTCCCGGCTGCCGCACATGCTGCTCCCGCGCATCCGACTGCCCCACATCCGGCTGCCGCACATCCAGCCTCCGCGCATCCGGCTGCCCCACATCCGCCACCGCCTTTCCCAGCAGTGACGCAGCCAACAGTTACACATCCAACTCCCGCACATCCAGCTCCCGCGCAATCAAACATTACACCGAGATTGGCTTCCACGAGCGTTGCTCCAGCCCCGCTATCCCCGCTAGCTAGAGGACGCACGCGAAAGTCAACATCTCCAGCTTGAGACGTAATCAGATCGTGGGCTTCCAAAACAAAGCGCAATTGGCTGCTACTTTTGATGATTGAAAACCGTTCGGGAATTGAAACCTTAACACCGTTCTTGTATCCCGATGTACCGGTTTCATCAACTCTAAATTCAACGGGCTGCCCGCTCGTATCGTATTCGATAATAGAGTCCAACTTCGTATTTTGAGGAAATACAGAAGGACTCCTACCCACATATTCTGCTTCCCGTTGGAATGCCGAAGAGACAAGTATTTTCATTTTTAACTTTCCATCTTAGGTTTGAGTGTGTCGTTATCAACTTTTCGGAATGTGTCTGGTGAATCCGTTACCCCGCCAATTCAACCGTCATTTCCGATCGCAGAAAATTTATCTTCTATTAGATTTTCTGGGTTGAGACCCATGGGTTTCAATCGCATAGAAGCCAAGTTGGAATTAACCTTGTCGATCTTCGGATTCAATGCCACAGCCTGTGAAGCAGCTCTCAGTGCTTCAATCGGGCAACCCAAATCCAAATACGCTCCCGCTAAATTATTGTACGATTCAGCCCGAACCAGCCCTTCCGAGAGGGAAATGGCCAATTGGAAGTATGTTGCGGCGTGAGCCAAAAAACCATGTTTAAAGTAAAATACTCCAACGTTATTGTACCCTTCCGCAGAAATTTCCTTTTCAAGTTCATCGAACAGTGGCTTCAGAGAGGAGTCGTACTCTGCCTTGAAAAACTGAGCTAAACGCAAATTAGTATGTTCGAGATCGGAATCCAACTTCCGCGCTTCGAGACAGTCCGAGATAGCCTCATCAAAATTTCCCATATTTAAATGACACATGGCTCTATGATTAAGATAGCCCGGTAATAACCGGCCTTTCTCGCCATCTTCATTTGACTCTAGTTGCTTGCGAGCATCGCTAATAATGCGATCGAAACTTGCTAGAGCATCAGAATATTTTCTGTTAAAGTAATAAGTCAGCGCTTCATTAATTTCATTATCGGCATTTAGATTACCTTCCACAGAAGGATAATTCGGCATTAATGCACCAGGATCCTGACCCATTCCTTCGATTTGCTTCAATGATGCGAGATAGTTGGTTTTATCTATGTCAGCATCCAAGAGAACGGCTTTTGCACTCGCCTGAAAGCCTTCAATGAGAAGTCCCGCCCCCAGATAAGATGCACTTAAATTATTATACAACTGAGCCAACTGAGTTGTTTCAGCAACCGAAAGCGCTAATTGAAAATAGCTGGCGGCATGAACATAAAACCCAGTATTGTGATAAGCCATGGCAATCTTGCTGAAAGCAGTCGGTGACAATTCCTGCTTAAGCTGCTCCATTGCGGGTAGTATCGTGCTTTCGTGATAATAAAAAAGCAAGTTGGCCAACATCAGATTATTTTGATCCAAGTCGGGATTCATCTGCCTTGCTTCCATGCAATCGGAAAGCCCTTCACTATACCGACCTAACTGAAGATGAGTAAAACCTCTAGTATTTAAATGATAACTTAGCATTGATCGGGCAGATTCAACAAGGCTGTCAACCTCAGAAAAAGCCGCCTCAAAGTCATGTGCTTCTATACGCGAACCAACATATGCAGAATGAACAGAATCTAGACTGCCTCTTTCGTTCTTCATCAGGCAAGTCCTCCTCGCGGTGGAATGAATCGATTCTCTTTCGCATTCGGCAAAAAAACAAGGCAATTTAATATTTCTTTATAAAGACCCGTTGTCTCGGACTCACCCTGAATCAAAACCGCCGTCACTCGATCGGTCGATTAGACATAAATAATAATCCTTTAAATTCCTCTCTCCCTTACCCATTCAACGCTCGAAAAAATGTATCGCGATCGGGGAGGGAGGATTGAGCGCCGGCTTGGGTGACGGCGAGAGAGCCGGCAACGGAGCCCCAACGCACGGCTTCTTGCAGGGTTTTTCCCTCGGCTAACGCAACGGCAAAGGCACCATTAAAGGCATCTCCCGCCGCGACGGTATCCACGGCCTCGACGGGGGTCGCTGCCTGCCAAAAAGACGTTTCCCCGCTACACCACGCCCCTTGTTCTCCTAGGGTGACGATCGCGGTTTTCACCCCCTTATCTTGGAAAACTTCGGCGGCTTTTCGGGCCGTCTCGCGATCGCTGACTTCAAAACCGACGAGTTGACTGGCTTCGACTTCATTCGGCGTGAGAATATCCACTAAAGAATAAAGTTCTTCGGGAAAGCGATCGGGAATCGGGGCGGGATCGAGCAGGGTGGGGATTCCAGCCTCCCGAGCGACGCGAGCGGCTTGAATCACTGTCTCGAGAGGAATGCCCAATTCCAATAAGGCAATTTTTGCCCCCAAGAGCAAGTTTTGGAAGCATTGCACTTCTTTGTCCCCAACCTTGCCATTGGCCCCCGCAGCACAAGCAATGGTATTTTCTCCGGTTTCGCTGACGACGATGGACGCGACTCCTGAATGGGATTGGGGGTTAATGGAAACGCAATCGGTGTTCACTCCCGCTACGTGTAACGCCAGCAAAAGCGTTTGACCGAAATCATCGCCTCCCACTTGGCCGACAAAATAAACGGGATAGCCAAGTTTGGCAATGGCAACGGCTTGATTTGCGCCTTTGCCGCCAAAGGCGGAGAAAAATTCGTGACCCATTAATGTTTCCCCTGCACTGGGCAACCGAGGGGCTTTGATCACTAAGTCCATATTGATACTGCCGAGGGCAACAATAGTCATGGAATTTGGGCAAGGGGAAGTGGGGTGCAAAGTCTTATTTCCTACACCCTACACCCGATTGCTCTTGGGAGCAATGGCGAGGACTTTCTGAAATCGCTGACTTTCTGCCAGGGCGGGATTAATACCAAACCAACGCCCTTGACGATCTTGATACTCGAAGACGAACATACTCCGCAATAGCAGTTGATATTCTTGTTCGCCGCGCACTTTTTGTTCTCTCACGACTTGGAGAATTAATTCCCATTCGTGATCCTCAAGAGCGAGGAGAACGTCTTCGCGATAGTTTTGAATCACGCTTTCCACGCAATCCCGACTGATGGGCGGATCTTGCTGTCGCAAGCAAGTATAGAGCAGGCCGAGAAGGTTGCGAACGTGACCGCCACTGACGCGGCACAATCGGTCTAGGGTTTGGGGAGCGTCGAAGACTTCCGGGATTAACTCGAGGCGGTTTTGGGGATCTAGCTCGGGAAAGGCCCGGACGAGTAAGAGTTGTCGCAGTAAGGCCATGCCTTGGGGATTATCTTCCCCGTTTCGGTTGCAGGCGGGAATCATGGGTAAGATCAGAGGGGCCACTCCTCCTCCCAAGCGATTTTTTAGGGTTTGGTATTCATTGGAGAAAATGAGGGCGAGGGGGATGGTATAGACCACATGGCAACTGAGTCGCCCCAGTTGCGTCCCGCGATCGACGAACAAGTATTCGGGGAGCGATCGCGTGGGGGTGACTTGACGCGGAGCAATGCGATCGAGGTTATCAACGATGGTGACGAGGCCTTTTTTTCCCCTCGATCTGAGTTCGCGATCGGCCCGTTTTAAGACTTCTTCGTTAATCGCTCGCAGAATGCTCTCGGTACGGGGTTCGAGGGATTGTTTTAATTGTTCTCTTAATTTGGGATTTTCTTTGGTTTTGGCGGTGATGCGGGCAATTCCCAAGGAGAGTTCGGCTCCGGCTTCTAACTCGATGGGGGTTTGCAAAAAACTTTTGACCTCCTCAAATAAGTTAGCAAAATAAGGGGCTTTTAAGCGAATTCCTGCCGTTTTTTCGAGGGAATCGCTGACGGATTTGGCAATGGCGATGAGAATATCGCTGATGTTGACATCGGCCATATCCAAGTCGCGACTGGATTCAAAGTAAACGACGTGATAGTTTTGTTCCTCCAAACGAGCTTTTAAGCGCAATAACTCTGTCGATTTGCCACACCCGATATGTCCGCTAAACAATTGACAGGTCGGTTCGTCGGGGGAGAGACGAACGATCGTCCGTTCTAAGGTTTCGACCACCTTGCCTCCCCGTACCGAGGAAAAGTCAATGTAATAGGGACGCTCTTTTGGATTCGCCAGATCGATCGTTTTGCTGGGATTGCACGCTTTGAAAAAGGGAAGTAGATGCAATGTCATGTCCTGATGATAATTGGGGTCTCGATGCACGGCAATTTAGAGCGTATCAATGTTATTTATGACGCATTCTCGGCGATCGGTAAACCATCCCCGCGCCCTCCATATTGACCAATTGCAACGGACTTGGGTTATGATCTCGAGCAAGGAGGAGAGAAGACGAACGAAAGAATAAATAAGTATCGATAGGCTCAAACTGAGGTTGAATCGAGGATTCTCAATGGCAAATTGCGAATTGATATGGCAGATATGTCTTATATTTCCCCAACGGATCTGAAAAATCGCCGAGAGCAACTCAAACGCCGTCGGCAGATTCGGTTTTGGCAAAGCTTGTGGCGATCGCTGTTGATTCTCGGTTTAACGGGAACGGTGATTTGGGGGGTTTCTCTCCCGGATTGGACGATCGACGCGCCGGAAAAGCTTAAAATTAAGGGGAATAAGCTCCTTTCCATCTCGGCAATCCGTTCCCTCGTGCCTTTATCCTATCCGCAGTCTCTGCTCGAGATCGAACCGGAAAAACTCAGTCGCGAAATTGAAGCGACGGCTCCGATCTCGCGAGCTCGGGTCATTCGTAAATTATTACCTCCCAGTTTGACCATTGAGGTGACCGAGCGCAATCCCGTCGCGATCGCGTTACCTGCTTTTTCTTCTCCCAACTCCAATAATCCGGAAGTCGGGATTTTGGATGCACAAGGATTTTGGCTGCCCAAAAATAGTTATGCCGATCTCGAAAATACTCTCGAACTTCCCGAACTGATTGTGATTGGTTTAACCGAACAATTTCAACCTCACTGGTCGGAAATGTATCGTGCAGTGAGTCGTTCGGGGGTGCAAGTTTTTGAAATTAATCTACAATCTCCGAGCAATCTGGTGTTAAAAACAGAATTGGGGGAGGTTCATTGTGGAGCTTATTCTTCTTTTCATTTTCAGCGACAAATGTGGGTTTTGGCAAAAATGCGCAAACTTCCCGATCGCGTTCCTACCCGTCAAATCGATTATATCGATCTGAGTAATCCCGATTCCCCTGCAGTTCAGTTGAAATAGTTGTTGGTTATTGGTTATTGGTTATTGGTTATTGGTTATTGGTTGTTGGTTATTGGTTATTGGTTATTGGTTATTAGTTATTGGTTATTAGTTATTGGTTATTGGTTATTGGTTGTTGGTTATTGGTTCACTGATAACTGTTCACTGTTCACTGTAAAAGTTTTGATTTGCCAAGGGGAAAGAGCAGTGAGATTGCGATCGCTTTGCGGAATTTCAAGCAGATTTGTGGAAGCCGCGATCGCTAACTCTAAATCTCCTTTCATTTCAATCTGTGCGTGTTTTCCATGACATTCATAACATCGCAGAATATAGGTCTTGCGATCGTCTTCGCTAGGTTTAAATGCCATGAGAATGAGATTTTTTGCAGATAAGTCTAATAAACTCCCTTCGGCTGCAAGTTTATTATTCTTTGGCATTTCCTCATTTTTGCATTCTCGCAGGATTAACGGTACATTTAACTCGTATCCTTTGCGAACGGTCTCTGCAACCTGCCAAGAATCGCCGTGAGGGTACAAACAATACGTAAAATGATGTTGACCACGATCGGCTTGCGGATCGGGCCAAATCGGACTTTTTAATAGGGTCAATCGCAAACAATTGGGACTGCTATCATAACCATATTTGCAGTCATTTAATAAACTCACGCCATAATGATTATCTCCTAAATCTGCCCATCTTAATGCGGGGCCTTCCCATTTAGCTTTCTCTGCGGGAGTTTGAGGTTTAGTCGTGCGAGAAATGGCACCGCAGGGAATTTCATAGGTGGCAAAATCGGCTTCTAAATTCAGGGAAAATGCAGCTTTTACGAGAACGTGAGTTTCTTGCCAATCTACATAATTTTCTATTCTTAAATAGGGAGAATCGATATCGAGGATATAATCTTGAGAGAAGGTAGAATTATTGATTTTACGAACAACTCGGAGACGCGATCGCACTTCTCCGCAATCCAACCATTCTATTGATTCGAGCCGTGGGGGAGGCAAAGGATTCTGTTGATAATTGGGGTCGATATTCCAAGCATCCCAATATTGCCTCTCTTCTTGAAAAGCTTGCAACTGATTCCCTTTGCCTCGTAAAACCTCCCTTTTCTCAATCTTATCAAAAACACGGTCTAATTCGCCTGTTTTCGGATCGACCTCTACCCGCAAAATGCTATTCTCTAAAACATAGTCTTTCCCGGTTTCCGGTTCTCGGTTCTCTATTCCCTTTTTAAGCCAAAACCAACGATAACCAATTGAAGGAAGATTTTCGGCAAAGAATAGCAACGTAGGGACGTTCAATTGAACGTCCCTACAGGTTGTGAATTGAGATTGGATTAGATTCCCTTTTACATCGAAGACTTGCCAATTTCCGGAAGAAACTGGCAGAGAAACAACCTGCGATCGCGTCCAATTCAGGGAATTAAAAATTAGAATAGGTTGAGCATCGGGAAAAGGAGGCTCGGGCAGAGAAATACACTGGCAGATCGCATCTAAAGCATCTGATAAAACCTTCTCTCCCGTCGCGATCGCTTCTTGCCATTCTCGATTTGCCGTGACAAAGACTTCCGGAATCGAACTTCCAGGTAAAATATCGTGAAACTGATTGAATAAAACGTTTTTCCATGCACTTTCTATTTCTGTCTGAGGATAGGGAGATTTATCAATTATTTTTGCTAAAGTTGCCCACAATTCAGCTTGATATAATAATCCTTCACAACGGCGATTAAATTGTTTCTGATCGGCATGAGTGGTATAACAACCGCGATGTAATTCTAAATAGAGTTCGTCGTTCCATGTCGGGAATTGTGAGTGGGAATTTTGCAGAGAATCTAGATACTGCTTGGCTGTTGTAAATTCAATTTTGGGGAAAAGAGGAGAGCGATCCCAACGGTCTTTCACCGCTACCCTATCGCGAGTCGGACCGCCGCCATGATCTCCCACTCC
>JBFRWJ010000052.1:0-9655 GCA_051439525.1 Spirulina sp. | reverse complement strand
AATGAGTCCCGCCACTATTTCCGTCTATCGAGAATCATAGATACTAGCATTATAACTGCCAAAAGAATTGCCCACTAAAATATAAGGCAGTTCGATTTTAGCCTTTTCTAGCGCCGCATCTAACTCTTTAACAATCTCCCCACTACAACGACGAGCGGGACTCATTTCGCTCCAACCATATCCGGCGCGATCGTAGATGCAAACCCGCGTTATTTTGGCGAGTTCTTCAATTAAAAAATAACCATCAAGTCCCCCCAAACTATGCTCGATAACAACCGTATATTTTCCCGTTCCTTTTGCATATAAATGCAGTTTGTGACTGCCAATATTTATCAATTGACCGGGAGGCTTCATCTGACGATTTTCCCATACCGTTGCTATAAGATGATAAATTGTTGTGATTAAAAGCAATAACCATTTAATTTTCATCTTAAAAATTGTGTCAAATGTACGAATTCAGTATAAACTAATTAAAATAGATTGGCTAGATTCATGAAAAAACTTCTCGTCACTGGAGCTAGCGGTTTTCTTGGCTGGAACTTATGTCAAATTGCCCGAAAAAATTGGCAAGTCTTTGGGACTTATTATACTCATTCTGCTAGTATTCCCAAAGTTTTGTCCCAAAAAATCGATTTAACCGATTTTCGAGCCTTGAAAACCCTATTTTCCGACATTCAACCCGATGCAGTCATTCATGCGGCTGCTGCGGCCAAACCCAATTATTGCCAAACCCATCCCGAAGAATCTTATCGTATCAATGTTACGGCTTCTTATCATATCGCCGATTTATGTGCCGAACTCGAGATTCCTTGTGCTTTTACCTCCACCGACCTCGTATTTGATGGCTTAAATCCACCTTACACAGAAAGCGATCGCGTCTGTCCGGTCAGTATTTATGGCGAACAAAAAGTATTAGCAGAACGAGGAATGTTAGACTGCTATCCAAAAACCGTCGTTTGTCGAATGCCCTTAATGTTTGGCGTTGCAGCTCCTCATTCTCCCAGTTTTATTCAACCATTTATTGCCAAGCTCCGTCAAGAACAAGAATTAACTTTATTTGTCGATGAGTACCGAATGCCTGCCAGTGCGGAAACAGCAACACACGGTCTGTTTTTAGCTCTCGAAAAAGCCGAAGGAATTTTACATTTAGGCGGAAAAGAACGCCTCTCTCGCTATGAATTTGGTTGTTTAATGACCGAAGTTTTAGAATTACCCAAAACTGGCTTAAAAGCCTGCTCTCAAAAAGATGTTCCCATGGCTGCACCCCGACCCGCCGATCTTGCAATGGATAGTTCAAAAGCCTTTGCTTTAGGCTACAATCCCCCAACTATACGAGAAGAATTAGAAGCACTCAAAGGCAAAATATAATTTTGTTATTGGTTATTGGTTATTGGTTATTTGCTCGATCCGCATGACCCATTACCCATTACCTATGCTCATTTTTTCTTCTCCTTATATCGGGCATCCGAATATTTTTTCAGAACGCGATTAAAAGTTTTAGCAACTCCCGTTCCTTTCGCCGCACTCACTAAGGCTACAGAGAAATCGATATGATGTTCGGGTTTAGCAATCTTATCGCAAGCATCGCGAATATTATATTCAATACGTTTGAATAAATTGCGTGCATATTCTTCTACATTCCCCAAACTCACCCCCGGAATACATCCCATGGCAACAATTTGCTCGAGCAAATCCATTTTATTAATGATTAAAGTCACGCATAAAAGATTTTTACTATATACCGTCGCAAAAACAATTTCTAAAATTGCCGGGACAATATATTCCAGATGTTGTTCGACTCGCTTGCGGATCTTGGTTTCGGTATCGACGGCCAGCCATTCGACTAATTCATTAGTATCTAGTGGCTTGCTATTCTTTTCGATCCGGGGAGCAATATCCACAATGAAGAAGACGCCATTGACCAACCGCTTATCCGGTGCACCAATAACCTGTGGTGACGCATTCAGGGTATTTTGAGAGGGGGATTGACCTTGATAATCGGAAACGACAATGCGACAGCGCCGTTTTGTTTCCAAATCTAAATATTTTTCAGCTGTATAAAAGGCAAAATATTTGGTGGCTTGTTCCGGTCTCACCTCCCCACCCAACCAACTTTTAATAAGGGTTGTTTTGCCACTTCCTCCGCGACCGTAAAGATAGAAGCGACTGGAAGGCTTCTTGAGAATGGAATCATTGCGAAGATGTTCCACCATCTCTCGGTAGAGTTCCGTCGTCGCGCCTACCGAGATGAGAGCAAAGACTGCAACCAGTAAAATACCGATCAAGATCGGCCCGGCTACTTGTTCCGAATCATTGAGCAAAATAACGACTAAGGTGGCGCCAATCACCAAAAGTACAAAAATTAATATCTTGCGTCCTCTCATTGTGTCATTCCGGTTGCGATGGGGTATGGGGGTCATTCTAGGTCAGTATACGCTTTGACATACTCGACTGTCTAAAGGGGGAGTGGATTTTTCGATTTTCCACTCCAATACAAAAATAGGCGAATTTTGATGCCGATCGCTCTTATTTTACTCGGCATGGGGAATTTCGCTATACTTCTCGGGCATTTTCGTTTAATTTCCGGATACAGATAAAAATTTCCGCTAGATCGCTTAGCGATGGCCATTCACGTTTGTCATTTCTCTTACTTGGCTTCCATCCAATTTTTCCCTCCCCGCACGTCTACAACTAAAGGAATGCTTAATTCTACGGCATTTTCCATCCCGTCTCGAATTTGAGGTTCTAATTCTTCCCATTCTTCTGGCGGAACTTCAAAAACCAGTTCATCGTGAACTTGCAACAGTAATTTGGCGTGATAATTTTGCAAAATTTTATGGAGTTTAATCATGGCAATTTTAATGATATCCGCACTCGAGCCTTGTATGGGCGCATTAGCTGCTGCTCTCAATAGTTGTGCATCTCCCGGAGAGAGATTTTTAAGTTTTTCTAATGCGATCGCCTCGGGATCTCGTCCTTGTAATTTTCGCAGGCTTTCTCCCGCAAAATAAAAATAACGGCGGCGTTGGCATAATGTTTCCACATAACCTCGGGCGATCGCTTCTTTTTTCATCCGTTCTAAATAGGCAAATACATTGGCATAGCGTTCTCGATAGCGATTGATAAAGGCTTTGCCTTCTTTTGAGCTCACGCCGGCTTCTCGGGCAAAACGTTGCGCCCCCATACCATAGATTACCCCAAAATTAATGGTTTTTCCCAAACGACGTTCATCGGGGGTAATTTCTTCTTTTTCAAACAGCAATTGTGCGGTAACGCGATGCACGTCTTGACGGTTGCGATATGCTTCTAAAAGAATGGGTTCTTGGCTCAAATGGGCGAGAATTCGCAGTTCGATTTGAGAATAATCGGCGGAAATTAATTGCCATCCCTCCTTGGGTAAAAAGGCTTGCCGAATTTGCCGCGAAAATTCACTGCGAATGGGGATATTTTGTAAGTTGGGATTGGAGGAAGAAAGGCGGCCCGTTGAGGTACTGGTTTGGTTAAAATGGGTGTGAATGCGTTGGGTTTGGGGATGAACGAGGGCGGGAATTGCATCGACATAAGTGGATTTGAGTTTGGAGAGGGTGCGATATTCAAGAATGCGATCGATGACGGGATGATCGCCTTGTAATTTTTCTAAGGTTGCATGGTCTGTCGAATATCCCGTCTTGGTCTTGCGGGTCTTTCTCGTACTCAATCCCAAGGTTTCAAAGAGTAATTTGCTCAACTGTTTGGGAGATCCTAAATTAAATTCTTCTCCGGCTTCTTTGTAAGCATTTTTCTCGATATTTGTCAAGTCTTTTTCTAACTGTTCGGAAAGTTTTTGCAGATAATCGGTATCGATGCGAATGCCCCGATCTTCCATGGCGGTGAGGACGGGTTCTAACGGTTGTTCGACTTCCAAAAGCAATGTTTCTAACGCGGGAATTTTGGCGAGTTCTTCCCGCAATTTTGGCACAAGGCAAAAGGTCGCATAAACATCCATCCCGCAATAGTTGGCAATTTTAGAAATGGAGAGATCGGCGATAGTTTTGCCTTTGGGGATCTCTAAATCTTTATAACTTTTTGCTTCAATTCCCGACAAATATTTGAGGGATAAATCAGTTAAGTTATGCAACCCGTCGGGACTGAGAATATAACTGGCGAGCAGGGTGTCAAAAACAACACCTTCTAAACGAATTCCTTGATACAAGAGGACAAGGCGATCGAATTTTGCATTTTGGAGGGATTTGGGATAATTTTCGCTTTCTAGAAGGGGTTTTAAGGCTTCTAAAACGGTTGTTTTATCCAGTTGCTTGCCGATCGTATGATTGAGGGGAATATAAGCCATATCGTCAGGATTTTCCCCCCAGCAGCAGCCGAGTCCGACTAATTCTGTGTCGCGAGGTTCGAGGGAACTGGTTTCTGTATCCCAAGCCACGGGAATTTGGCGATCGGTGTAAGTTTTTAAGCGTTCGACTAATGCTGTTAATTTCTCTTCTGTATCGATGATTTCCGGGGTAATAATGGATTCTTCTCCTCTGGCTGCATTTTCGGTATCTTCAGCACTGAAAAACCATATATCTTCGCTTTCCGGTGCTTCAATTTCTAAGGCAGAAGATTCTGTGAAATTGCCGCCGAATTGTTTCTGTAACTCGTCAAGTTGTTGGAGAAGTTTTTTGAGTTCTAATTGTTCGAGTAAAGGTTGGACTTGCTGGCGATCGAAGCCAGAAAGTTGTAAAGCCTCCCATTCAATCTCTAAAGGAACATCGAGTTTAATTGTTGCCATAAATTGAGAGTGCTTGGCATCTTCTTGTCCGCTTCTCAGTTTCTTTTGATTTGCGCCTTTAATTTGTTCGATATTTTCATAAAGATTCTCTAACGTCCCGTATTCTTTCAGCAACTTTACCGCCGTTTTATCCCCAATTCCTCTAACTCCGGGGATATTGTCGGATTTATCGCCGCATAAAGCTTTATAATCAATGACTTGAGCAGGCGTGACGCTTAATTTTTCTTCAACTTCTGCGGCTTTAAATTCCTTTGCTCCCGATCGCGTGTTTTTAATCGCTTTCGGATCTAAATAAAGGACGCTAATCTGTTTCTCATCGTCAACCATTTGAAATAAATCCCGATCGCCAGTGACAATTTTCACGGAATATCCGGCTTGACTTCCTTGCACGGCTAATGTCCCGAGAATATCATCCGCTTCGTATCCGGGTTTGGCGATCGCGGTTAAATTTAAAGCCTGTAAAAGTTGTTGTAAATTTTCCAGATCCGGAATAAAATCGTCTGGCGTTTCTTGGCGATCGGCTTTGTAAGCGGGATCGGCTTGGTGGCGAAAGGTCGGTGCATCTGTATCAAACGCGATCGCGAGGAATTTTGGCTGCTCTGTTTGCATCACTTGTAACAGAGACTTGAGAAAACCAAAACAAATATTGGTCGGTATTCCCGTGGAAGTTCGCAAACCCCCATCCCGTCCCTTAGCAAAAGCATAATACGACCGAAAAGCAAGGGAATGACCGTCAATGAGAAGCAAAGTTTGAGGAGATGTCGAAGTATTCAAAGGAATTAGGAATCGGGAATCGAGAATCGGGAATCGGGAATCGGGAATCGAGAATCAGGAATAGAGAATGGGGAATAGAGAAGGCGAACAAAACTCACTTCATCCTTCATCCTTCCGAAATTCCTTCATCCTTCACCCTTCAGCCTTCATCCTTCCGAAATTCCTTCATCCTTCCGAAATTCCTTTATCCTACCATTGTGCTTGGTCGATCATGTTTTTGCATTTTTGCCAGATTTCCAACTCAGAGCGCCATTTTTCGAGTTCGGTTCTGAGTCGAGTCGGATCGCCGACATAGGTTGACAAAATCAGCTCTCTTCGATCGATTTTGTCTTTGAGGGTGTTGGTTTCTCGAGAGATTGTGTCTTGGATTTCCGAGATTTTCATGGCTGCGATCGCTATCCTAAAAACGGGTACTGTTTGCGGGTGTTAAAACTTTGTAACAGAATATAACCAATTTTGCACTCGAGGGCAACAGGGAAGAGAAAACTAGGAACAGTCCCCATTTCCTGTAGGATTGAGGGAAGTAGGTGCAATTGTGGAGGAAGTTTGCCCGATGGGTTTGGGATACAGGCAACGGCGCTCGAACGTGCGGCTGTCTCGCTGGCTGTTCGTCGCCTTTTTGGTGGTTTCGGCGCTCTTTTTATCCGGCTGCATTCGCTACGATGTGGGGGTGACGGTACGCGGTCAAAATGGCGGTACGATTTCCCAACACGTTAAATTGGGGGAACAACTGACGCGCTTTAACCCGGCTGAAGCCGCTCGCTGGCTGAAAACCATTGAAGAGCGGGGGAAAAAGTTAAAAGGGAAAAGTAAATATCTTGCCAATGACGAACTCCTCGTGACCATTCCCTTCTCTAACGGCAAAGATTTAGTAGCCAAGTTTAACAAGTTTTTCAATCCTACCGGACAGGATATCGCATCATCCAACGAGACGGGCACTCTCGATGCCGTGCAACTCGTCTCGACGATGGAGATCGACCAAAGTAACCTGATTTTACTCGAACGCGATCGCCTCAGTTTGGCGGTGGATTTGCGCGGGTTGGAAGTGTTGAGCGATCGCTCTCCCATTTCCCTCGAGTCGGGTTTTCCCATCAATATCGAGTTTGCTCTCTCCACCCCTTGGGGGGCAAGATATTTAGTGCGCACTCCCGACGGAATTTCTCCCCCCGTGCGACGGGTTAGCGATCGCTCGATCTGGAGTCTCCAACCCGGGGAAATCAATCATATTGAGGTGGTTTATTGGATTCCGAGTTACTTAGGGATCGGCTTTATCGCGATCGTTGTTTTGGTTGTTGGGGGAATCTATCTGAAGGATAAATATTTTTCCGGCTCGAATGCTCCGACACCTCCTACCCCGTAAACGGTAAACACTTGTAGTCGTCAAAAAGTGAGTACAATGATTGCAACGCCTATTCTCACCCCCCGATGGACGGTTAAGCAATATCACCAGATGATAGAAACAAGGATTTTAACGCCTCGCGATCGCGTCAAACTGATTCAAGGAGAAATTATCGATGTGAGTCCCCAAAAACCCATTCATGCCGTTTTAATCTGCTTGTTGGCAGATTTATTGAGAGAACGCTTGCAAGGGAATGCTTATGTTCGATCGCAACTCCCTATTACGCTGTCAGATTCAGAACCCAGTCCCGATCTTGTTTTCGCGCTTGATCAATTTTTGATTTAACGAAAAATTGTTCCCAATCCTAAGATTAAAAAATATAGGATTGGGAACAAGAAAAACGACATTTTTCTTTTGATAAGCAAGATTTAATCGATAATCTTGATATTTTAGAGTTTAATTTTCGGATTTAGAAATCGATCTCGCCAAGATCGCGATCGCTGCTAAAATTGATACAGATTAGACCATTTCTGGAGTCCGATCCAATGGAAGGGAACGTTCTAGATGGAGAAGGCTCGAATCCCACTGTTTCCATTCTGAAGACTCAAAAGGATGAGCCGCTAAACTACACGCTTTCCAACAGCCTTGTACGGGGACATTCAATTGTTTGCACGTTCCTCCCCGTCGTCCTTCAGGGGAATAGAAAATGCAACGGCGACAGGTTGAAGTTAAAGATTTTGCTGAATTCATAAAACTTTCTCGCGTATTTTTTTTATATCCGATCGCTCTTATCATTCGCATCATTTCAGGTTTTCCATGGAGGTGCAGCGATCGCGGATTTGTTCCCGAGTGAATTCGTGCAGTTATTGCGGTGACGCAGATCGCTCAATTCTTGCGATCGCGTCCCATTTTCTCTCTTTGGAGGGATGCGAAATCCCCCTCTCCTTTTTTTGTATTACGATATAATACGAACTGTCCTCAATCTCTCCCTCCTCCCATGGTTAAACTCGATCGCCTCCTCGTCATTGATATTGAAGCCACTTGCTGGAAAAAAAGTCCTCCCCCCGAGCAAGAAAATGAAATTATCGAAGTGGGGATTGCACCGATCGATTTAACGACGAGGAAAATTGAAGAGAAAGTCAGTATTTTAGTGAAGCCCCAATGTTCTACAGTCAGCGAGTTTTGCACCGAACTGACAACGCTAACCCAAGAACAAGTAGATAAAGGAGTTGCTTTTGCCGATGCCTGTTTGCGCTTGCGAAAAGAATACTTATCCGAGAACAGAGTTTGGGCGAGTTATGGGGACTACGATCGCCGAATGTTTGAAAAGCAATGCAAGGCGCGAGGAGTGCGCTATCCTTTTGGGGTACGTCATATTAATGTCAAAACGTTATTGGCGATCGCTCGGGGTTTGCCGAGGGAAGTCGGTATGGCACGAGCATTAGAAATCCTCGATTTGCCCTTGGAAGGAACTCACCATCGCGGTCACGACGATGCGGCAAATATTGCTAAAATTCTACTAAAATTAATTTAATGGATTGGTTTAGCAGGGAAAAAGCGATCGCTTTCTCGTTTCAAAGATTGAGATGCGAGAGAAATGGTAAAATATTTATGAAGCCCTTGTTAATTGAGGAATCATTAATGGAAACTCGAGAACTTATTGCAACGCCAAAATCTATAGAACCATCAATACGAGAACAGTTACGCCAAGCGATCGCGGAAATTCCCGATGAGTCTTTAGAGATCGCCTTGGAGTTTATTATCTTTCTTAAATCTCGTTCTTCTTCTGTATCCCGATCGATTCCTTCGACAGGAGCAACTGTTCTGAAAGCGTTAAAAAATATTGGACAATGGGAAGGAGACGATCTGGAGGAGTGTTTGGAATTAGTTTATCAATCTCGCGATAGATTATCTATTGAAACCGATGACAATAGCGATCGCGAAGAGGAAGTTAACTAAAAAAATGTATTTGTTAGATACGAATCACTGTAGTTTAGCAATTAGCCATCATCCCGATATTTTAACTAGGTTAGCAGAAATCGAGCGATCGCGGGTTTCAGCCTGTGTTATCGTACAAGCTGAGTTGATTTATATGGCAGAAAATTCTAAGAGACGGAGAACCAACTTGAATTATGTCAGAGAATTTTTGAGAAATATTGCGATCTATCCCATTGATTCGGAAACTGCAGCAATTTATGGAGCATTTCAAGCCGATTTGATGCAAAAGTTTGCACCAAAAGAGAAAAAAAAGCGCCGGAAAACTCAACTTATCGACATTGGAATTAGCCAACACGATCTCTGGATTGCAGCAATTGCGCTACAACATAATCTCATTGTCGTGTCTGCGGACAGCGATTTTAAACGCCTTCAAACCGTGCGCGATCTGACGGTAGAAGATTGGCAAAATCTCACAAAGAAAACTTAAGTTAAAAGCGATCGCTTTTTGGGTTGGGAGAATTGGTGCGATCGCGATGTCTATTCATCGATATGTCTGGTCAAGTCCATTTTCTCATGGAGAATCCGAACGAGATAGTAGGTGTAATGAAGATCGATCTAATATCTTCGGTCTTAATAAAACTTTTCATTTTTAATCCTCCCTCTGGAGGCAATACTTCTACATGGAAGGGAATTCCTTTTTCTTTTGAGGTCAAAGGTAGCACGATAACCAAACCCGATGCACCTTGATTGAATAAGTCCACGGAGATTATGAGACAAGGGCGATTTCCCGCTTGTTCGCGTCCTTTCACCGGATTCAAATTCTGTCTCTTATACAC
>JBFRWJ010000051.1:0-3917 GCA_051439525.1 Spirulina sp. | reverse complement strand
TCGGAAGGATGAAGGATGAAGGATGAAGGATGAAGGGGGAAGGGGGAAGGATGAAGGAGGAAGGGGGAAGGATGAAGAGGGAAGGGGGAAGGATGAAGTGGCAAGGATGAAGGGCGCAATGCTTGCGCCCCGACAACCAATCCTAGGAGCCCGCGCCATTTCCGGGGGCAAAAACCCGAGGTCTTTCTACCGATTGGCGGAAAGATTCGACATTCTCGTTAAAATCAATGGGCAGGACGGCAACAACATTTTCGTGGGGTCTGGGAATGATCACCCAAGATTCTAAAACACCACCATAAGCTTGTTCTACTGCAGCAATTCCTGCATCCATTGCCGCTTTGACTTCCGAAACATCTCCGCGAATGTTAACCGTGAAGCGGGCACTACCCACGCGAATATAACCGACTAGCGTTACTCTTCCCGCCTTGACCATTGCATCTGCTGCGGCAAGCACTCCGGGAAATCCTTTTGTTTCAAGCGATCCTACTGCCTCTGGCATCTTCGTTCTCCTAAGTTAATCTATATCGAGAGGGTGGGGCAATTGCCAATTTTCAATCTATCATCGAAACGGTTCGACGGCTTCAGTATATTCGAGGGGCAAAATGGCAACCACATTTTCCGGGGGATTGGGAACGATATAGTGAGTGATTACCTGGCCGCCATAAACATTTTTTGCTGCTTCAATTCCGGCTTCGTGAGAGCGTTTGACTTCTCCGACTTGACCGCGAATGGCAACGACAAAACGACCGCTTTCGGCTTTGTCGCACCAAACGACAGTCACTTTTGCGGCTTTGACCATGGCATCGGCAGCAGCTAATATAGCGGGAAATCCTAACGTTTCAATCACACTAACGGCTTCTGGCATAAGCGCTTTTTTTCAACCCAAAACAAGGCGATTTTGTTATTGTACAGCGTTTTGGGTTTATAGCAATTCCTTATTGGTATAAGAGCAAGAAAAAACCTCTTACCAGAAGAAAGAGGTTCAGTCAATCATAATCTAATAGTGAGCTGGTAGGTTGAGCGATGGTCTATAACCCATTACCCATTACCCATTACCGCCTTGCGATAAAACCAGTGCAAGAGGGTAACCCCTGCCAAGAGTTTAATGGCTTCTAAGCCCCAATATCCCACTTGCATAACCATCATTTCCGGTGGCATGCTAGTGGGGGCGGGAGCAAAGAGATCGAGTTGCAGTCCCAAACCACTGATCTGCGGGGTCAAAATATAGGTCTAAATGAGGGCGATCGCAAATAAAACCCCAGCCAAGATGAGAGATAAACGATCTTGGCGTTCGGTGAGATGATGATAATAATGAAGAACGAGAACGCCGACAATCGCTAAGGCCGCACATAATAATTCAATGTGGTTAAAGATACCAAAAACCACGTAACCCATACTGGCAAAATCTGTCATGCTCATCATTCCTGTTCCGTATGCGCTCGGAACGATGATGGCATCGAGGAGTAAGCTACTGCTGAGCCAAAAACCCAAGACAAACATCACGATCGTTTGCCAGTTTTTGCTCTTAGAGTAGCGATCTTGAAGAGAATTCACGGTTGTCTCCTTAATTCGATTGCTCTCTACATCTCTTAGCTTAGCAAGCCGAGGCCGAGAAAAGTATCAAAAAATATAAAGCAATTTAGCGATTTTCGCGACTCCGACAGAGGCAAACATTACGCTCTAATTTTTTTTAATAAGAAATGTTAAATCCACTTGCTTTTTGCGCTTAAAATTGTGCATATTCTCTTTTTCGATCGCAGGTTTGCTTATGTCTTCCCCGACCTCTTTTTCCCTTTACGCTCTCATCCAACAGGAATCCCTTGCCCCGATTTCCGCCAGTTTAGCAACCCTCGAGGCGATCGCGAGGGCATGGATCGATATTTTGCGATCGGAGCAAATCAAAGGGACGCTGTGGGTTCATCCGGGCACCGTGGGAGATTGGTGGGAGGAGATCGCGCGCTACTCTGAAGGCGGTACGATTTATTACTGCGATTGTGATGCGGGAGAGGTCAGAGACGGGATCTCCCTCATTCTCCCCATTCATCCCCAAGAAGCGTTTGTCGTGGTGCAATCCGAGCGAATCTGAGGTTTTGCGATTGCGCGATCGCAAAGTGCGGAACGGTTTTCTCTCTTGTGCGGTTTTGACTCGGCAACGGTTGCAAAAATTTTACAAGCCATCCAACTGCGAATGGCCATTTCGGATACGACTCCGCCCCAACTTTTACAAAACGAAACATTTGTCTGTCATGGTCAGAGCGATCCGGCATCGATCGCCCAAATTTTCCGCAAGCAAATCGAGTATCGAGATGGAGTTTCTCCGACTTCAGATGAGAGGGAATCGTTGCAGGAAATTGCGATCGAGCGCTTGTTTCCTCGCGGCATTGAGGAGCTTAAAACAACCCTGACCCACATTAAAACAGCATTGAGTTTGCTGGAATCTTCCCAACTCGATCGCGATCGCCAGCAACGCTATTTAAAACTTCTCAAATGGGAATACGAGCGTCAAAATTCCCTGATTAACGGCATGGGATTGCTCCTCGAGTTAGATCGTCCTGAAGATTTTTCTCCGGTCAGATTAGAAAATCTCATTCCCGGTATTGTCAGTACCTATCAACCCCTAGCGATGGAAAAAGGAATTCAATTGGGGTATACGATTCCCCCCGGATTGCCTGCGGTTTCTTGTCCCTCCCACTGGCTGCAACAGATTGCGATCGGCTTACTCAATAATAGCCTGCAATTTACGCGATCGGGGGGCAAAATTTCTGTTCTTGCTTCGCTGCAAGATGAATTTGTGCGCTTAGTTTTTAAAGATACGGGGGTTGGGATTCCTCCTCAAGAATTGTCCCAAATTTTTGAAGGATTTTATCAAGGACGCACCACCGCAGATGACGAGGAAATTGGAGCGGGATTGGGATTAACTTTAGTCAAACAATTACTCTTGCGCTGCGGGGGCTCGATTTCTGTGGTCAGTCAAGTGGGGAAAGGCTCGGTTTTTAAAGTTTTATTGCCGATTCATCAATACTCCAAGGCAAAATTATAAATTCACAATTCACAATTCACAATTCAAAAATCGGTAGGGTTGAACTCCGTAAAATCTCTGAGCGATCGCTGGGTTCTCTATATTTGTATCGGTCATCTTCAATTCTCAATATTCCCGAGTTTTACAATTATTTAAGTTTCACCACAAAATATCTGCGAATGATATAACCGATATAAACGATGAAGCCACCTTTTATCCTGATGGCTCAAAAGATTGATGTATAGAGAATAAAATCAAGTCAACCCTATGGCACTGCAATAATGATGAATTTTCAAAGCAGCTACTCTGGAGATATGAGGGATGCCACGACCCTCCAAGATCTGTATAAAATCTCAGAAGAGGATATTCACCGCATTCAGGGACTCGGTGAATTTATGCAGCCTCAAATGGACAAAATGGTTCATATTTGGTACGAATGGTTAATGAAACAACCGGAGTACGATCAATTTTTTTCGGATGCTAAAGTGCTGCATCACGCTCAAAAAATGCAGCAAATTTACTGGCAACAATTTTTGGATGCCACAATCGACGATCGTTATGTCGAATCTCGACGTAAAATTGGAGAAACTCACGCTAGAATCGGACTTTCCATGACCATGTTTTTTGCTGGCATGAGTATTTTCCACGATCTCTTTTCTAAAATAATGGAACGAAGAGATTTAACCTTTCAAGAACAAGTCGGGACAATCGATGCAGTCAGCAAACTCCTTCACTTGGATACGGGAATTGTCTGCGAAGTTTACACCATTATGTCCAATGAGATGATCGCGGCTCAAAGTAAATCTTTGATGGAAATGTCTACTCCCGTTACTCAGATCTGGGATAGCATTCTTCTTTTACCCGTGGTAGGGATTGTTGATTCCAAACGGGCTCAAGA
>JBFRWJ010000050.1:0-4655 GCA_051439525.1 Spirulina sp. | reverse complement strand
ACCGTGACGCGACCCTCTCCCAAGAGAACAGTACTGCTAACTGTCGCCTGAAAATCTTGCCAGTTGTCGAGAGGAACGGAAACTCGCGATCGCGCCGATAAACGACCCAAATTAAAGGGCAAGCCTTGCAATTTTATCCCGTATAGATCTGCCAAGTTTGTCGCTGAAAGATTCTCGACTTGGATATTGGCGATCGCGTCTTTCTCTTGCCAGCTCAGGCGAGCATCACCCGTAATTTCTCCCCCCAAAACGGGATTGACCAAAAAGCGATTGACGGTTAAAATTTGTTGGTTGACGGCAAGATCGAAATTGGCATTAATTGTTTTTAAGGCAATGCGATCGACTTGGGGTAAAGTACAAGGTTTTTGCGGCAAACAAGCATTTTTAACCAAACCGGAAAGTTTAATATTCTCAAAATCTCCCGTTAATTTGCTCTCCACCTCAACAGCTCCCAAAAACGGAATCTTCGGCGGTTCGATCTCGACGGTTTCCAACAGGGTTGACAATTCTACGGGTTTTACCGTCGCACCGATATCAAATCCCGATGCTTCCGAAACCGTTCCCTCAACCGTTGTGGCAATATCTCCTAAATAAGCGGTAATCTCTTCTAATTTTGCAGTTTTCCCCTGCAAGCGAATCGTCCCTTGGGGAATGGTTAGGGGTTGAGAAACGAGGTCGCTAGAAATGGCAATTTTAGCGATGCTTGCCACACCGTTAATTTCAGGTAAAGTTTTGAGAGAAAACGGGTTGCCTGCGATCGCAATAGTAGCATTGACTCCCGCTTCTCCTTGAAGATCGGCAATCTTATAGTTTTCCAGACGCAGGGGAATAATATTTTTAAATTCTGCCAGATTGACTTGACTGGCCGTCAGCACGAGTTTAGCCTTTAAATTGGCTATCTTTTTCTCGGCAACGGTTCCTTCTCCTTGGACAGAAAAGGTTCCGCCTTCGGGAAAAAAGCCTTCTAAGGCAGCAATTTTAACACTTTCATAGTTATCCTCGAGATGAACGATCGCTCGTGTGGCCGTGACCCGGATGGGAGGCTGTAATTCGCCATCTGCATAGCGACTGACTGCCGTTAAATTGCCATCGAAGACGCGGACGGTAGAAACATTAACGGTAATGGGAAAATTACTTTTGGGAAAAGGAGGAATATCCAGCCAATTCCGCTTTTTTCGTTGTTCGAGATAGGCATCGGCTTCAATGAGCGCAATGTCTAAATTTAACGTGCGATGGGTTAGAATGGCGAGAGGATTGTAGCGAACGCGAATGCTTTGAACCGTCGCGGTATCGGGTTGGTCTGCCGTCGTCGGAATGACCGTTCTTCCCAAACGCAATCCCGTGAGAGAAAATGACTCGAGATCTCCCAATTCCACCGGACGTTGGAGAAGATTTTCGAGGACATTTTCCACCCGAGGACTGAGAAAACGCGGGGCGAGAAAATATTGGACGAGAATCCAAATTATGGCGAGACTGCCGGCGGTTCCAACCCCTAAAATAAGTAAAAGACGCAACCAGAAATTGTGCCTGCGTCGGGGGGGTTGGTTGTCTCGGCGATCGCCGGATCCGGGTAACAGATTCATTTTCTCTCACTCCTCTCACACTTCTTTAGAATTATGAACGAAGATCGAACATTATAATGAAACCACAAGATGAATTTTGGCAATCTCCCTGGTCAGTTTTTCGGTTACCGGATGGAGAAGTGCGGGTTTGGCGATGCAATGTCAAATCTCCCCCCGTGACGGTGGAAGCACTGGAAAAGTTGCTTTCCGAGGAGGAGAAAACAAAGGCCGATCGCTTTTACTTCCAACGCGATCGCGATCGCTATATCCTCGGGCGAGGGCTGTTGCGGGTGTTGTTGGGAAACGATCTGCAACGGGATCCCCAGAGTTTGCAATTTGTCTATTCTGCCAAGGGAAAACCCTTTTTACAGGGGGGAGAAGCGCAATTTAATCTTTCCCATTCCGGGGACTGGGTGGTTTATGGGGTGAGTCGCGATCGCCGGATCGGGGTCGATGTCGAACAAATTCGTCCCTTTCCCGAGGCGTTGAAGTTGGCAAAGCGTTTTTTCTGCGAGGCAGAATGGGAGAAGATTCGGGGTTTGCCCTCAAATTTGACCTCAAGGGCGTTTTTCACTGCTTGGACGCGCAAGGAGGCGTTTCTCAAGGCGACGGGAGAGGGAATAGTCGGGTTAAAAGATGTCGAAGTGTCTCTGTTACCCGAGGAACCCGCTCAAATTTATCGCATTGAAGGAAAAATAGCACGAGGGTGGCAACTTTGGCCGCTCGATCTGGGGGGGGAATATGCGGGGGCTGTCGTTGTCGAGAGAAAAAACGAGGAGAACAATGAACCTCTCGATCGGTTTATGCGTCTGTGAGTTTATCCATTGCTCAACATCAGGGACACACCATGAAACAGCAAATCATTACGATTTTAACGCTTCTGAGTCCGTTTTTAGTTCTGCCCGCTTTCGCCGTCGAACCGTCTTTCGTCAACTATAACGATCGCGTTTCTTGGTCGGAAGTGGAGTACAGTAATTTTGATGGTTTGTACGTGAACGATCGCCATACGGGAATTGGCGGCGATCGCGATTATTTTGTCAGTCAATGGAGTCCGGCAGCCATTCGTTTAACTTTTCGCGATAGCTTTATTGCCAGCGTTTCTGTTGTTTCTCGCGTCGAGTATCGTTCCCGACGGCATTACAATCATAAAACGGAAGAATGGGAAGAGATTTCCGTTCCCGAAACCGTTGACGAACGAGTCGAAAATTGGAGTTATCGCGATTATTCTCCCCGTGCCATTCATTTTAGCATTAATGGCGAACGATATACTTACAGAAACGGCGAAGTTCCTCCAGAATTAGCCAAGGCTCTCGCCAATGCACCCGAAGGTAACATGAAAATTCGCCTTGAATTTGCCGAATCCAATCAACGGGATCTTAAGCCCTTAATGGAGGTTGAAATTGGCAAAAAAACGGTTTTAGCTTGGCGAACAGTATTTGCAGAAGATCGCGATCGCGCTGAAATTCAAAGCATTATAAACCGGGATTTAGAACGCGATCGCGATGCCGTAGAATCCCGAGATAGCCACCGCTAATCTTGCTTGAGGTTCGGAGTTTATCTTTAGCACCTTCAAGAGCGATCGAAAGATCGGATCGTTCAATTAACCAATTCTACAGAAAGGATAGGATAATATTTTCAAAAAGTCGAGCCTGTATTATACTGATAATAGTACCTCTGCTTGGTATTATCTCAAAAAAATCGAGTAAATTTACAAGGATAGAAAAGCGATGTCACAAGCCGATATGAGTGTTGAAGGTAGAATTAGCGTTCGTTCTGCCGTACAAGCTGCGGCTGATTACATACAATCGTTTAAGGATATGTTAGGAAATCTCGAAAACTTAAGGCTTGAAGAAATAGACTTATCTGAAGATAAGAAATGTTGGTCGATTACCCTAGGTTTTGATATTACCAATAATTCCAATGCTGATGAAAATCCCTTATTTCCCATTGTTGAAGGCAAAAATCAAGAACGACAATACAAAATCATTAATGTTGATGTTCGCACTGGAGTCGTTCAATCGATGAAAATACGAGAACTATGAAAAAGTATATTAATAATTTGCTGCGACGCTATCAACAGAAAGGTCTTTTGATTGACACGAATATTCTCTTAGTTCTCTTTGTCGGCAAAGTGAATCGCAAGAGAATTTCTCAATTTAATCGAACTGAAAAATTTACCTCTAAAGATTATGATGTTTTGGTAAAAATCACTAAAAACTTCTCAAAAATTGTTACGACACCCAATATTCTCACAGAAGTCAATAGCCTAATCAATCAACTGAGAGAACCGGAACGTTCTCAATGTTTGGAGTTGTTTTCCGAGTTGCTTTCTCGAATTGATGAGTTTTATCTGGAAAGTCAAAAGATTAGTGAAATGGAGAGGTTTGCCAAGTTTGGTTTGACAGATTGCGGTATTTTAGATTTAGCCAAAGATCGATATTTAGTATTGACAGATGATTTCAAATTAGCCAACTATTTACAAAGTGTAGAAATTGATGTCATTAATTTTGCTAACATCCAACAGACGTATTATTTTAGGAAATAAGATTACTAAATTGAAAAATGCGATCGCAACTCACTTCACCTCCCAAAACTATCATTTCTCCCCCCGAGTTAGAAGTCCGCAACTTGAGCAAATATTTTGGTCATTCGATCGCGTTGGATAATGTTTCCATGACTCTCAAATCCGGCAGATTTCATGCTTTATTGGGAGAAAATGGAGCGGGAAAAAGTACCCTTGTTAAATGTATCATGGGATTTTATCATGCCGATCGCGGCGATATTCTCATCGGAGGGCGATCGCGACGCATTGATAACCCAAGAGATGCCCATCAATTCGGGATCGGCATGGTCTATCAACAGTTTACCTCCATCCCGGCCATGACGGTTGCTGAAAATCTGGTTTTATCTCGTCGCGATCGCAGATTTTTCATTAATTGGAAGCGAGAATATCAACATTTGTCCGCATTTATGGCAACTTCTCCCTTTCATCTCCCTTTAAAAACTCCTGTCGAGCAACTCGCTGCGGGACAGAAACAAAAATTAGAAATTCTCAAACAATTATACCTCAAAAGTCGAATTTTAATCCTCGAC
>JBFRWJ010000049.1:0-4365 GCA_051439525.1 Spirulina sp. | reverse complement strand
CTTCTTTTTTTAGCCATAAATCGAGAGTATTTCGACTAATATTTAAGAGACGACAAATCTCGATTTTTCTTTCTCCTCGTTTATAGGTTTCGATCGCCTTTTTCCGAAAATCATAGCTATAGGCGGTTGGCATTTTTGTACTTCCTTTTTAGTTTCTTCGTAATTTTATCATCTTATGTCCTAACAGAAAAGCGTAATGCTATACCTTGCCAACGATCGCATTCTCAAAACCATGCCTTTTGTGTTCTACTATTTACCCTATTTAGTCATTACTCTGAAAAACTACAGTCCGATCTCTTATTTTGAGAAGCTTATCGAACTCTCAAAATTTATCTCTGCTCCAGAAATGCTCGAGAAACGCATCCAGAGTACGCCGAATTGGAGAATCAAAATTTTTCATCATCTACGCACTCGAGGTGAAATCGGCTCCCAAAAATGTTACCAAGATATGCTGACACTCCTGAAAACAGATTCTCAGTTTCGAGCTTTTCACGAAGGAGAATCTAAAACATTGCCAGACTTTTATCGCACCCGATATGATGCAATGGTCGGTCCCTATGCCGAATTGCTCTCTCCTGAAGACCGCCTACCCTGTTTAGAACAACAAGCTCCCCAAATTGTCGGTCAACAATCTATCCCGATCAAAGACAGCGTGCGGGATAAATCTCCACAGGAGGTATTGATAACAAACTAGCAATTTTTGACCATTTTTGAATTTTGAATTGATTTGACATCCTCTCTCCCCTCCGCGTTGCTAAAGGGGGGAGATTCCCCTCATCACTCCCTTTTGAGAAGATTTTTGGCTAAAGCAGATCGGGCATAGAGATTGCTCTCCTCAGTCGATTTCTTCTAACTTTGCTCATTTATAGGTTGCTCCATAGCTTCTCTGAGTTTGCCAATCAACTCATTGAGCGGTACGCCGCTAATTGCTGATGCTCGTTCGAGGGTTGCGACTTTAGCAACTGATTTTCTCAACAGAGGATTCCTGAGTTTCTTAAATAGGGGCGCTATACCAATCAAGACTTCCTCTAGTTCTGGATAAGCCTCCAACAAAGCATGAACAGAAACAGATGGGGTAATTTCAGATTTCTCGATCACCTCGTTGTCCTCCTAAACATGGGGTAGAACTGTCACTCGTCAAATTAGGTGCAATAAGCGCAAATTTTGCAGCTTTATTTTAGATTTATCATTTTTTTGGCTGCTCATTAATGTTTTTTAAGAAAGATTAAGACTGCAACCCTACCCGTAAATAAGAGCATTATAATTTTGTTTATCTAGAAGTCTTATGATTTTGGCTTCCTTGAATCAGAGAGCTAACAGTTATGTTTTTATTGCATTATTCAAAGGTGTTGCGATCGCAATGATATCGAGCGAGCGAATTAGATGACTTGTCAAGTACAGCAGAGGACAAGAACCGTGAATTTCCATCGTCAAAATGAGACAAACGCCAGTAAAGGGCAGTCTCTCCCCCCAAAGGAGAAAGACTTTTCAGATTGGGGAGGAGTCCCCGAGTTTATTCGGGTATATCCAACACTGGAAGCCAATTCGGAGGCCAATTCGGAGATCGAGCAACTTCATCGTTCTTTGGTCGAGCATTCATCCGTCTGTAGTTTTTGTGGTGTCGGTTGTCCTTATGGGGTGGTTCGGGACTCCCATGACAAGCAAAAAGTCGTTCCTTTGAGTCGATTGGGGTTGTGCGTTAAGGGGGCGACATCTCTCTTAACAGGAGGCGATGCAGAACGGAAACAACGACTGCAACGTCGCGGTCGGGAAAGCGATCGCATCCGCACGCCCATGATTCGCAACCATGATGGGAGTTGGAAAAAAGTCTCTTGGGAAGAAGCCCTCGATCGCGCCGCTTGGCTGTTTCTGCACATCCGCGAGTGGGTGGGTCCCCAAGGGGTAGCCATTTATGGCAATGGTCAGAAAACGATCGAGGCCATTTGGATGGCTTCCCTGTACAAACACGTCTTTAAAATCCCCACCATTGGGGCAAACTCAGAGCATTGTCTCGCCAGTGCGGGAGCCGCTCACGAACTGAATTTTGGTAACGAGGCTTCCTTTACATGGAAAGAATTCGAGGAACTGGAACTCTGCGATGTGGCTATCCTGCACGGGACGAATCCCGTGGTAACCTTCCCTCAAGCCTACAAAAAGCTCAAGGGCAATACGAAGGCTGTCAAAGTTGTCATCGATCCCATTGAAAGCGACACGGTTATCGATCTGCGGGAATCCGGGCATCCCACTTTACACATTCGCTTCGAGCAAGGGGGAGATGCCCTCTTTAACTTGGCAGTGGTGCGCGTCATTTTGGAAAATGGTTGGGAAGACCGAGAATTTTTAGAAAAAGCTGTCGATCCGGACAGTTTGCGAGAACTCCGAGATCTCTGTTTTGAGGATCGCTGCACCCCAGAAAATGTTGCCCGCCAAATTGCCCTCGCAGAGGACGATCCGACTGAACTCGCTCAAACCATTCGCACTTATGCGGCTTTAATTGCCAAACCGAATGCAGAGGGATATCGCCCCAAACCCGCTTTTGTCTCCAGTATGGGGATTAATCAAAGTACCGGATCTTACGGATTTTCAACCAATCTGAACTTGTTATTGCTCGCGGGAAATGTCGGACGCAAAGGTGCGGGATCTCTGCGAATTGCGGGTCAATCCAATGCCACCAGCGAGCTAATGTTGGGCTTTAATGCCCGTCGTTTACTGTTCAATTTAGATGCCACCAACCCCGAACACCGACGGGAACTTGCCGAAGTTTTAGAGATTCCCGAACATAATATTCCCGATGCTCCCGGAACCCCCGTATCGAGAATGTCCGATGACGATTATCTGTACTGCTTCATCTTTATGGGCACCCAGTTTACCCGCAATATGCCCCGGTTGGGCAAATGGTTGAAGCGGTTGGGACGCAGTTTTAATATTGTCATCGATTCATTTTTGCCCGAGGGCGCATTAGAATACGCCGACGTGTTATTACCCGCCCTGACCTATACGGAACGCTTGGGAGTCATTCAACGGGGCGATCGCACCCTGCAACTGCAACAACCCCTGACGGCAGCCCCTCCCTTAGCTTGGGCGGACGAGCAAATTTTGGCGCGACTGGCTCTGGCTATTTCCCAACGCCTGCGAGACCCGGATACCGCAACTTTGAACGATCTCGATCCCGATGTCGTGGCGAAAACCTTTGGCTGCTATTTAGACAAAGAGGGTCGAATCGATTCCGCCAGAGTTTTCGATCGCGTCGTCGAAACCTCCTGCCGATTAAAGGTTTACAATCGCTTGGTCGATGCAGAAGGCACGCCGATTTCCCATGCCATGTTAAGGGAAAAGGCCGGATTGGGGGTTCAATGGCAAGGAGACGGGCGTTATACTGAAGCAAAAACCCAAGGGGACGTTTTTCCCCGACTGCGTTACGAAGACCGCTCTCGCGCTCGTTTAGTGCGTCCTCCCGAAAAGTTTTTACAACGATTGGTGACCCGAGGGGATGAGAAACTTCGCAGCCTCATTACCGGACGGGGACGACCCGGACGCAATCCCAAGGCTTATGTCGCCCGGTACAATTCCGGTATCAAAACCCTACCCATCGGCACGAAAACAATTGACGACACCTATTGGCTCGAACTGCATCCCGATTATGCCGCCCGACGGAATTTGCAACCCGGAGACCCGGTTCGCATCACCAGCTATCACGGCACCATCGTCGGTCGCGTCAGCCTCAACGATCGCGTTCCTCCAGAATTTCCCTTTCTCGATTTCGTCCCGGGAGAAGCCAATCGCCTTACGGATTATTTAGATGCCGATCGCTTTACCAATCAAAGTCTGATCAAGCGCACCCCCATTCGAGTCGAGCGGTTATCGCCCCAAGAAGCCACCCTCTGGCAAACGCCCGATCTCGAGGTTCTCGGGGCGATCGTTGGGTCGCTTTACCAGCACTACCTTCGTACCTATCCCACCGAAACGGAAGCGGATGCCTTCGCCCGAGGCGAACCCGATGTGCCGGACTGGTTGCCTTTGGACACCCTGCGCCAGCCGACGAACCCAAAAGAGGAAGAATTGGCGGTTTTAGTGGGCGCAATGGCAACATTTCTCCAGTGCTACGAAGACAATCCGGACTATCGAACTGCGGCGGCGATCGCGTTGCGACAATGGCAGGGAGAAGAACGCGATCGCTTTTTAACGATTCTTCTGCCTTTGTTAAGAAAGCTCGATTACAATACCTTGATGATGTCTTTACTCAGCGATACTGTGGGTAAAGTTCCCTTACAAAACACCTTGGGGAAAATCGAATATGCCAATTTAGAAGAGGCTCACGATAGCGCCACCATTGAAATTAAGGAAGAAGTGGTGGGAGTGCAGCTT
>JBFRWJ010000048.1:0-5741 GCA_051439525.1 Spirulina sp. | reverse complement strand
GTGTATAAGAGACAGCATCTATGCTGATTATGTCTTTGCTATAATTCTTTTGTACTTTTATGCTATTGTATAAGAGTATTTTTTTATTGTTGTTACGAATTGTAAAGGTTACTTGATGGACGACTCGATGACACCCTCCCCCCTCACTAGCTTAGCCCCCAACGCTTCTCTCCAAGAGATAGGCGATCGCGGCACTGTGGTAGGAGAATTTATACAAGAAACCCTTGCCTTAACCAAACGCCTCTTCATTCAACTCCAACGCCGTCCCACTACGCTGATGGCAGGGATCGTGCAACCTTTAATGTGGTTGATCCTGTTCGGGGCATTGTTCCACAATGCCCCGCAAGGATTTTTAGGCGGCGATATCAATTACGGTCAATTCCTCGCCCCCGGAGTCATCGTCTTTACAGCCTTTTCCGGGGCCTTAAATGCCGGGTTGCCCGTGATGTTCGATCGCGAGTTTGGATTTCTCAATCGATTTCTCGTTGCCCCCCTCGCCTCCCGCTATTCTATTGTCGCCGCTTCCACCCTGTATATAGTGAGCCTCGCTTTCGTGCAAACCATAGCGATTATTGCTGCCAGTGCCTTGATTGGTGCGGGTTTGCCCAGTTTAGCGGGTTTGGGAGCGATCGCCGCGATCGTCTTTCTCATTGTCGTTGGTGTAACGGCGTTGAGTTTGAGCTTAAGTTTTGCCCTTCCCGGACATATCGAACTAATTGCCGTTATTTTTGTGACTAATTTGCCCTTGCTCTTTGCCAGTACCGCCCTTGCGCCCCTCTCTTTTATGGCTAATTGGTTGCAGTGGATCGCCTCTTTAAATCCGCTAACCTATGCAATCGAACCCATTCGCTACCTCTACTTAAACGAAACTTGGGGACTCGATAGCGTTGTCATGACCGCCCCTTGGGGATCGATGAATTTTGCGACAGTTCTCTTGGTTTTGCTTGTCTTTGACGCGATCGTTTTAACAGCCATTCAGCCCTTATTACAACGTCGCCTCACTTGAACAGTTATCAGTTATCAGTTAACAGTTATCAGTAATTTCTCCCCACTGGTTACCCTTCGGGGCAGTGCGTCTTACTTGGTTGGATATGAGCGCGAGGCATTCCGAGGTTGCCTCGGACTATGCAATCGCAAGGACGCGATGCCGGAACGATTTCCGGCATTTCAGCCGTCCGTCGCTGTTGGCGAGGAGACAAGGGGCTGTGGGGCGAATTGAGGTCGAGGGATGCTGAATCGCATTCAGCATATCCAATCGACCTGTTTAGTTCGCCCCCTTGTAAGCCCCGTCTCGCCATCCCCCAAGCGCTCTTACAGCCGGACTCAGGTTCCGGCTTAAGCACTGCCTGGTGACTGGTGAGGTGGTGACTGATTTATATGCTTCCCTCGACTCCTTCTACTAACCAATCCATGCTTTGTAATTCGCTGGCATTTCGTTTGAGTGTTTTACCTTCTGGGAGAATAATTTCGCCTTTATTGCTGACGATTTTCCCTTGATAAATTGTTAATTTTCCGTCTTTTAACTTTTGCTTAGCTTCTTCTGCTAGGGTTCGAGTTTCTTCACTGACTGGGGAACCATAATTTGACAATTTCCAATAATCCAATTCTCCTCCTCCCAAGACGAGATGGGAAATTCCTCCGTTCATTAATGTTTTGCCTTCTTTAATCCAATTCGCGTACTGGGTATAGATCGCCGTCCAATTCCATTCAGCACCCGTTAAATAACCTTTAGGAGCGAGTGCCGACTGATTTGCATGATAACCTGAAGTATAAATCCCCCGACGTTCTGCAGTTTCGATCGCGACTTTAGGATTATCGACGTGACAAGTCATTACATCAACTCCGCGATCGACCAAACTATTGACTGCTTCTGCTTCTTTAATGGGTAATGCCCAATCTCCAGTGAAAATAACCTGTACGCTAACTTTAGGATTAACACTTTTTGCTCCTAATGTAAAAGCGTTAATATTGCGCAGAACGAGAGGAATGGGTTTAGCGGCAACAAATCCCAAGCGATCGCTTTGTGATGTTTGTCCGTCAACGATGCCAGCAATATATTGGGCTTCATCAATGTAGGAAAAATAACTGCCAATATTATCGGGCATTTCTTCGTTATACAATCCGCCTGCATGGAAAAATTGCACCTCGGGGAACTCTTCGGCAATTTTGAGAATATGGGGATCTAGATAACCGAAAGAAGTCGGAAACAGGACGGTTGCCTTATCGAGTTCTATCATACTGCGCATCGCTTCTTGAACCGCCGTTGTTTCCGGCACATTTTCCTGTTCGATGACCTTCACGTCGGGAATTTTTGCGATCGCGGCCGCACCTTCTGCATGAGATTGATTGTAGCCAAAGTCATCTTTAGGGCCGACATAAATAAAGCCGATCGCTAATTCTTTCCCTGTCTCTCCAGTCTCATTATTAGCTTCTCGAGGAGTGCAACCCGTTCCCAATTTTGCGGTTATTCCGAAAGCTGTTGCAGCCAAAAGACCTCGCAGAATTTGGCGACGAGAAGAGTAAAATAAATTGTTTTTGTTCATTGTGACTTGGTAATAGCTAATTGTTCATTGATAACTATTCACTCATAACTGTTCACTGTTCACTGTTCACTGTTCACTGATTCCGTCGTCCTAACTCAAAAACACCACAACAGAAGCATCCGAGAATGCCAATACTCATGGCCCAACTGTGCCCCAAACTTAACTCCATCCCATAATCGCACAAAAATCCAAGTAATAAGAAAGGAAAGATCGCAAAAATCGACGCATAAAAGGCATTTTGGGACTCTCTGGCGGGACGGGTACGCTCGAACTCCTCAGCCGATAAATATAGAGAGCGATCGGCAAAATTAAACCAGCGATCGAACATCTCCTCAAACCATTCTCGCAGGGAAGCCAGCCCCAAATACAAGGCCAAAGACCATAATGAAGAGCCGGCAATTAAGACTAAATCCAGTTCGATCCGAAAGGGGAAGAGTTCGTTGAATATCATTGAGCAATACAATTAACGATTTTTTAAATTATTGTTAAACAATCGTAACAGATTATTGAGCCAGTCCTCATCTATCCTGATGGTTAAGCGCTATACAATCCAAAGTTGTGCCTCTTATCGGACTCAGCCGTTATTTCTGGCACTTCGGTTTCCCCTCCTGCGAAGACGAGACCCCGATCGCGGCGATCGTTCCGCGATCTTCCCGTTGGAGTCAAGCAGGTGGAAGCCATCTCAAGTTTTAATTTTTAGAGAGAAATGGTAGCTTTTGTACAAAATTCCAACTGGCAAGGTCGTTTAGAATTAGTCTATGAGAAACAAGGTAATTCTACACAAATACTCCGAGCATTCAATCAAGCTCCTTTAAAAGTACAGCGACCGTTTTATCCAGAAGGAAAGTCAATTTGTCATACTGTTACTTTGCATACGGCAGGGGGAATTGTTGGCGGCGATCGCTTAGTTCAATCTCTCCAATTAAATCCGCAAAGTCGAGTTGTCATAACAACGGCAGCAGCAACAAAAGTTTATGGGAGTCAGGGAAAACAAGCTCAGCAAAGTATCACCGCACGAGTAGAAGAAGGCGCAAGTTTGGAATGGTTGCCTCAAAGTGTAATTGTTTTTAATGGTGCGATTTATCGACAAGAAATGCGGGTAGAATTAGCAGAGCGATCGGGCTTTGTTGGTTGGGAGATCTTGCGCTTTGGACGCAGTGCGAGAGGAGAAAAATTTCTACGCGGGGAGTGGCGATCGCATTTAGAAATTTGGCGACAAGGCAAGCTGCTGTGGTGCGATCGCCAGTGGTTGCCGGGATGCGAGGAAACTTACGCTCATCCTCACAATTTGGGAGGATATCCTGTTGTCGGCCATTT
This sequence comes from Spirulina sp., assembly GCA_051439525.1. GTDB lineage: Bacteria > Cyanobacteriota > Cyanobacteriia > Cyanobacteriales > Spirulinaceae > CCY15215. Next base: position 1,881 of record JBFRWJ010000048.1, on the reverse strand, counting down.
AATTTACTTTGGTCGTTTCAACGCTGAAAATGCTATGATTTCGGCTGATGAATTCTGGAAAAATAACCCGGGACAAGGGGAAGTCGGAGTCACTCAAATACAAGGGAATGGCTTACTTTTTCGCTATCGCGGGACATCAGTAACAGAGGTCAAAAATTGGTTTATCCAAATTTGGAACTTTTATCGTCAATCGGATTTTGGAGAGAATGCGATCGCGCCTCGAGTTTGGTTTTAAAAATAGACGGAAAACTTTTTCTCTTTTGCTAATTTCCCATTCACAAAAAACTGAAATGTCCAAACCCCTGCTTGTTCTTCCCCAGACCATTCATAAGGACACCAAGTTTTTAATTGTCCTGAATTGACGACTAATCTCGATTGACCTAAACCCACTAAGGCATCAACACCATCCAGAATTTGGCAAGTGCCTTCAATTGATTCACTTGCCAACTGACCGGAGGTGTTTTTTAAGTCAGAGATGTCGATTTCAAAAACAATGCGATCGCCATCTTGCTCAAATTTTACGCTCTCACCGTTATAGATATCTTCCGTCGCGAGAATTGCAATATTGCCAGTGCCTAAATCCGGCGATTTTGACAGGAGTCCGACCCAAACTACCATCGCCAAACTTGCGACGAATCCTGCCAATAAGGTGACTTTCCCAACCGGAACTTTTCGGGGAATCGTAAGGGGTAAAGGGACTAAACATTCTAATGCTTCTTCCGCAGAAGCATAGCGATTTTTGGCTTGAGGCACAACCATTTTTTCGAGCCAGTCTAACCAGAGAGGATGAAGTTTTTTAATAGCTTTCTGAGTTCTCAAACGAATCCTACCCATTTCATCCATTAAGCGACCAATTTCGACAGAAGGAGTCTCTGTCAACAGACAAATTAAAGTTGCGCCTAAACTATACAAATCCGATGCTGGCGAGAGTTGACGGTTAAACATCTGTTCGGGAGGCATAAAACCTAGTGTCCCTTTTACCACACTACTTGCAGCCACTTCTCCGCCACCAATGCGAGCAAAGCCAAAATCCACAAGATAGACATTCATTTGGTCATCAATGAGGATATTTTCGGGTTTTAAATCCCGGTGAATAATAGGAGGAATACGAGTATGTAGATATTGGAGAATTTCTAAGACTGAAATAGCAATACGTTTAATCTCTTGTGGAGTCCATTGGCGAGGGACAGATAAAGATTGAGCATTTTTATATTCTTGAATCATACAAAAGCCTCCCACGGTTGGGAAAGAATCTATATAGCGAGGAATTTGAGGATAGTTAAGATTTTTTAAAATTTTAATCTCTTGTTCGTAAGCCTGATATTCTGACCATTGAGTCGCAGTGCGAGCAAACTGGAATTGCTTCACCACGACGGAACAGTTACTATTTAGTTCTGTGGCTAAATAGGTAACGCGACCTCCCGCCCGGTTATGACCTAATTCCCGCACGATCTGGTAGCCATAATTGGTAAAATCTGGATAAGTCATTACAAGTTCACAACTCTATTCAAACGCTACAACAGAGCGAGTCAGAATTTCATGGGGATAGATGTAAATTTTTTTGAACTAAGGTTATTTTTTTTGAAGGATGAGGAAAGTTTGAGATTGAGAATGTAGTCAGAAAGGTGCATCAATTTTTGAGGACATCAAAAGATGAAGGATCGCAGTCACAACAAACCAATCAATTCAAGGCGAACTTCTCCGCAAAGATTGAGTAAATTAGATAGAGACGTGACAATATTTTTGTATTATTTTACAGTTTTTTTTGTACTTTCTGGAATCGTTGTCATTCCATCTTTATTGGGAGAGGCCTACATTGACTTCCAAAATGAAGCAAAAAACAATATTGGTGCAATTGTTCGCGATCAACAAGGATATGCT
>JBFRWJ010000047.1:0-8206 GCA_051439525.1 Spirulina sp. | reverse complement strand
ATGGCATTGACAATATCCCGCAGGGTTACGCCGGGCTGTAATTCCCCACTGAAGCGCACTAAAACCGATTCCGGCATATCCAAAGGCATGACCCCCAACGCCGCCGCAAACGCCACCAAACCGGAGCCTGCGGGGAAGGAAATGCCCAAGGGGAAACGGGTATGGGAATCTCCTCCGGTGCCGATGGTATCGGGTAACAGCATCCGATTTAACCAGGAGTGAATGATACCATCTCCCGGACGCAATGCGACACCCCCTCGGGTGGCAAAGAAATCCGGGAGGGTTTTGTGAGTTGCAATATCGACGGGTTTGGGGTAGGCGGCGGTGTGACAGAAGGTTTGCAGGGTGAGATCGGCACTGAAACCCAAGCAAGCGAGTTCTTTCAATTCGTCCCGGGTCATCGGCCCCGTGGTATCTTGGGAGCCGACGGTGGTCATAATCGGTTCGCAGGAAGTCCCCGATCGCACTCCCGGCAACCCGCAGGCTTTCCCCACCATTTTCTGTGCTAAAGTAAAGCCCTTGCCGGTATCTTCTGGGGGAGTCGGACGGACAAAAAGGGTGGTGGGTTCTAAACCCAATGCCTCGCGGGTTTTATCCGTCAGTCCCCGTCCGATGAGGAGGGGAATGCGTCCTCCCGCCCGGACTTCATCGAGAATGGTTTCGGGTTTAAGGGTAAAGGTGGAGATAACTTCGCCGGCTTCGTTGGTCATTTCACCTTTGTAGGGATGAATGGTAATGACATCTCCCGTGTTCATTTGGGTGACATCGCATTCAATGGGAAATGCCCCGGAATCTTCCCCGGTATTGAAGAAAATCGGGGCAATTTTGCCACCTAAAATATAGCCCCCTGCCCGTTTATTGGGAATAAAGGGGATATCTTCGCCGATATGCCAAAGCAGGGAGTTGATTGCAGATTTACGGGAGGAACCGGTACCCACGACATCGCCAACATAGGCGACGGGATGACCTTTTTCCTTTAAATCTGCAAGGGTTTGCAGTCCTTCCGGCATCCGCGACTCTAACATGGCGAGGGCGTGCAGGGGAATATCCGGGCGGGTGGTGGCGTGAGGGGCGGGGGAAAGGTCGTCGGTGTTGGTTTCACCGGGGACTTTAAAGACAGTAACGGTGATGGTTTCGGGAACTTTGGGCTTATTGATAAACCATGCCCCATTTACCCAAGCATCGATGACTTGTTTGGCGTAGGGATTGGTCTCCGAGAGGTGCAAAACGTCGTTGAAGGCATCGAAGACCAAAAGAGTCTTGCTGAGGGCGGTAGCGGCTTCTGCGGCAAGGGTTTCGTCGCGAGATTTGAGGAGTTCTACCAAAGATTGTACGTTATAACCCCCCACCATAGTTCCTAGGAGGTCGATCGCCCCCTGTTTGGAGATGAGGGGACATTCGATCTCTCCTTTGGCGATACCCGTGAGGAATCCGGCTTTCACGTAAGCGGCTTCGTCTACCCCAGGGGGGATGCGATCGCGCAACAACATTAATAGTTCTTCTTTTTCGGCTTCGGGGGGATTTTTCAGCATTTCGCAGAGTGCTGAGGTTTGCACGGCATTCAAGGGTAAGGGGGGAATGCCCAATTTTGCTCGTTCTTCGGCGTGTTGGCGATATTGTTGTAACATCGGTTAGACTGCTCTCCTACAATAGAACCTTAATTTTGTTTATTTTATTGTAAAGGAATTGTTACAAGAGTTACGAGTTAAAAAAATGTAGTATGCTAGATATAAGTTTTGCAAAACATTAAAATTTTATAATGACAGATCGAACTGATGAAGATAAATTGAGGGACAAACTACTCATCCATAAAAATATGATTGGGTGGTTAATCAAAAGACTTCGTGAAGAAGGAATTCAATGTCAAAGAACTACGGGTAACGATCCCAAAGGAGACATTTCTTAAAATCTGAAACGGAGGTGCTAGAATAATGTCATTAGATATTGCCTTTTACACCCAGAATGGCGAACCATCTGTTACCGTTGAACTCTCTGAAGAGTTTTGGTTAAGATTGATCGAGTCAGATTTTGTAGAAATCGGTCACTCTCACAAAACAAAAATCGAACTGGATGGAGAAGAACGCGAAATCGAAGCGGTTGATTTGAATAAAGGAAAAATAACGAATAGACAAAGATTGATTGATTTCTTTAAAGAAGAAATTGTGGAAGAGAGCAAAAATCTAATGGCAAAACTCGGAGAAGCGCCTTCAAAAGATGAATATTTACAACAAAGTTACTCTCTGAAGAAATTCCATGAGATTGCAGAAATTCTAGAGAATACTGAATATGCTTATCTTCAAAGAGTGACCTGAAGCATTGCGATCGCGTCTTTGGGGCGCGATGGAGTGTTGTCTCGATTAGAACTTTACGTTTAAGAATTGCTGAAAGTCAGCCGAGTTTATCCGATGATATGCTAGAATTATTTCAAAGCACTATTGCTAAAAATCAATTAAAGATTCCAGCAATGGGACGCAGTATTGAAGAAATTAAAATCGAGTGGAATCGACTCGTATTTACCAATTTAGAGAATTAGCTATGACAACTACAGAAAAAATTCAAGAAAAATTAAAACGCTTAACTGAAGAACAACGCGATCGCGTCTATGCAATGATCGAACAGTTAAGCAACTCAGAAGACATTCCTCGTCAACCCAGTGTTATGGAGAAATTACGAGAGATTAAAATTGATGCTCCTGAAGATTTCTCGATTCAAGTTGCTACCAATTTAGGGAGAGGTCTAGATGAGGAATAAGATTTTTGTAGATACGCTATTTATTGTCGGTTTGCTGAATGAGCGCGACCAATATCATCAGAAAGCAATAGAATTATCAGAACAATATAATCGCAATCCTTTGATTACAACTGATGCAATTTTCCTAGAAGTTGGCAATGCTTTATCAAGCACTCACAAAAATCAAGCGATCGCATTGATTGAAACATTTCTAGACTCGGATGAAATTGAAGTTGTTCGCTTAACTTCAGATTTGTTTGAGCAGGCATTAACATTGTATTGCCAACATCAAGATAAGTCATGGGGTTTGGTCGATTGTTAATTCATTTGTTGTTATGAAACAGAATAATATTACTATGGCTCTAACATTTGACAGACATTTTGTTCAAGCTGGTTTTCAAGCATTAATGAGGTAATATGTTCAAATAGGAGAACTTCCGTAATGTTTCCAAAATATAAGGAAATTCAAACTCCTTTATTGCAAGAACTCATCCGTAGAGGAGGAGCTTCTAAACCTTCAGAAATAAATGAAAACGGACAAACAATTCCTGAAGCATTAGCAGATCATTTTCATTTATCAGAAGAAGAAAGAAATGCTCAGTATTATGAAGCATATCACAAAAAAATGCGTTCAAAATGGTATAATATGATTCAATGGGCAAGAAATGATTTGTTTAAAAAAGGATTTATTAGCAACGAGCATAGAGGAATATGGAGGATTACAGAATTAGGCATAAAATTTGTCAATGAATCTGAATCTGAAAGTATAGGCAAAGAAATTTTGGGAGATAGCACAATAGTTACTCCGCAAGAATTCTCTAAGAAACAAAAAGAAGCTGCTGAACTTGGTGAACAAGGAGAAAATTTTGTTTTTGAATATGAAAAGAAACTCCTAATAAAACACAAATTAAAACATTTAGCCGAGCGCGTCAAATGGATTGCTAGAGACAATGTTGCTGCTGGTTATGATGTCCTATCTTTTGATTTATACGGGCGGGAAAAATATATTGAGGTCAAAACAAGTAAATTGAATATTTTAGGATTCTATTTAACTGAAAATGAACTCAATACTGCAAAAAAATTGGGTTCAGCTTATTGGATTTATAAGGTAGTAGATATTAAAAACAAGCCTAAAATTGTTCTAGAAATACAAAATCCAGCAGAAAAAATTCTACAGGATCGATTAATTCTTCAGCCAATTTCCTATCGAGTAACAATTGGGGAAAATTTGGAGTAAACCAATAACCTCTAGTCCAAAAAAATTACTCTGCATCAATACCATCCCACATTTTCTCTAAAGGCATTGTTCTTCCTTCTTTTACATCCTGTAATGCTCTTCTCAAACTTGCCTTAATTTCCTCAACTGGCGTATCATCAGGATCTAGCTCGGGTTCTTCAGGAACGAGAACAATCACTTTAACCTGACAAGGGGCAGAAATTTCCAAGCGATCGCTCAAAAACAACTCCCCATTTTCATTGACCGTTCCCATCACTTCAAAGGTTTGCATTTCTCGATTCCTCTCATTGTCAATTCAACCTTATCATAGCAGTTTCTCGAGCATGAGTTAGCATTAAAGCGCGATCGCATTTCCTTAAACTCCCATTTTAAGATAAAATAATCGAGCAACTGCAAACCAGTACCAGAATGATCGAACATATCGTCCTGTTTAAATGGCAAGAAAGCGCCTCCTCAGAAGCGATCGCAACCGCGATCGCAGCCTTACAAGATATGCAAGGGAAAATCCCTTCTATCGTGGATCTATCCTGCGGAGAAAACTTCAGCGATCGCGCCCGAGGTTATACTCATGGTTTAGTCGTTAGATTTCGCGATCGTGCGGGTTTAGAAACCTATCAACCCCACCCTTTCCACCAAGATATCATCAAAAATCTGATTAAACCCATTGTTGCCGAAGTTTTGGCAGTAGATTATGAATTTTGATCCAAGGTTCTTAGTTATTAGTTCTCGATCTTTGAACTGGAAACTAACAACAAACAAAAAACAAAAAATAACCAACTACAATTCATAAGGATTCTCGTCACCTAAAAAAGCAAGTAACGTCATGGTTTCGGGTTGTTCCTCCAACCAAGCACGAATACGTTTTGCTTCCTCATAAGTTTCTTTGCCAAACTTAGTAACATACATAGAATCTAACATTTCTCGAACTTCTTCATCACGAATCTTCTTTTGCCACGATTTTGTAAATATATAATGAACTTCATCGTGTAAATTGCGCTCTTTCAAAGCCTTCCATTCATTCTTATCGAACCAAACCCCATTACAACTACTGCAATGATCCAAAAAGAAATCAACCCCATGACCGACTTTATATTTAATTAAAATTCGCTGGCATTGGGGACATAACTTTGCTTTTGTATTGTCTTTCAGATCGAAAGAGATTTCTGGCTCTTTTTGCGGTAAAGTTTCACCATGTTTATCTAACCACTGTTGATAATCTTCCGCAGAAATCCAATTGCCTTCACATTGAGGACAGGTTTGAGCTTGAAGATATTCTTCCAAATTAACGGATGTTAACTCGCTTGTTCTGCAAACCGGACATTTCATCTGTGTTTTCCTCAAAACTACGTCAAGGGATAGCGTCAAACAAAACTTGGCAATGTTGCGCAAGGACTGCTATGCGATCGCCTTTTCTGCCTCTCAGTATAAAAGAAGAACAGAACGAAAGAAGCATTGCAATGCCTCTAAATTTCTGTAAAGTATTGATATGCTGTACGATAAAACAACCGTTCGAGAGGAATAAGCATTCGTGCTGGTTAATCTATCATTTCTCTTTTCTAAGCCAACAGGAATCACAAACTACGCTCGTAATCTTTACCCCTATTTAAAACCCCTCGAGCCGATTCTTTTGAGTGCCGAAGAAATTCCGGGATACGATCTCTATCCCATTCCGGGTTATTTAACCCCGGAATATGGAACGCGAGGTCATATTTTACGATTGTTGTGGACGCAATTTCGCCTGCCTGCCATTTATCGAAAACTGCGATCGCGCCTTCTCTTTTCCCCTGTCCCAGAAGCCCCGCTTTACAGTCGGTGTCGCTTCATCGTCATGGTTCACGATCTGATCCCCTTGCGTTTCCCCAATCGGAAATCTCGCCTTAGTTATTACCACCGTTATGCCTTACCTAAAGTTGTTAATCAAGCTAGACATATTGTCTGTAATTCCGTCGCGACGGCCAACGATCTGATTGATTTTTGCGATATTTCGGCCAGCAAAATTACTCCCATTCCCCTCGCTTACGATCGCCATCATTTTCGCCCCCTCGAACTCATTCCGAGGCGAGGTCGCCCTTATTTCCTCTATCTGGGACGACAAGACCCTTACAAAAATATCGAACGCCTCCTGAAAGCCTTTGCAGCTCTTCCTCACTGTAAAGATTACGAACTGTGGCTGGCAGGTCCGACAGACGAACGGTATACCCCCCGTTGGCAAGAACTGGCACGGGAATTAGACGTGCGCGAAGAAGTTAAATTTATGGAATACGTCCCCTACGAAAAATTGCCAATCTTGCTCAACGGCGCGATCGCTCTCGTTTTCCCCTCACTTTGGGAAGGTTTTGGTCTTCCTCTTTTAGAAGCGATGGCCTGCGGAACCCCCGCGATTACTGCCAATATTTCTTCTCTTCCCGAAGTGACCGGAGAAGCCGCCCTGTTAGTCGATCCCTATAATACTGAAGAAATCGCGATCGCCATGAATACAATGGTTTCAGATCCCGCCATCAGGGACAATTTAAGGCAATTAGGCTTATTGCGTGCCAGCGAATTTAGTTGGGCGAAAACTGGAGAAAGAACCGTCGAAGTTTTGCAACAATTCTTATAAATCGGTAATGGGTAATGGGTAGGGGGTAATGGGTAGTGGGTAATGGGTAATAGAGAGCGAGTAAACCTTGATAATTAGGGAGAATTCATTGATAATTGATAATTGATAATCGTTCATTGTTCATTGAAATGGCTCCACTGCCCGATCGCCGTCCGAAAAAACTTTCTCTGGGTCCCCTAGAACAAGAAATCTTGCAAATTCTCTGGGACTTGAACTGTGCTACGGTTAAAGATGTTCACGAGCGCATTTTAAGCGACCCCGATCGCGAACTGGCCTACACGTCCGTGACCACCGTTCTCAATCGTTTGGAAAAGAAAGGCTGGGTCAAAAGCGAAAAGAAAGGCCGGGCATTTTATTGGACGCCATTGGTCTCCTGTCGAGAAGCGACCGTCTTACATTCTTACGATCGCCTCAATAATTTTCTGGCTGTCAGCAACCCCGATATTGTTGCGGCTTTTGCTGATAGTCTCGATGCCGGAAGCGTCGAACAAATCGAAGCCATTGCGTCTCGCTTGCGTGCGATTCGCAAAAAGAGAGAGGAGGAAAAGTAATGCACTTATTCCTGATTGTTATTGCCCTGAGTGGCGCGATCGCTTTGCGTTTGAGTTGGCGAGGAAGTGCTGAAACTTGGCACAATCGCTGGCACGCGGCTTTATTGGCTTTCCTGCTTCCCCCCTTACTATTATTAATGACCGCTATTGCTATTGTTTGTATGGGCGATCGCGGGCAAATGATCGGCATGGAAACGGGAAGATTGAGTTATTATCTCGCGATCGCTTATCTGGTTTTCGCATTCTTCTCGGGTTGGAAACTATTGGCAGACGGGCTCAATTCTCTGAAAACCATTCGTTCTTATCCTCAGATTTCTTTGCCAATCGAGCAACAAACTATCCCGGCACGCTTATTAGAAGATGCAGGGTTATATAGCGCTCAAATTGGCTTTCTCAAGCCCGAATTAGTCGTTAGTCAAGGGCTATTAGAAAATCTCGACCCAGAGCATTTACAAGCGGTTTTAAGCCACGAACAAGCACACGTTTATTATCGCGATACTTTTCTTTTCTTCTGGTTGGGATGGTTGCGACGCATTACTTCTTGGGTGCCCAATACAGAAATATTGTGGCAAGAACTTTTAGCGTTGCGCGAATTACGCGCCGATCGCCGAGCGCGTCAACAAGTTGATGGGTTAGTATTAGCAGAATCCCTGTTATTGACCGTGAGTGCCTCTTTCCCAAAATTTGCCAGTTTAACCGCAGAATTTAATCGCCTTTGTCCTCGCGATCGCCTGCAAGAAAGGGTCGATGCGCTATTATCAGAACCCGATGAGAAAGAAGCGTTAGACTGGGTAGACTGGAGTGGATTCGCGATCGCTCTACTCCCTCTCATTTTTATTCCCTTTCATTATTAATGGATTACTGAAGCAAGGGGAGGATAATTTCAAACTCGCTGCCTTCTCCCAATTGGGATTGGAAATTAAATCTTCCCCCATGTTTGGACGTGATGATTTGGTAGCTGACTGCTAAACTTGTCTCCTTGGCTGCTCGTCTTTCCACCGAAAAAGATTGACGAATTTGTTCTTGTTGTTGTTGAGTCATGCCAATGCCATTATCTATAATGCGAATGGACACAAATCGTTCTTCGAT
>JBFRWJ010000046.1:0-4654 GCA_051439525.1 Spirulina sp. | reverse complement strand
ACTCAAGTCCAAAAAATCCCGCGCAGTGAAACGGCGGCAATGGTAACGACGGTAGCGGTGACGATTTTCAGTCATAATTTAGCCATAGGTGTTGTGGTGGGGATTGCCTTAAGTACGGTATTCTTTTCCCGCAAAATTGCCAAAGTCGTCTTTGTCGATCGCCTTCTCAGCGAGGATGGATTGCATCGAATTTATAGTATTGGAGGACAAATTTTCTTTGTCGCGATCGACGATCTTCTCGAACAATTTGACTTTCACGAAGAGAGGGAAAAAATCACACTAGACTTTACCCATGCTCATATTTGGGATCAATCTGCCGTTGGCGCGATCGACCAAATCGTTCTTAAATTTCGTCGGACTGGGGCCGATGTAGAATTAGTAGGATTGAATGAAGCCAGTGCAGCTTTGCTCGATAAATTAGCCATTCACAACGATCCCAAAGCATTAGAAAAAATGTCAAGTCATTAATGGAGAGCGAGAATCGTGAAACGAATTTTATTATGTACCGATGGCTCTATGTTTTCCCACAGCAGCTACGAATATGCCGCTTGGGTAGCCATTCGCTTAGGCGCAACCGTAGATGTTCTTTATGTCACAGACGCACGCAAAAAAGCGGCTGTAGAAGCCAGAAATTTTAGCGGGAGTTTGCAGGCGGGGGCATCTCAAGCACTCCTGAATCAATTGGCGGCTTTAGAACATGAAAAAGCCAAATTAGACCACGAACAAGCCCAGCTCATTTTACAAGATGCCGAACAGATATTAACGAGGAATGGCATAGAGGACATTAACCTCATTCATGAAACCGGTTATTTAGTTGATTATTTGGATCGCCTAGAAGCCGATGCGGATTTAATGATCTTAGGCAAACGGGGAGAAACCTCTGAATTTGCTGCCGGACATTTGGGCAGTAATGTAGAACGAATTATTCGTGCGAGTTACAAGCCTTGTTTGGTGACATCGGAAAAATTTACGTCTCCCGAACGCTTATTACTGGCTTATGATGGCAGTTCTAGCTGTCAAAAAATGCTACAATTTGTCATTGATTCGCCAGTCTTTAAAGCGTTAGAACTCCATATTATAACAGTTGCCAAGAGCTTGGAAGAGGAAACAGCGATCGCTCGCATTGATGAAGCTCAACACAAGGCACAAGTCGGCGGATTTAAACCGATATGTCGCATCATTGAAGGGCATCCAGAAGTTGCGATCGCGCAGTATGCGGAAAACAATAATATCGATTTACTGATGATGGGAGCCTATGGACACAAACGCATTCGCCATCTCGTTATCGGTAGCACGACGACCCAAATTCTTCGCAGCATTAATCTTCCGGTGTTACTATTTCGATAGTCATTCTAACCCACAAGTAAAGAAATGATAAATTCTGTCCCTTGACCCAATTCTGAATGACAAGCGATCGCGCCGCCGTGTTTTTCGGTGACGATTTGACGAGCGATCGCTAACTCCAAACCCATTCTCATGAATAGTCTCTAAATGTTGGCTTTTCTTTGGATCTTGACATCATCCACCGCCAGCGCATCCCCAAACAGTAGAATAATGTCACTAACAACCATCCCGACGCACAATAAAAACCGCTCAAAATGACAGGATTGGAGGGGATAGGTTTTGAGTCAATGGCAATAAATTGATTGATATGAGGTTCGACAAAATTGGTGTAAGCATTTTCTAACGCTTCACGCTGTTTGATTTTATCTTGTTGGCTGTCCATCACTCACCTCTTTAATGTCTTTGAGGTCAGTGTTTTTTTGGGTTTAGCACAAAGCAAACTCAGAGAGGAATCCCTGAAACCTTTGCTATAATTGCCATAGCTGGTTTGGGCAAATCGGTCGTTTGTGCAAGTTTCCCCAAGCCAGCAGAAATCTTAGGCGAGTGCTGTTATGGTGGGAAAATCGGGGAAATCCTTTAAAAAAAGCCGTAACTATGGTGAAAGTGCTGATGATTTACAAGATCGTCTCGATTTCGTTGCGTCATTGCTTGCACTTGCAGATGGGGAGATCGAGATTTCCCCAGATAAAGAACTTAAGGCTCAGTTTAAGCTGGAGTGGGTGAAGGAAAATGAGTTAAGAGTTTCTGGAATTGTTGAACAAAAACAGCGCAATGGACAACGTAAACCGATAGAAAAGGGGATTACGAAGAAGGATTTAGGGGTTTTATTAGAAACTTATCGAAACACCACAATCTCGGAAAAAGCGAGAGAGGTAACGATCCAAAATGCTTTAGATTGTCTTCGAGATTTGGAGATTTTACAAGAACATCCATCAGCGAAGAATCAGGGATTTTGGCAGTTTTCCCTCTTTCTCAAACATGAAACGGCTTCAAAAGAAGAAAATTTACAGGTTATTCGAGACGCATGGAAAGAAGCGTTTGGGGAACTTCCTCAACCCAAATCCGAACCCACTCCAAACACCCTAAAACGCTGCATTTTAGGACTCAAGGGGGAATTTGAGAAGGCGCAACGAAAACAAGCACAAATTACCAAATACTTGCAAAAACGCTTCAAGGATGAAACCCTCTCGATCGCCTTGGAAAAAGGGAGCATTATTCTGATTGTGGAGAGTTACCAAACCGGGTATGAGCAACTGAAAGGCTTGGTTAATCGGGAGATCGCGGGTTTTGAGGTGGAATATGCGATCGCGCAATGGCAAGAAGTTTGTCGCAATATGTTACCCAAGCAAACCCAGTTAAGCAGTAATTCTCTTTTCCCGCCAGCATTAAATCGCAATTTATTTCAAGATGATTTGTTTATCGATTTGGCTTTAGTCCAACCCAGTCGGAAACCGGAAAAACCAGAGGATGCAGAAAATGCCGAACTGGGATCGCAACTTTACACCCGACAGGCGATCGAAAAACGCTTTGAGTATCGGGAATTTCTCCAAGAAGTCAAGAAGTGCGATCGCCGACAAATTGCCATTATTGGGGAACCGGGGGCGGGAAAAACCACTTTATTACAAAAGTTAGCCTTTTGGTTATTACAAACAACGGACGATCTGGTGATTTGGGTGTCTCTGGGAGATTTGCGCGAGGCGGGCTTACAGGACTATTTAGATCGAATTTGGCTCGAACAGGCGCTAAAGTTTGCGAGAGAGGGGTTTAAGAAGGACTGGAAGCAGAAATTTGAGCGGGGTGCAGTCTGGTTAATCTTGGATGGCTTGGATGAGATGAGTCAAACCGCGAGGGAGAGGCTCTCTCTCCAAGGTTGGGTGACACGATCCCGGTGTATTGTCTCTTGTCGGTTGAATGTTTGGCAAGGGAATCCGGTGCAGTTACAGGGGTTTAAAACCTATCTCACCCAACCGTTTCAGGATGAACAGATGCAGGGGTTTATTCAACGGTGGTTTCAGTGTCACCCCCCCCAAATGGACTTATGGTCGGTTTTGCAAACTCCGGGAAAGGAAAGCATTAAGGACTCTTCTCGCAATCCTCTCCGCTTAACTTTATTATGTGCGGTTTGGGAACTGCGAGAGGGGGATTTACCGGACACGAAGGCGAAGTTATATCAACGGTTTGTGGACTATCTCTATGGGTGGAAACGGAAGGCGTTTCCCGTGACGGAGGCGGAAAGGACGGCGTTAGATGCAGGGTTAGGAGAGTTGGCGAAAGGGGCGTTAGATGGGACGCGGACAAGGTTTCGGTTGACTCGTCCCTTGGTGGGTCAATATTTATCCCCACCCTTGTTTGAGAAGGCGTTGCAGTTGGGGTGGTTGAATGAGGTGGGACGGGATGCGGATGAACCCGAATATCCGGTCTATGCCTTTTATCATGCCACGTTTCAGGAGTATTTTGCGGCGTTGGCGGTGGAGGATTGGGATTATTTTTTACCGAAGAATCATTGCGATCGTCCGGTGGAGGGGAAGCGGTATCGGATTTTTGAGAAGCAGTGGAAGCAGGTGATTTTGTTATGGTTGGGGCGTGAGGATATTGGGGATGAGGAGAAGGAGGGGTTTATTCGGGCTTTGGTTGAGTTTAAAGATGGAGTTACACAATTAGAACATCATAATGGTATAGGTTTTTATGAATATCAAGCCTATTTTCTAGCTGCTTCTGCGATTAATGAGTTTAAGGCGTGTGCTCTGGCTGCTGAGATTGTTCGACAGGTGGTGAGGTTGGGGTTTGGTTATTTTAATGAGAACAAGCAGGAATGGCGAACTTTTCTCGATCCGAGTCAAGAAGGAGCAAGGGAGATTATCCTAGAGACGATTCGACCACAGGCTATTTTAGAACTGATTGCGATTCTTGACCATTGCCCAAATGAATCTATCTGTTGGAGAGCTGCGGAGAGTTTGGGGAAAATCGATCCGGGAAATCCAGAAGCGATCGCCGCATTAATCCGCATTCTCGAAACCACTGAAAATAAAGATACCCATAGTGCGGCGGATAGTTTGGAGGAAATCGATCCGGGAAATCCAGAGGCGATCGCCGCATTAATCCGCATTCTCGAAACCACTGAAAATGAATCTACCCGTTGGAGAGCGGCGGAGAGTTTGGGGAAAATCGATCCGGGAAATCCAGAGGCGATCGCCGCATTAATCCGCCTTCTCAAAACGCCTGAAATTAACCGGCCCCGTCAGATTGCGGCGTACAGTTTGGGGGAAATCGCACGGGGAAATCCAGAGGCGATCGCCGCATTAATCCGCCT
>JBFRWJ010000045.1:0-8260 GCA_051439525.1 Spirulina sp. | reverse complement strand
ACATGTTGGTCATCTTCGCCCGCTCAAGATGTTAAAACCACACACCCACACATCAATTTAACCAATATAACAACGCGGCTGTTTTTAAAAAACCTCCCGCTTCGATCGCTCGATATCTGCGTCCGCGATCGCCGCTCTAATAATTATCTTCGTATTCCGGCATTTTCTTGGCTTTTTCGGGAATATTGAGCTTTTGCGGCTTATAATCCTTGGGATTCACGTCATCATCCCAAACATCTCGCTTCACATCTTCATCGTACTGGTATTCCCGTTCCGGTTCTACATAGGCCCGTTGTTCGTAAGTTTCCCGAGGGGCATCATTCCAGTTAGACTCTTCTTCGCGATCGTAGCGCTCTTCTTGGTATTCTGGATGGGGCATGGCTTTCGCTTGACGACGCGGTAGACTCTTGGGTTGTGCTTCTTCCCAGTCATCTTCATCCCATGCCGGTTCCGATTGCTCTCGACGTTTTGGAGGAGGATTCACGGGGATGCCAGTGGGGAGTTGATTGACCTCGCGGACGACGGGAGTCGAATACATATCCTCCTCATCTCTTTCCCAAGGGGGACTGCCAATACCCAACCGTTCTAAAATACCCACAGAAATTTGGACGAGATGTTCTTCTGACCCTTCAAAAACGATAATGCGATTGGGGCCGCTACTGACAATATCTTCTACGGGGAGTTCGTAAGTGCTGAGAACCTGTTCGGGAATCTGAGGCAGGCCGATGGAGGCGATCGTAATGGAAACAAGCTGACCATCTGCTAAGTTAAATTGAAAATCTCGTACTCTGCCGAGGAGTTCTCCCGATTCCGTGATGACCTCGCAATTCACCAAATTGCTGTAGGCTTCCACATCAACATCTTCAATTACGTCTTCATCGGGAACGAGGATCACATCTCCGGTTTTTTCAATCGTCGTCAAATACATATATTTTGGCATTCCCGTCACTGAGAGAATGCTATCTCGCAGTCCCAGTGCCACCACTTCTCGGCGATCGATATCGACTAAAATGTTTTTAACCACGCCCACTTGTCTGGCGTTGTTGTTGGCAATTACCTTGGTATTGATAAATTCCGAGCGAAGGCGAATATTGTCGGTGGTCATCGTGTCCTGCATTGGCGTGTCCTGCATTTGGAGCATCTTTGAGCGGAAGAATATGAAATTTTATGTCGCGAGTGCGATCGCTGTGTTCTTGTTCTCCGATAATAGCGCAAATTGAAAATTATATTCTCGAGACTCGAGGAGAATTTCCTCGAGTCACGGGTAGATAAGCGATCGAGACCCCAGAAAAGAAAAAGGTCAAACGCAAACGCCCCGAAGCCAAGGAAATATTGGCAAGCCCCGAAAACGCCAAGTCAGGAAAAGTGGGATTTAGGTTCGGGGGTACAAGAAAGTGGAGTGAAAAACCCCCAAATCTCGAAACGCATTCGCGATCGCGGTTTCTCTATCCTTCGGTTGCCGAACATTCAATTAAGCGTATTATTTCATCAAATCGATAGTTTTCTGCTAATGTTTTCAGTTTAGCAGCTAAGGCAGCTTTTGCAGGTGGAATATCTTGAATGAGTTGCATGACTTTTTTGCCTTTGAGTTGACTGGAGGCTTGGTGCAACTCATTTAACCACTGAGGTGACATCCCCTGCAAGTTCTCAGAGTCTTTATGGGTTAATTTCTGCCTCTCTCCTCCGGCTTTAAATTCGGCTTGCTTTTCTTCTTCCTCATAGATATATTCTACGCCTAAATGTTTGGCGATAATTGTAAAAATAGCTGATTCTTTAAAGGGTTTTCTGATAAAATCATTACAACCTGCCGATAAAACCACCGCTTTGTTTTCCTCTAAAACACTGGCAGTTAAGGCAACGATCGCCGTGGCATTTCCCTTGACCGTCCCTTTAATAGATTGAGTGGCTTCATAACCATCCATAACGGGCATTTTCATATCCATAAAGATTAAATGAGGTTGCCATTGCTCCCATTGTTCAATCGCTTCTCGTCCATTGCCGGCTTCTCGTAATTCAAAACCTAATGGTTGTAATAATCTAATTAATAAGAGGCGATTATAAGGGCGATCGTCTACAACTAAGATTTTATAGCGAGTTTGGCCGGATTTTAAGGCAATAACGCGACGAATCGCTGGTTTATTTTGTACTTCAGAAGCATCGACCATCGTTGCTTTAATCTCAAAAATAAAACTCGTTCCCCTTCCGACTTCACTTTTAACCTTAATATCACCTCCCATTAATCGAACAAATTTACGACTAATTGCCAATCCCAACCCCGTCCCTTCTTGTTTTTGCTGACCGCTTTCTGTTTGAGTAAATGCTTCAAATAATTTCCCTAATTCTGCTTCTGCTATTCCACAGCCCGTATCTCGTACCTCGAAGAATAAACGGCGATCGCCGATCGCGGCAATATTTTCTATCTTGTTTGAGGAGGAATTAAGGCGCGATCGTTTGCCAGTAACGGAAACATATACCCCACCTTCAGACGTAAATTTTATCGCATTATTAATCAAATTGATTAAAACTTGACGAAGTTTTGTTTCATCCGTGCAAATATATTTTGGGATAGTTTCATCGCATTCAAATAATAATTGTAGATCTTTACTTTCTGCTTTAAGATGCAATAAACTTTCGATTTCACTTAACAATAAATACAGATCGAAGTTACTCTCATTAAGTATCATTTTATTCGCTTCTATTTTCGATAAATCTAGAATATTATTAATTAAAGTTAATAAATAATCTCCACTCCGATTAATAATACTGAGATTATCTTTGTTATCTTGTGACAATTCTTGAGAGTGCATCACGATCTGTGAAAAACCCAGAATGGCATTCAAAGGAGTTCTTAATTCGTGACTCATATTAGCAATAAATCTACTTTTAGCTTGGTTCGCAACTTCCGCTTTTTCTTTAGCGACGAGAAGTTTTTGTTCCGATCGCTTTAATTCAGCAGTACGCTTTTTGACTTGAGATTCTAATCGGCAATTTTGTGCTTCGATCGCACGGATGCGCCACCGATATCCACCAATAATTATGCCTGTCATAGAAACTAAAAGAAAACTTCTAAACCACCAAGTTCCCCACCAAGGCGGAGTAATAACAATACGCAACGATCTGCCGACTTCATTCCAAACGCCATCATTATTAGAACCTTTGACTTTAAAAATATAAGTACCCGGATCTAGATTGGTATAGGTCGCAGAACGTTTCGGACTCACTGGCGACCAATCTTTATCAAATCCTTCGAGTTTGTATTGATAAAGATTTTTTTCTGGTTTTTTATAATTTAAAGCAGCAAACTCTATGGTAAAAACAGATTGGTGATGAGCCAGCGTTAATGTTTTTAATAAATTGATGGGTTTTCTCAAAACCGAGTGAGAACCATAATTTTGAATGGAACGATTAAAAAGCCGAAAATTTGTGAAAATTACTGGAGGAGCATAGGGATTATTTTTTAATCGATCTGGATAAAAAGAATTTAAGCCTTTATTTTTACTCACAAAAAATATCTCTCCCCAACTACTCGCGATCGCATCTTTGGATAACTCAATACCTGTTAATCCATCCGTCGTATCATAATGGCTAAAGATTTTGGTTTGAGGATCGAATTGAGCCAATCCATTTGATGTCCCAATCCATAAATTTCCCGCAGGATCTTCATTCGTCCACAAAACTAAATTGCTCGGCAAACCGTCTCCCGTTGTATAGTTTTCGCGATCGCCAGTAGTGGGATTAAAAGCGGTTAATCCTAAAGGTGTCGAAAGCCAAAGCAGTCCGGTTTGACTTTCATAAATATGTTGAATTTCATTGAAAGGATTTCGCCCTTGTTTGCCTTCAGGGTGTAATGAAAAACGGGTAAGCGTGTTTGTATCAATCTCTAATCGATTTAATCCGCCTTCCGTTCCTATCCATAAAATATTATCGGAAGTTAAATACAAGTGATTAATATAGTTGTTACTAATACTGTTTGGATTGTCAGGATCGCGATCGTAATGCTCGAATATCCCCGTTTTGAGATCGAGTCGTTTTAGTCCGACTCCTCGCACATTCAACCATAAATAGCCCGATCGCTCTTGGATAATGTGAATAATTTCTTCTCCAAGGGGATAATTGGGATTTTCCTGATAGCGGCTAAACGCATTTGTTGCGGGATCGAATATAAATAAACCATTGTGCGTTCCCAGCCAAAATAATCCCCGATCGCCTTCAAAAATATGGTCGATATATCCCAATCGATCTGGAGAGTTTGCAGGTTGTTGATAATGGGTAAAAGTCCGAGTTTTCGGATTCCATTGATTCAGGGTTTCTTCGGCACCAAACCAAAGTCTTCCTTGGCTATCTTCAAGAATTGCTTCTACATCATTGCTGCTCAAACTATTGGGAGATGATGTGGCTTGATAAGACGTAAACTTAGAAGGGACGAGATCGAGTTTGCTAATTCCTGATAAAGTGCTAATCCAAAGATTCTGAGCAGAATCTTCATAGAGGAAAAGCACTTCATTATGAACTAAACTGTTAGGATCGTTGGGATCGTGAAAATATTGGCTAAATTCTCCAGTTTCTCGATTGTATTTATTTAATCCCACTCCCGTTCCGACCCAAATATTTCTTTGGCTATCTTCCAGCAAAGCAAAGATGCGGCGATCGCTTAAACTTTTGGGATTATTCGGGTCGGGTTTAATATGGGTAAATTTGCCAGTTTCTCGGTCTAAGATATTCAATCCTTGCCAAGTTCCCACCCAAAATGTACCGTCGCTATCTTCTAAAATAGCATAAACATTATTGTCGGCAATACTATGGGGATCGTTCGGATCGCGAACGTAAGCATCGAGAACTCGACCCGTTTTGGGATCGATCCGTCGCAGTCCTCCCCGACGAAGTCCCAACCAAAGATTACCTTGCCGATCCTGATAGAAAATTTTGATATTCTGATTGCTGGGAGCAACAGTTTCCTGCGGATCGAAAGAAAAATGAGTAAAAATTCCCGTTTCTCGATCCAATCGATCCAACCCGTTTGCTGCGGCTACCCAGAAGTTTCCGTCTCTATCTTCAAAGGTAAATTGAACGGAGTCACTCCAAATACTTGTCGGATCCTTTGGATCGTGACGATAGGTTGTAAACGTTTCTGTGTCTGGATCGAATTTACTCAAACCCGATCCGAGAGTGGACACCCAAATTGTATCTTGGCGATCTTTATAAACGGAAAATGCCGAATCTCCGGCTAAACTGCGAGGATTTTCAGGATCGTGATGATAGATTTCAATCTCATAACCATTGTAGATATTAACTCCATTAAATCGAGTGCCAAACCAAATCCGTCCGCGATCGTCTTGAATGACATTTCTAATTTCCGAACCCGTAACCCCATCTTTACGCGTTAAGTTCTCAAATTTAATAGAATTTGCCGATAGAGAAGCAGAAACATCCCTCTCTCGAGAGAAAGATGAAAATGTTATTATCAATAAAATTGAAAACAAACATTTCTTGACGATTGTTTTCAAGTTCGAGTTGCCCATCAGCCTTGCAAGAATGCTGCTGTCATTGTAGCATAAATAAGAGGACAAAGGTAATTGCCGAAATAAATTTTGAATCTTCGGTTTGAAGTATTTGGAGCGGAATTATGCGGTCTTTCTCTCACTTTTGTTGAGCTTGCTCTAACCGAGCGTTTTTTGCTTTCAACTCTTTTAATTCTTGGGTTAAACGTTGAACTTTTAATTGGTTTTCCACTCTTGCTAAAACTTCAAGTGCTTGAAAGGGTTTGGTTACGTAGTCGCTACCTCCTACAGAAAAGGCTTTAACTTTATCCCATGCTGCATCCAAAGCACTAATAAAAATGACGGGAATGTCTCGGGTGTCGGGGTTGGCTTTCAGTCTTTGACAAACTGTATAACCGTCTAACCCTGGCATATCGATATCTAATAGGATGAGATCGGGCTTGGCTAAAGCGATCGCGTTCAGAGCAACTGTACCACTAATCGCCTGTTGCACTTCATATCCTTGTTCTTCGAGCAAATTAGATAACAATTTCAGATTTTGCGGGCGATCGTCAACTAAGAGGATAGTCCCCTTTTGGGCATCCGAGAACGATAGCGGAGAGGAAACGGGTAAAGGGAGCTCGATCGCGGCTTCTCGATCGCCCATCCGCGCCTGTAGTATTGTTTTAACATTAGATTTAGTGACTTTTTGGTCTAATATTTCGGAAAGCAGTTGCCAGAGTTCCGGGGCAACTCGTTGTTTGATATATTTAACAGAGTAGCCATATTCTTCAGCAATTTCATCATAATTTTTTCTATCTTTCTGAAAAGTGACGAGTAAGATAGTGCGTTGCAAATCGCTTAAATGATAAGAAGTGTTGTCATGTATTAATTGTTCGGTAAATGTTAAAAGTTCTTTAAAGTTTTCCATTGTCCTAAGATATTGCGATCGCTAATTCCTACAGAAATTTGATAACTGTCTTTTGGCAAGGAAGGAATTAAACGAACGATTTTTCTCAATTTAGAGTTTTTAATCGATGTTTATATTTTAGCAGCAAAGGAAGAAAATCTTAAACAGACAAAATCGCCCTATGAACAAACCAAGCGGGATGATTGGGGTGGATCGGTAAAATTGTAGGGAAATGCGATCGCCATCGCAAAACGGAAATGCGATCGCCGTCCCTCTTCCCGATATTGGGGTGACAAAAGGTGACAAAACGAGCGTTCGCTCTGCATCCCAGTCATTTCAAGCATTCTCGCCCGCGATCGCCGTCCCTCTTCTCCATATCGGGGTGACAAAAGGTGACAAAATAGGTTGAAAGAAGGTGAAAAAAAGCGCTTTTGATTCTGGATTGTGGTGAATGTTAACGAATCAAATAGGTGACAAAATAGATGACAAAAGGTGACACTTTGGGTATTTACGCTCCTAAAAATTGAAGTTAGCTTGGACTTAATCGAGTTCTAGGAGCCAGAAGAGTTATGTCGGGCAAGGGTCAAAACCACGTTTGGACAACGTTTACACAGTCTTTAGATTCGGCAATTTTAACAGCACGAGATGCTCTGTTGAGTTTCATTCAGAATGGTGGCTTTGAGTTAGATTTCATCTCCACAGCGTTTGGCAGCGAAGTTGACCGAGTGGCGTTGACGAATTTAACGGAGCAGTTGAGTTCGGGAGATGCGAGCGGACTGCCCAGCATTGAGGTGCGATCGGGGGAAGAGCTACAGGGAGCAAAGGGTGTCTATGTAGCAGAGTGGGATCGGATTTTCATCTCGGCAGAGTTTTTGGCAAACGCGACTCAAGAGCAATTGGTGGAAGTGATTCTCGAAGAAATGGGTCACTCGTTTGATGCCCTGCTCAATACAATGGATAGTGCGGGGGATGAGGGCAATATCTTTGCCAACTTGGTGCTGGGGAATGAGATGACCGATGCTCAGTTGGCGGCGTTGCGGGCGGAGGATGATTCGCTGACCTTGACGATTGATGGGCAGACGGTTGAGGCGGAGGCGGCTTCAGGCCCCTACAGCCTCTCAGGTAATACGGGAGATGTGACAACCTACAGCGTTGACAAAGGGCTTATATGGGGGAGTGACTACAAATGGGAATTCACTAACCGAGGAGGCCATCAACTGGGTAACAATGGTGCTTACTTCAATCCCAACGTAGCATCTGCCCCAGGTAATTTGCTTAACCATACCGGGTCTAATAATTCAATCTGGGATTGGGATCATGAATATGACTATTATGACTACTATGACGAAATTACCGGCGGTAGTGGCAATGACACGATTTTGGGTCTGAGTCAAACAAATCTTGTGCATACCGGGGATGGTAGTCTAAACGAGCTTGCTAGGAAGTCTATAGACATCTACATTGCTGAAACGATCGATGGTGGTGCAGGCGACGACTTGATCAAAGGTTATGAGGGTAATGATACGCTCATTGGTGGTACTGGTAATGACGTTTTAGTTGGTGGAGAGGGCGCAGACACGATTGATGGTGGCGCTGATGCAGATGTTATCTATACCGGTGACTTGAGTGAAGGGAGCAGCGACAGCATTACAGGTGGTTCGGGTGCAGATACCTTTTATCTAGGTGAAACCACATCCTCCACAGTCACCAGTACAAACTTTGATTGGGCGAGTTTGGCATGGAGTTTGGCGGGAGACATTTCCAACTTAGCCTTCACAACACTGGTGCCTCAAGCTGCGCTCGCCAAAACAATTGTCCCTGGGATTATCGACATTGTTAAGGCGATCGCTGGTGATGAACCCGGTGTAGAAAC
>JBFRWJ010000044.1:0-3269 GCA_051439525.1 Spirulina sp. | reverse complement strand
GCTTTGAGGCGATTCCCTAAAATCATCACTGTACTGTCAATTCCTTCGTGAATATCCACCTTCTTACAATCTGCTTCATCTACGCGAGAAAAGACCCGCAGGGACAGCACGATTTGACGAATGCGATCGGTACCTACCTGCATTGAATTCAACAGTTTGGATAAATCTTCACAGAGAAACTCGAAGTCAATTTCTTCTTCGATTTCTTCAATGATTTCTGTTTTCTGGGGAAATTCGGTCTCGTAAGTCTCAATCAGTTTGAGGAGATCGTCCACATACCTCGTGGCATGAGTAATATTGCCGTGAATAAAATTGACGGGATTATTGATTTCATGAGCAACCCCAGCAACTAATTGACCCAAACTGGACATTTTTTCAGTTTGTACCAATTGCGTTTGTGCCTGTTGCAAAGTTTGCAAGGTATCAGAAAGTTCTGCCGTTCTTTGTTTGACGCGAATTTCTAACTCGTGGGTCAATTTTTGTAGGGAATTTTGCGCGCGCTGTCGTTCTTCAATTTCCTCTTGGAGTTGTAAGTTTTGCTCGTCTAATTCTTCTTCAGCTAACTCCCGACTTTCTTCGCTCAATACGAACCACCACGAGGCTAAACTGCCTAAAACTAAAATTAGGGAATAGATCGCGAAAAAGAGATTAAAAATGACCGCGATCGCGCTGGCTTCTAAGCGAGAAAATTCCCAGACTCCGAAATAGAAAACTAATCCAAATACAGCACCAATTGTCCCAGATAAAAACAAAAATGCTCCCGCAAAGCGGGCAATTCTCGTGCTGAGTTGCGGAGAAATTTTGTTTTGCCAAAATGCAAAAATTGGATGAGCGGAGAAATCTTCTGTAGGAGTTTTACAGCGATCGTGACAATGCGCTTCCAAAGAACAACAGAGGGAGCAAATATGACCGTCATAAATGGGACAATAGGCAGTATCGGCAGTTTCGTAATCTTGTTCGCAGATGGAACAAGTTATCAAGGCAGAACTCAGATTGACGGTTTGACGAAGGGGATTTTCTCGGGCGATGTAATATTTTCCTTTGGTTAGCCAAGCGATCGCGGGAGAGAGCAAAAAAGCAATTCCTAACGCCAGAAAAGGCGCATAGGCTTGTGCATAAACGCCGAAGATCCCCACAAAAGCTAAAATGGAAATTACCGACGCGATCGCCATCGAACCAAAGCCGACAGGATTGATATTGTAGAGGTAGGCGCGTTTGAATTCGATGTAAGAGGGACTGAGTTTTAAAGGTTTATTAATAACCAGATCGGCAACGAGAGCACCGATCCAAGCGATCGCGACATTAGAATACAATCCCAAGACTGCTTGTAAGGTTTCAAAAACCCCCAACTCCATCAATAAAAGCGCGATCGCGATATTAAAAACCAACCAGACCACTCGTCCGGGATGAGAATGAGTTAAACGGGAGAAAAAATTCGACCAAGCTAAGGATCCGGCATAGGCATTAGTCACATTAATTTTAATCTGAGAAATAATCACAAACAAGATGCCAACCGCTAAAACCACCTCCGGATTAGCAAACATATCGGCAAATCCGGCAAGATACATTTGCACGGGTTCTTTGGCATCGGTAATGCTCACTCCATGCGCGATCGCGAGGGAGGCTAAAAATGCTCCTCCTAACTGTTTGGCAACACCTAAAATAATCCAACCGGGTCCCGCAGCTAACACGGCAAACCACCATTTAAAACGATTATTTGCTTGTTTTTCTGGTAAAAAACGTAAATAATCGACTTGCTCTCCCAACTGAGCGATTAAAGAGAAAGAAACCGTCGCAGCCGCACCAAACAACAAGGGATTTAAACTCGCACCACTCGCGGAATTTCCGGCAAAATTCAGCCAATGATTGAAAGATTCCGGTTCTTTATACAAGACAAAACAGTAGGGAGAAATCATTAAAATCAACCAAATGGGTTGCGTCCACAACTGCAATTTATTGATTAATGTCACCCCATAAAAAACCAAAGGAATAATAATAACCGAGCAAAAAATATAGCCCAGAGATAAAGGCAGATGAAAATACAACTTTAATGCCTGGGCCATAATTGCCGCTTCGAGAGCAAAGAAAATGAAGGTAAATGACGCATAAATTAAAGACGTAATCGTCGAACCAATATAACCAAATCCCGCTCCCCGTGTCAGCAAATCCATATCGATGTTATATTTTGCCGCGTAATAGGTAATCGGCACGCCCGCTAAAAAAATGATTAAACCCACTACCAGAATCGCCCAAAACGCATTGGCAAATCCATAACTCAAAATCAAAGAAGCTCCGATCGCTTCGAGAGCCAAAAAAGAAATCCCACCGAGGGCAGTATTGGCTACTAAAAACTCAGACCATTTCCGAAAAGACTTCGGGGCATAACGAAGGGAATAATCTTCTAAAGTTTCCGTCGCGACCCAAGTATTATACTCGCGTCGCTCTTTCACAATTCGCTTGCTAGCTATAGTCATGGTTCACTCTGAATTAAAATTATTTAACAATATTTTCCGATATTTTTCAGTACATTTACTGAAGTTATTGCTATGTTTGTTAAAGGTATACGTTCAGTACACCAAAAAGTAGAAATAAACTACTCTCAGTCATAAATCTCTTTTTTTGTCAGAAGATATGCCCCCAAATTTTAGCAATTATTTTTTTTGATGCCCACAGGGGCTTAACATCATTTAAAAAAATACGATCGCGAAAAAATAAATTCTCTCGCCGCATTCTCAGTATTTTCTCTATCTTGTTAAAGCCGAGGTAAAATAACTTAATTTTGATGTCGATTATCCTGCAATTCTCAGTAAAACTACGAAGAAAAAGCAACAACCTTGATACCTATTCCTATCTTTCCCCAACTGGCAGTAAAATTTTAGATAGGCTTAACAAAAGCAAGGTGAAGAACGGATTGAGAAGACTGGTATAGTTAAGAGAAATGCGATCGCCTACTCTCAGCGAACAACGATGTCTATTGCCACTCAAGCCCCGCCCACCTCAACCGCGCGCGCGACGACAACCCTAGATGTTGGCGGTATGAAATGTGCCGGCTGCGTGAAAGCCGTAGAGCGACAACTCAAGCAAAATACTGGCGTTGTTGCGGCTTCCGTTAACCTCATTGCTGCTGTCGCCGTCATCGAATACGAGACCGCAGAAGTGAGTCCCGACACCCTTGCCGAAAAACTCACCGCTCGAGGGTTTCCCAGTCAGCCTCGCAGCTTAGACGCGCAAAAAAACGCGGCCCCTACCCTCACCGAGCGTCGTCAAAG
>JBFRWJ010000043.1:0-6953 GCA_051439525.1 Spirulina sp. | reverse complement strand
GATATTGATGAAAAGTTTTCAGAAATATATATTTTTGTCAAGTAAAAAATCATTAAAAAAAAAGGTATAAGAAAAACAAGAGATCGATTGTCAATAGAGATTGGGGCTATTCTTTATTTTCCTTATTTGAATCATACAGAAAAAGAAGAGTTAATAGAGGGAATGGAAATTGAGAATGACGGTTTAATTGTTAGCGATCCTGAAATTAAGAAGTTTTTGAATAACTGTAAATCTCCCGAGCCAATATCATCAATAATCCTCAAAGAAACAATAGCTGTCTTAGACGGTGCAAAAGGAATTATAAAACCCAAAGCTAGAAAAGTAGATGAAGATCTCAATACTAAAGGAAGAATATTAGCTTCTCTAGAAAAGGATATTGCCAATTTCGATCGATATCAAAAATATGCAGCGATGACTCAGCTAGAAGGGCCTCAAAGAATCAGAGGTTTGGCAGGTTCAGGAAAAACGATTGTTCTTACTATGAAAGCGGCATTAATTCATTTACGTTCTCCAAATGCGCGGATATTATATACTTTTAATACGAAAAGTCTATATGATTATATTAAACGTTTAATCACTAGGTTTTACAGACAGCATGAAGATAGCGATCCCAATTGGGACAGAATTCATATTCGTCATGCGTGGGGAGGCTCATATATTCCGGGAGTATATTCTGAAGCGTGTCATTATAATGGTGTTCAACCCATGACTTTACGTGAAGCAAAATCTCGTTCAGATGATGCTTTTGATTGTGTATGTAAGCTATTACTCGATCAAAAAAATGGGATTCTTGAGAAAAGTTATGACTATGTATTAATAGATGAAGCACAAGATTTCAAGCCGTCATTTTATCAATTATGTCGTCAAATTGTAAAAAATGATTGTATTGTCTGGGGATATGATGAACTCCAAAATATATTGGATGTAAAAATCCAATCTACAGTTGATACATTTAAAAATGAAAAATATAACTACAATGGTATTAATTTGCCTAACTTACAAAAACAATACCCCGATCTTGATAATGATATTGTTTTACCAAGATGCTATCGCAATCCACGAGACATTTTAGTTCTTGCTCATGCACTTGGATTTGGAATTTATAACTCTCATATTATTCAAATGCTGGAAAATAATGAACACTGGGAAGATTTGGGATATGAGATTCTTCAAGGTAATTGTCAAGAAGGCGATCGTATGATTGTTCATCGACCACTTAGGAATAGTCCTTTGGACATTCCAACCAATCAGGAGAAAAATCAATTAATTAGGTGGCAGGTATGCGAAAACTATGATGATGAAATCCAATGGATTTGTGATGCTGTTCAGAAAAATATACAAGAAGATAAGTTGAATCCAGAAGATATTTTAATCATCTGTATAGATAATAGATGTGCTCGAAGGTACTTTGATGATATTAGTCATGAACTTAAACAGAAAAATATTCAATCGAATAGTACGTTTCAGTTAGCCTCATCAGGTAAGAATTTTTTCGTCAGTAATGCTATAACTTTATCTACAGTTTATAAAGCGAAAGGAAATGAAGCTGCTCTGGT
The DNA here is from genome assembly GCA_051439525.1 of Spirulina sp. Lineage (GTDB taxonomy): Bacteria > Cyanobacteriota > Cyanobacteriia > Cyanobacteriales > Spirulinaceae > CCY15215. Next base: position 5,397 of record JBFRWJ010000043.1, on the reverse strand, counting down.
TTATCTAATAGGTATGGATACTTTCTATGTTGTCAAGGATTCAAGAATAGAGCGAAATAAGCTATTTACAGCAATTACCCGTACAAAAGCATGGTTAACAATTACAGGAGCAGGAGAATCTACAAATTTTATAATTGAAGAAATTAAGGAAGTTTTAGAAAGAATGCCGAATTTAGAATTCATATATCCAAATATCGAGGAAATGGATATATTACAAAGAGATCTTGCAAAGGTCAATGAGGATAAAAAAGCGATCCGTGAAAAATTTCAAGAGCTCATGAATGAAGCTGATAAAAAGGGAATACCAAAAGAAGAACTGAGGAGAATGATGGACTCGGAGAAAGTACTCAAAAAATGAATACACCTTCTTCTCTGGCTGTTGGTTTAGAAAAAAGTAAGAAATTGTTGAAGGCTGGCGATCTCTTGGACACAGAAAATTATACCAAGCCTCAATCGTTTAGTCCTAGCAAATTCTCGCCCGAATTTTTTGAAATTTCTCAAAGTAATGACTACATTCAAGAATATAAAATTGCTTTGGAAAACCGAGATTACGATCTACTTCTTAAAGATCGGGCTTTTTTCCAATTTTCTTGTGAAGGAAGTAACAGAAAGATTGTCAAGTATAGATATGCTTATTATGAGCCGCCATATAAATTTCCGACATACGAAGAATTTCTGAATGGTATAGATTTAACTTATGAGGAGTGCGGCGATCAATTTTATGAAGAGTATGAACAAGATCTTGCAGAAGCTGAATTAAAGAAATCCGTAACGCCATTAAGATATGATTATGATGAAACGATTTATGAACCACTCATTCATTCTGTTTCACATTTGCATATCGGTCGTAATAACGATCTGAGAATTCCTATTAAATATTTAGTTCCTCCGCAAGCCTTTGTGTGTTTTGTTTTTCGACATATTTACTGGGAAAAATGGAGACTATTAATCAATACAGATGAAAAATTTAGAAAACTGTATTTCGATTTTGTCAAGAAAAGTTGCAAAAATTTAGCCGAAAATTTCTTTACTGATGATGAAGCAGCAGATTTTTATTTAAGCTAGCTTTCATGTTCAATCCATAACAAGCAATAATTGGCTACACCATTCCCAGAAAAAAATAGACAATACTCAACACAATTTGTCAAGTATTGCCTAGGACAATTAACGACTAAAAGTGCTGAAACTTAAGCGGTTACTAATTCCGGCTCGGGTGCGGGACGCTTGCTATTGCGAATGCCTTCGATCGCTTCTGCATAGTCAGGAGCCTTGAAAACCGCAGAACCCGCGACGATCGCATTAGCACCGGCTTCCAAAACCTGCCAAGTGTTGTGAACCTTCAAACCGCCATCCACTTCAATCCAAGGATCGACACCGCGATCGTCGCACATCTGACGCAACTTGCGCACCTTCTCGGTGATTTGCGGAATGAAGCTCTGACCGCCAAAACCGGGGTTCACGCTCATTAACAAGACTAAATCGCAAACATCAATCACGTATTCGATCAACTCTAAGGGCGTAGAAGGATTTAAAACAACCCCTGCTTTTTTGCCCAACTCTTGAATCTGAGTTAAAGTGCGGTGGAGGTGAGGAGAGGCATTATGTTCCGCGTGAACCGAAATAATGTCGGCACCTGCCTTCGCGAACTCCTCGACATATTTTTCTGGTTCGACAATCATTAAATGTACATCTAACGTCTTTTGCGTAATCGGACGAATGGCCTTAACGATTAACGGACCGATGGTAATGTTGGGAACGAAGCGACCGTCCATCACATCCACGTGAATCCAATCCGCACCCGCTTTATCCACGGCGGCAATTTCCTCTCCCAAACGGCTGAAGTCCGCAGAGAGAATCGAGGGGGCGATAACAATGGGCTTTTTACTCATGACGGCGTTCTCCTAAAGTTTTTTTAAGAATTGTAATATTATCAACAATTTAACATTGTTTTCACAATTTTTTGAGATCCAACTTAAAAAATAGGAAGATTAGAATAGAGGGTATCAGTTATCGAAACGGTGCGAATGAGCAAAAAATTAGCGTGGCTGTTGGGTGGATTATCCCTTCTCGTTGCGATCGCCGCCCCCGCGAATGCCTCGGAAGATACCATGGGAGAGCAGGGAGTTAACGTCCGTGCCTTGCACGAGGCCCCCTACAATCTGATCGGTCGCAAAATCGGCCTCGGACAAGTGGAAGTCGGCAGGCCGGGAAAATTCGGTCTCGATAAAGCGGCCGCCAATAATCCCGCTCTTTCCCTCGCGGGGGTCTTTCATCGCGATGGTCAAGCATCCGCCAATACCCATGTTGACGCTCACGCGGCTATGGTGGCGATGGTCATGGTCTCTGCCGATAAGCGGGTGCCGGGGGTGGCGCCTGGAGCGCGCCTGTATTCCTCTGCCGTGGGATCCTTGCGAGATGCGGGACAGCCGGAAGAATGCCTCGCCTCCCAACACGTAGCTTTGCAGAATAGTGGCGACGTGCGAGCCATTAATTTTAGTTTTGGCGAATCTTTGCGGCGAGATCCCCGCTCTGATGCCGTCTTAGATGGCAATGCCCTGTTAACTCAGTGTATCGATTGGTCGGCTCGGATTCACAATGTTCTCTATGTTATCGCGGGCAATCAGGGCAGAGGCGGGATTCCCATTCCGACAGATAATTATAACGGGGTCAATGTTGCCGCTTCCACCGTTAGAGATGGCAGATTCGATAAATTAGATTTTTCTAACTTAAGTGCCTTACCCGAAGGCATCGGGCGCAATCTCATTCTCCGGGAAATTAATACCGACGGGAGGCGATCGATTAACTTGGTCGCCCCGGGCAGTCATGTTTCCGTGCGGGACTTAGACGGTCGGCTCGAGGAAGTGCGCGGTACCAGTTTTGCCGCCCCTCATGTGGCTGGAGCCGTGGGAGTCTTGCAGGAATTCGGCGATCGCCAGCTTGCCAGTGCTGCCCCCAATTGGAGTATCGACTCCCGTCGCAGCGAAGTGATGAAGGCGGTTTTGCTCAATTCTGCCGATAAAATCCAAGATGAAGCCTTGGAGGTCGATCGCACCTTCTTCAATAAGAACAATCAAACTTGGTTCGATGGCGATGCCTATCAAAATCCTCAAGTGCCTTTGGATATTCAAACCGGGGCGGGACATTTGAATGTTTATCGCGCTTACCAACAGTTTAGCGGCGGTCAGAACGCCCCTAGTGCTGCCGTCGTTTCTCGCGGTTGGGATTATAACACCGTTGAAGTGGGCAATTATCAAGACTACGCGATCGCCTCCCCGCTACAAGGGGGAAATTTTGCTTCCGTCACCCTAACGTGGCATCGTCGGGTGGAACTCAACGACGAGAATGGTAATAACTTATTCGATGTCGGCGAAGACTTTCAGGATCTGGGTTTAAACGATCTCAATCTCTACCTCATGCCTGCCGAAAGTGACAGGATTACCGGTGCGGTTTGTTCCTCCATTAGCCAAGTAGACAGCAGCGAACATATTTTCTGTCCCATTCCTACCACCGGACGTTACAAAATTCGCGTCGTCTATCGCCGACAAATCCACGATCCCCTACAGGCTTACGGCTTGGCTTGGTGGACGGTTCCCGCTCAATAACCTCCATTCCGATCTGCGCTAAGATTGTAATAATCCTTAACATTCCTCAAACAGCCATGACAGCCAACGTTGAAATTTACACTTGGAGTACCTGCCCGTTTTGTATTCGTGCCAAAGCCTTGTTACAAAAAAAGGGGGTAGAATTCACCGAATACTGTATCGATGGCGATAACGCCGCTCGGGCAGAAATGGCAGAACGTGCCAATGGGAAGCGATCGCTCCCGCAAATTTTTATCGACGATCGCCATGTTGGGGGTTGCGACGACCTTTACGCTCTCGAAGCACAAGGCACATTAGACGAGCTGCTACAGAGTCAGTCACCCGTTATCACTTAACAACAATTTAGTGCGGTGCGGGCATCTTGCCCGCTTGCTTCTTCAATGCACAATGAACTCTTTAGAGCAAATCTTGAAGCCAATTGACAATTTTTTCTTCAAAATTTACACCATCGCTGTTAGTTTGGGAAAGATCGAGATCTCAGCGTTGAGGGTTTGCGATCGCTTCCCCAGAATCGATTTTATTTTAAAGTTAAAAAAGAAAACAAGGAGATTTTGTAATCGAATCTCCTTGAATTCGCGCGATAGACAAGTTTATTTTTTCTATTAAAATATACGTTCTAGCACAACAGATATTTCACTTTAATCTCAAAACTTGCATCTTTAAAAGAAAAGCCGTCCTACTTTCTGTTCGACTTGCGCCCCATTCTCCAAATCAGGCCGAGTCCCGAGAGTAAACCCAAAATAAAATTGGGTTCAAAAGATTCAACGTGCTTTTCTTTTTTTTTTCTTGTTTTTGAGATTGCTCTAACTCAGCAACGGAAAAGTTAGAATGAACTTCTGGAGTCAATTCAACCCAACTTATCAGGACTTGCTCGATCGCGGTTTGCTCCTCTGTTGGAAAAATAAAAGAGTTCAATTCATGCGATTGAACGGATGTCGGTAGAATTGTCTCAAAATGATAAGTTGGTTGGGGAGAAACGTAATAATTTAGGCGATTAACTGGGTTTGGATGCGTTCGCTCTCGCTGCCATTCTGTGGAATTATCCTCGAAAAAAAGACCCATTCCGTTTGTAGAAATATTATGATTTTCTACTCGCAATAAATTAGGATTTGAGCGAGAACTCGGAACTGGGATAAGAACAGGAGGAGAAGAATTGATTTCGATACTTGGATTAACCTCGATAATCGGATTGATAATCGGATCGACTTGAATGATTGGGCTAACGATAATCGAAGGGGAATGAGATTTTTCTCCGCTCTTCCCTGCTGACTTTTGGGGTTGTTCCTCCTCTGGCGATCGGGGAAGACTACTCGAATCGAGCAAACCGATCGCAATATTACCGATTTGGGCCAAACTCAGAAAAATCGCAGCTAATCCCGTACAGATTATCGTGAACTGCTTAAGCCACGACATGAATTTCATCTGATTTAATGGAGATCTTTTGGTATTCTTTCGAGACATCAGTCAGAATTTCCTCCGTAAAAATACTTAGAAACAATCTAGTTGTATCTACGCAATTAATGTCAATTTCGATCGCAGACAAAATCCGCGATCGCATTTTTTGGTTCGCTAAAGAAAATTTAGCGATACGAAACTACACGGCTTAAAGCCTTGTTGACAAGGAACTCTGTAGGTAGTGCGCTTGTAATTTTTGAATTACTCTATATTCATACTAGCGAATTTTTTTGAGAGAATGGAAGTATTTCCACTGATTTCACAAAGTCTTGATAAAACTCTGAGAAATGTAAAATTACGATGAACAACAGTAGCGAGAACTAAGCGCGAAATAACTCAG
>JBFRWJ010000042.1:0-11752 GCA_051439525.1 Spirulina sp. | reverse complement strand
TCGCTCTTATTAAAATTACACTTGGGGCAATGATAATCGCATAAATGGGAAAGATAAACCCCTTGATAATCTAAAAGATGACCGCAACTGGGACAGTAAATCGAATCGACAGCATGGGGAATTTCTTCGAGATAGCGATCGGGTTCGTTTAAACCAAAAAAGAGAACTTTTTGGGATAAATTTTGTCCTAAATAAGAGAGAGTGGGATCGTCAGCATTGAGCACGACGACAGTCTCTCGAGGCAGGGGAGCGATCGCTTGTTGCCAGCGAAAACTAATGGTATCGACTTCACCATAACGATCTAATTGATCGCGAAACAAATTTAAGCCTAAAATATAGCGAGGACGACAATCTCGCAGCACTAAAGGTAAAACATTTTCATCGACTTCTAAAATCGCATAATCGGTTTTCAGTTGTCCGATTAAATTCGTATCGGCTAAAAGTGCAGTAATTAAACCATTAATTAAGTTCGCACCCGTCGCATTATGGGTTACTTTTGCACCGCAATCTTCTAAGATTGTTCGCAATAAAAGCGAGGTGGTTGTTTTCCCATTCGTCCCGACAATAAGAATAACCCCCTGTTTGACCTGTTCAAAGAGTAAGGGTAACAAACGAGGGTGAATGCGTCGAGAAACTTCCCCCGGAAGCACGCTAGCCGCTCCTAATTTTAGCCCTTTGACCAGGGCAGTAACAGTTTTGGCAACACCGACAGCAAGTCCCAGACGAAGGCGATCGAATACGTTCATTTGTTCGGTTATTGACGAGCCATTATCAATTATTAACCATTGAGGAGCAATTATCAATAAATTTTACGATCGCGACGGGGGTTTTTAGGAAAACGCGCATTATTATAAACAAGTATGGTTACATTCAGGCCAAGGAAACCCTATGAAAGCATTGCGCTGGTTTTTCTCCATTCTCCTTGCTGTAATTCTCGCGATCGCTTTACTTCTCTCCTTACCCACCACGGCGATCGTCCAACAGATTACCAACGCTCAAACCGTGAAAACTTGGTTTAATGAGAGTAATGCTTACGATGAATTTCTCGCTTCTGCTTTTCAAGAAAAGTTGCAAGAAATGATTCCTCAAGTTGCCAATATTCCCGTCACTGGCGATCGCCAAATTGCGATCGCGATCGCGCAATCTCTTCCCGATGATTTCGTCCAAAATATGTTCGAGACAGTTCTCGACGCTCATTTTGATTACTTTCACGGTCGCAAAGATCGGGTCGAATTTACGATTAATTTAACCGATATTACGACAAGTCTCGATTTCAATATTCCTAATTTGCCAACGGAAAGTAATAATACTCCTCCTCTTTTACCCCCGGGCAATCCTCCCGTACCTCCTCCCATCAATCCATCCCCATTCAATCCTTCTCAACTCCCCAGTGGTGTCATCTCCGAGCAACTGACTATTACGGAGGAAGATGTTGAACTCGATTATAACAACCTTGCCAAAATCCGACAATTCTTTGCCACGGTTACGCCAATTCCTCGTCTTGCTTACGGGTTGATTTTATTCCTCTCGCTCTTGATTCTCGCGATCGCACCTCGTCGCGGACGTAACGGTTTATTCCTTCTCGGTTTGACTTGGCTTTCCAGTACAATCTTAATAGGACTCATCACCCTCGGAGAGAGAGCGTCTTCTCTCAATGCTCTGCAAACTCAACTCAATAATACTGTAGTTCAAGACGATCCTGCTGCCGGGACTTTGCTTTTAAAAACGGCAATTATCGCTCATGCTTCCATTATGGATCGGATTCTCTTTCTGTTGGGAATGGGTATTTTATTTGGGTTAATTTGTTTGGCGATCGCAGCCATTCGCTGGCGTATTTCTGATTAAAAATTGATCTGTTCTTTCTTGAAGTTTAGCAAAGGATTGGAGCGCGATCGCTAATTACACTTGCATCAATTGTTCTTGTTGATGTAAGTATCTTTCTATTGCTGCATTCGCTAATTGACTCATGGCTTGTCCAACGCGACTTGCTCTCGCTTTTAAGCGGGTATGAAGCCCCTGTTCAATTCTAATTGCCGGATCTAATTTATCTGGCTCTAATTCTAGAGTATTATCAGATTTTTGCAAGTATATTTCTATAGCTTTACTGGCAATTTGACGCATCTTTTTGTTTTGATATTTTGCTACTTTTTTTAAAAGATTGTGAATAGCACTTGAAACTCTAACTGTTGGGTCATTACTGTCTAGCAAAGGTGACGATAGTAAAAGCCATTTCCAATTCGGATCGATTTTGTATTCTCCTCTCTCGAACCAAGATTTCATCTTGCGATCGAACATCATAACATTTTCTATTCTTTCTAAAAGAGTAATTTCATAATTAAATAAGAATACTGCTTCCCCTTGCAAACTTTCTAAGATATTTAAAACAGATAAAAGCAAAAGCTTTCTTGCTCGATCGTATTCAGGATCGTTTGTATTGAGACGAAACCAAATATCAATCTCAGGAGTAAATCCAAAAACATCAGTTATCATATTTTGAGTATGTTCTGAAACTTTGTCTGCCCCTAGAATCATTCCAGAAGTGAAGATTCTTGGTTTTTTTCTATCTTTTTCAATCCACTCAAAATGAATTGTATCTGAGAGCGTTTCGATAATTTGCAGAGGTTCGATTTTTGTAGATAGTTTAAGTTGATAGGAGAGAGACATTTGTTATTCAACCTCATTTTTTTTTGGATTAATCAAAAGGATAAAAAGATGTAATTGTACCATCTTTAATTATCAAAATTTCTTTGAGATTGGAGATTGGTAAATCTATCAATTGTTGACGCAGTTTTCTTAAAGAAACTTTACTATCCCCAAGATTGAGGATAATGCGTTCAGCTTGTCCGCTATTGATTTTACTTGCTATTGCATCCACTATATTATAAGCGTTTGCTGTTTTTGGTGAGTAACAATCAAAAATGTTACTCTCAATTTTGTAGTCTGGTTGTTTGCGTCCGATGACATCGGGATTCTGTTCTACATTATAACCTGCTTTTGCCAGAGCGATCGCTGATTCATTTTCCCGTTTTAGCGATCGCTTCGTCTCCTCATCCTCATTATCCCCAATTTGCGTTGGAGTTCCCCGTGGTACGCTTCCTAAATTTTGGGATGGAATAGTGCGATCGCTCATCACAATCTTTTCGATAAATACTCTTTATGGTATCGTAATTCAGGCATCACAGTTACTCCTAAAAAAAAGGACGCGATCTTTTTCTGCAACCTTAGCGCGATCGCTCAAACTTAGCTCGTTCAATTTCCTATGCTAGAAACAGTTTCACCCGCACTCCCAAATACTCCCGTGTTAATTTCTCCTCCCATCGTCCCAGAGGCAATCAAACTCGAACAAACTCTAAATTTAGGGGTTTTAGCTTCGGGAAGCGGGAGTAACTTTGAAGCGATCGCGAAAGCCATAGTCTCCGGACAATTAAACGCTAAAATACACGTTCTCATCTACAATAAACCTAAAGCCAAAGCCGTCAAACGCGCTAAAAATCTCGGCATTCCCGCCGTTCTTTTGAATCATCGACATTACAAAAGTCGGGAAGAACTAGATCTCGCTATTGTCAAAACCTTACAAGAATATCAAGTCGATTGGGTGATTATGGCAGGTTGGATGCGCATTGTCACCCCAACCCTACTCGATGCCTTTCGCGATCGCGTCATCAATATTCACCCCAGTTTACTCCCCAGTTTCCCCGGAATTAAAGCTGTCGAACAAGCCCTCGCCGCAGGAGTGAAAGTCACGGGATGTACCGTCCATTTAGCCCGCGTCGAAGTGGATAGCGGACCCATACTCATACAAGCCGTCGTTCCCATTTTACCCGAGGATACCCCCGATACCCTGCACGCCCGCATTCAAATCCAAGAACATCGCATCTTTCCCCCCGCGATCGCCCTAGCCGCGCAACGATGGCAAGAACAACAAAAATCCTCCAACAAATAACCAATAACAAATAACCACCAACAAATAACAAAAACTCCGATACAATAGATCGAGTTGTTTGAGCAGAAGTAACCATGCGCGAGAGAGCGATCGATAGTCTTTGGGCGGCAGGAGTCGGTATCGGGATAGGCATTACAGCCTCATTACTCTTTCCGGCCAGTAAATCGATCGCCCTATTTTCTGGATTTAGCGTCGGCATCACCGTGGGAGCATCCGTCCTGAGAGTGAGAAATATTGTAGAAGAAGAACGGCAAGAAACCCTCACAAAACTCGATCGCCTCCTCAAACAACTCGATCCCGACCCTCAAATTGTCGAAAATTCTCTATTGCCTAAAATTAAGCCGGCACAAAAGAATAATGGGAAAGTTGTCAATCCTCCAGACGAAGAAATTGTCATCCCGGAATGCGATCGCGCGATCGCATGGCTAAACAGTCGCAATATTGAAGTCAAAAACTATCACAAACCCGCCCCAGAAGATCGAGTTTTCAATCATATGGCTCTGATTCTCGGTCGCAAATACGACTTAGTCAAACGCCTTTATCTGCAAATCAAACGCAATCATCACGACAATCAAAGTTTTTCCCTGAATTTATCCTCTCGTCCTCCTCAAGAAATTGGCGCTTGTACCCAATTTGGGAAAATTTTATTCGAGCGAGCCTTTTTAAAAGAATATCGCTATCACCGCAATAGCAAAACCATCTATGCAAATACCATTAAAGAAGGTGGGATCAAGCGCTTCTTTGACGGCAACTGGTTCGAGCGTTTTATCAAACTGGAAATTGTCGAAATTTTAGCCGCGCAAGAAGTGCAATATCAGCTTCTCGTTAACTCGCAAATCGTCCTCGCAACTGGTGAGGATTTTGAGTTAGATATGCTCTTCTTAATTGAAGGCGAACCCCTGTGGATCGAATGCAAAACCGGAGACTACCAAGCACATATTGAAAAGTATTCCAAATTTAGGGGAACATTGGGGATTAGCCCCGATCGCGCCCTCTTGGTCATTCTCGATCTCAAAGATGAATTGACGGAAAGTTTAACCAGTTTATACGGACTTCGCGTTCTCAATCAAAATAACTTATTATCATTTATCAGCGATTCTATTGTCGAAAATTCCAGTTAATCAATACTATTCACTTCCCGCAAAAGTTCTCGCACCTCCTCCTTATTATCTTGAGTTAGCAAGCGATGGGGGGGAACAAACTCCTCGTATTCTTCCCCCGGTCGCTCTCCTCGCAACACGGCGATCGCGAGTGTGGCAGCATCATAGCCAATTTGCACCCCGGCTTGATCGATTATTAACTGAAGCGGACTATGGGGATCGAGGAGCATTTGCGCTTTATCTCGAGAGAGGTCTAAGATGCCGAAAACAGCAACGCGATTCTCAAAATTCAGGCGATCGACCCCTTCAATAGCCACTTCGGTGGCCAAATTCGAGCCTCCCCAAAGAATGTCAATATCGGGGAAATTTTTCAGCATGGTCGCGACTCGAGAAATATCGCTTCGCTCCTCGATCCCCACCGAGTCCACGATCTGTAAAGGAACGTCAGAATTCTTGATGGCATCGCGAACGCCCTGTAAATAAGGATAATAGCGATCGTAGGCAGCACCATCCACCAATCCCAACCGAATCGATCGCTCGTCCCCCCGCTCGGTTTGAGGGTCGCGATCGCGCAAGTGATTCTTTGCCCATTTGACCAATGCCTCTCCCGAATCGTATCCCATCTGGTAACTATCGGTGTTATAACAGGCAATGGCTAAATCTTTGGCAATCTGGCGATCGAAACAGAAATCCACCGTAATAATGGCAATTCCCGCATCATTCGCCTCTTGGAGAGCCGGAATTGACTGTTCGGGATCCTTGGGAGTGAGAACGATCGCATCGATACCAAAATCAATCAGTTCTCGAATCGTGCGAGCTTCATGTTCGACCCCCTCCTCAGACTCAAACGCCCAAATTTCTACCCGTCGGTTAGCCGCTCGTCGCATTCCCAATTCATAAGCCTCGAAAAGCGTTTGTTTGACGGTGGGTTTAATCAAGGCAATTCGCAAGCGAGGCAACCGAGCCACGGCAATCTTCCGCTTCCAGTTCGGGATTTTGCGGGCATTTTCCCAATTCTTCCCGCGTTGAATCTGAAAAACCGAGGAGAAACGAGCGCCCCGAAAATCTGCCCCGGTTAATTCCGCTCCTCGAAAATTAGCTCCACCCAAAGGCTCTCCAGCTTTCAGATTGGCAAACCGGAGCAAGGCATCTTGTAGGTTCGCCTTATAAAAATCCGTGTCTTGTAAGCGAGAGCGCGTGAGATTGGCAGCCTGTAAATTCGCTCGATAGAAATTGGCTCCGACGAAATTGGCCCAAAGTGCTTTAACTTCCACTAAGCTTGCCTCGCTAAAGTCGGCATTCTGGAAATTTGCACCATAGAAATTACTGCGATCGAGAATTGCGTTTTGTAAATTTGCCCCTTCTAAATTTGCTCGAGCTAAATTTGCTCCTTCTAAATTCGCCCCTGCCAAATTCGCCTCTTTTAAGTTCGTTTCTGCTAAATTGGCCGCTTTGAGATTGCTGCCTTGCAAATTGATGCCCTCTAAATCCGAGCCGGTTAAATCGGCCTCTGCGAGATGGGAATTGGACAGATCGAGGGATGTCATGACCATCCATTTCGGCGGCCATTGCCCGAACAATTTCCAACTCAAAGATAAACGAGAACAGCCCGTCAATTTAACACCGATTAACTGGGATTCTGGTGCCTCGAGTCCTGGATTACCGGCGCAGCGATCTTGCAGCACTTTGAGAGCGGCAATGCGTGCTTCGCTGTACTTTCTTTCCGACTCTTCCAACAAAACTTGTCGCGCTTCTTGAATCCGTTGGTTATTGCGATGAGGAATGCCAATTGCGTAGGAAATCAGGGCAAAAAGTAACGCACTTTCACTGAGAACGGCTGCCAATTTAACGAAAGAAATATTTTGAAACCATTCCACAAAGTCGGCAACTTTGGCATCGACAAGGGAAACGGGTTTGAGTAAAATCGATGTTTGAGAAGAGTTCAGATATTTTTGCGCATTCTGGTAACGCTCGAATTCCTTGCGATATAACTTGTAGGATAAGCCCAGTTTTTCAGCTTCTCGCGCGATCGCTTCCTCTTGTTGTTGGAGATCTTTGAGTGCCAGCAAGCGCTCGAAACTTTCATCGAGCCAGTTGAGGGTTATCTCGATTTCTGCATTGGCGATGCGATCGCTGTCTTTTTGTAAGTTTAGTTGCTTGTTCATAAGTAATCATCCCCTTTCAGTGCTGCTTCTAGACCTATTTTCATTTGATTTTCCCTATTCTGAATTTTCTTTTTTCAATAGCTAATATCGAGATAACCTAAGTTACAGGCAAGTTTTTCTCGATTTTCTACTGTTCGTAGGTTGTGTCGGTAGATGCGTTCTCAGAACCCAAACGAAAATACTATGGCAGCATTTTTTTGAATTGAGCAGTACGTAATTCCTGAAATCCTCTAGGAGTTAGGTAACTTAGCACCACTAAGTTTGAACCTTGATTGGCATTTTTCGTAAAATCAATTTCTACTCCTCCGAGATCGAACTTCGCTCTCGCCACTTGTTCCATAAAGTTTTTGCGATTGAGTTCTCCGGGGATTTGATTGAGAATTTCTAATGTCATTTTTCCCACGATATATCCTTCTAAGGAAACGAAACCAAACTCATCAGCAAGTTTACTTTTGGCTTCTTTGACAATTGGCAAGTTTGAATGTAACAAAGGGACAACTTGAGTCATAATAACCTTTTGCGTTACTCCATATTCTTCCAAATCTAACTGAAAATTATCTGCTCCCGTAAAAGATAGTGCGGAAACAATCCAATTTTCTCCCTTTTCTCGGGAGAGTTTCACAAAACGAGCGATATTGCTGTACGCACCTGCTGTTATAACTAATTTGCATTGAGTTTTTGCCGTTTGTTCCCAAGATTTCAAAGATTCGTAACCCGGAAGGACATCCGGGGTGTTGCGAGTATACAAACCAATCGGAGCGATCGCGTTTGCGGGATTTCGCTCTTGTGAATCGAGAATTGCCTCGTAAGTTTTTAAGAGTTCTGAAGGCGCGTTGACTTGTTCGAGAGCTTGTTTTAATCCGGCTAAACCTGCCATTCCATAACTATCATTCTGCACGTAAGCACAAATTTCCTCCGGTTTGACACTTACATCGGTAGCTTTGCGAACCACAGTTTCTATTTCTCGAGTATAACTCGCTCGGTAATTGACAATTAATTCCTCTCTCGATCCGGAGCGTAAAAGGTGAGAACCTGTAAAAAAGCCCACTGCTGGAACGCCACGATCTGTTAAGAGGGGCAAGGTAACTTTTGTGGTTGGGGTTCCGACATTACCGATCGCGAAAAATATCCCGGCGTTAATGAGATCTTGCGTGGCAAGCATGGCATTGGGGGGTTCGTAGAAGTCATTTTCAAACAGGATCTCGATTTTGCGTCCTTTGACTTCTTGCCCCTTCAGTGCCGCTTCTAGCCCGACTTTCATCTGATTTCCCAACGCTTCTTCTTGTCCTTCTAAAGCCAGAACTGACCCCAATCTCAGCGATCGCGTTGTTATCCCTTCTGTTATTTCTTCTGACTCTGTTAAAAAAGAAGAGGATTGGCAAGCCGCGATCGCACTTAAACTAAAACTGAAACCGACGAGGGCAAAAAACTGCCAGATATATTGAAAAATACAGCGATTTTTCATCATTTACTTAATTTTGTTACAATAAAAGTGCTTTAAAGTTATCCCGTTCTGAATTTCATTTTTTTAATATCTCACTATAGAAAAATTAAATGAACTTCGATTCGGGCTAAAGCGATGACATTTCTGTCTCTCGTTTGCACTTTACCTATTCAGTAAAATCTGCTGTTGACTGAGTTAAAGACTGAGATTGACTGACTTGGTTCTGACTTGTTACTATTTTCGTTCTGACTTTCAGCTCTTCCCAGAGAGACGGAATTAAGATAATTTTGTCAAGGGAATCTACATCTTTTGTCACAAAAAAATTCCCCACTTTTTTCCTCAATCTCGTTACAATCAAATCATCCCTTTCCTACAGAAATCCCGAAGAATCCCTTGAAATAGGGATAAACCTTGCATTTACCGAATTTTCCTGCCATTCATGTTTAAGAAAGAGTCCGAACTCAATTCCATTGTTGAATTCAGTCAACAAGCGCGATCGCAAGGGAAAAGTCAACCCATTCACCTCGAATTCACTCTCACCCAAAATCAGGCAGAATCCGTTAACGAAATTGGCGTTTTTACCGTGGATGACCGTCGAGGCACGATTGACGGGATTACGCCAGAATCTTCAGAATATCCCAAAACGGCCTTAAGTCGCGCCCGCGTGATTTTCTCTGCAATTTCTCGTCCGGCGTTTCCCCATCTTTCTCGCCAACGCCGATTAACCTTTGACTCTCGCGATCGCCTCAGATTCTACTTGGTTGCCAATAATACCACCGAAACCGTACTGGCAGAACTATCGGGAGGCGGAACTTCGTCATCGGTATTTTTTGCCGGGGTTGCGGTCAATGGTAAGGAATACGGACGAGTTGAGGAAATTGCGTCAAATCGCTTGGTTTTGGTCTGGGAGAACCGAGAAAACAGCGATTTTGCTTTTAATGACGTGATGGTGAAGGGCGCGATCGTCGAGACTCCCCCTCCTCCCGAAACGGAATTGCAAGGAGAAAAAGAATTAATCGATTTACGCACGCAAAAAGGAGAAATCGCAGTTTCTTTTAATGTTATGGGAGAAGCTGCTTACCGTAACTCTTTTGGGTTTTATGTTATTGACGATCCGAGCGGTCGCATTGGCAATTTGCGCCCCGGAGATGCGGGATATGCCGAAGCTGCCGTGAGAAATCGCCTCGATCTCAATGGAGGATTTCCGGGAGGAAAACTCCTGGCACCATTTTTTATCGCTAATGGTACCCCAGAGGAATTTCTGGCAGAAAACCCCGGAAATCAAAGCATTGAAGCACCGATCGCTTATTTTGTCTTCGTTGCGGCCAACCCCGAGGGGATCGATCGCATTCGTTTATTGGGGGATAATACTTTTGCTTTTGAAGATTTGCCCGGTGGCGGCGATCGCGATTACAATGACCTTATCGTTCAGCTCACTTTAAGCACAATCCCCAATCGTCCGCCGATAGTTCGAGATATTCCCGATCGTAACTTAAATATTGGCAAATCGTTTGAGTTGAATGCGGGGCGATATTTTACCGACGCAGACGGGGACGAGTTGACTTATCGCGTGGAAAATAAGCTACCCCCCTGGTTGCAATTTGATGGAAAAACGGGCAACTTTCGAGGAACTCCAGAAATTGGCGATATCGGAGAACTCGATATCAAAATTAGCGCTTCTGATGGACGAGGAGGAGAGGTTAGCGAAACCTTTGTTTTAGACGTTCGGCAAACTGGAAATAATGCTCCGGTTATTGAAGAATTTGAGAAGACGGGAGAAGAAGATATCGCGATCGCCTTTAAAATGGGCGATTTTACCCGCCATTTTTCCGATTCGGATGGAGAGCGGTTGGAAGAATTAGAAATCGCATCTCTTCCCGATCGCGGGACGTTAAAATTTGCAGGAAATGACGTTACACTACAACAGAAAATCTCACTGTCAGAAATTGAAAAACTCATCTTTTTTCCCGATGATGATTGGTCTGGAAATACAGAATTTCAGTGGAATGGATCGGACGGAAAAATTTATGCAGATGCACCAAAAGCCGTTAAATTAACGGTAAATCCCGTTAACGATCGCCCGGAAAATTTCGTGCCGGGAAGGCAGAAAATTGCGACGGGGACGGAGTTTGTATTTACGGGAAATAACGGCATTGTTATTCGCGATCGCGATGCTGATTTTCTTCGCACGACTCTCACCGCAACGGGAGGGATTTTAACCCTCGGACAAACCAACGGGATTGCTTTTGTAGGGGGAGTCAATGGGAGTAGTAATTTCAGTATTGAGGGAACAATAGGAGCAATTAACGATGCGATCGCGGGACTGCGTTTCACTCCCAATGCGAATTTTATCGGGACGGCAAAGATTGAAATTCAAACTGACGATCTGGGGAATATTGGTAAAGGCGGTGCATTAACGGATATCGATACTGTAGAAATTCGCGTTCTTCCTGCCGATGCGATGGTAACAGTGGGCGTTGCACCTGCAAATGTTTTGGAAGATAGCGGGACGGAATTGGTTTATGAATTTACTCGCACGGATAGTTTGAATTCTCCCCTGTCTGCACCGTTAACCGTTAATTTTACCGTCAATGGATCGGCAAGTTTTGGAACGGGAAATGATTATTTACAAACGGGAACGAATAATTTTACCAACAGTTCGGGAAGCATTGTTTTTGCGGCAAATTCTTCTACAGCTCTCTTAACTTTAACTCCCATTGCCGATACGACTAACGAACCCGACGAGACGATAAATTTGACTTTGAATACAGGAACGGGATATGCGATCGCAACGACGGGAGCGGTTATTTCTACCATTAATAATGATGACTCTGCGCCTTTATTGACCTACAATTTCAGTGCGTCCAATTACAGCACAGTAGAAGGAGATATTACCAATACAACTAATCTGGTTACGGTCACTCGTTCTGGTAGTATTAATTTCGCTTCGTCTGTAGATATCATTTTAACGGGAGGAAGTCAAAATCCAGCCACATCGGGAACGGATTTTACGGGAGGAACGATAACATTAAATTTTGCTGCGGGAGAGACGAGCAAAATTGTTCCTATTGAAATTCTCGGAGATGAGATCGCCGAATCG
>JBFRWJ010000041.1:0-8210 GCA_051439525.1 Spirulina sp. | reverse complement strand
GGCTAAAGCAGGGAAGAGATGACCGCCAGTTCCGCTAGCGGCGATCGACAAGCGCGGTGAAGTTTCGGACACGGGGATGAGATTTTGTTATAACGGATAAGATTGCTGTATTTCAACCTATCATCAATGGGCAGTTTTGAACGAGTGGGAAGCCAAAAACCAAATGGAATCACGAAAATGTTAAAAATAGGCTGGCGAGTATTACTAGCAACGGGATTGAGTTTGGGATTAACTGTAGGTATGGGGGCAACCGTTCGCGCCCAAGACCAGTATCCTCGCAATACGCCCTCAGAATTGAAAAGTTTTTTAACTCGCCTTGAAGATGCGGCCAATCGTCACAGTCCGGATGAGATAATGCAGTTCTACAGTCCGGATTTTACCAACTCTGATAATTTAGACCGTTCTCAACTGTCGGAAAAATTGCAAACCCTGTGGGAACGGTATGGCAATCTCAATTACTTTACGCAATTAGAATCTTGGCGACAGCAGGGAGATAGTCTCGTTCTCGAAACCACCACGTTTATTACCGGAACCCGCACGGATAACGGTCGGGAAATGCGCCTGAAAGCGAGACTGCGATCGCGTCAATTCTTGCAGGGAGAACAGATCGTTCGTCAAGAGATTCTCTCGGAACGCACGGAAATCGTCATGGGAGACAATCCGCCAGACGTTGAAATTAGGTTACCCGATCGCGTAGCCCCGGGAGAACAATTTAATTTTGATGCCATCGTGAAAACGCCATTGGGCAACGATCTGCTTTTAGGGGCAGCAGTTGAAGAGGAAATTAGCAGCGATCGCTATTTTAACCCCGAGGCGTTTGATTTGGAATTGCTGCAAGCTGGGGGACTGTTCAAACGAGGTACGGCACCGGATGAAAGCGGCGATCGCTGGATTTCTGCCATTCTCATTAGCGGCGAGGGCGCGATCGTGATTACCAATCGCTTGCGGGTCGAAGCAGAAGACTAATTGGTTGTTGGTTATTGGTTGTTGGTTATTGGTTGTCGGTTATTGGTTGTCGAACTAATAACTGATGACCAAAAAGAAGAGATTTCCAGCCTCCGATAATTGTTCATTGATAATTGTTCATTGATAATTGTTCATTGATAATTGTTCATTGATAATTGTTCATTGTTCATTGACTAAAGACTTCGGGAAGAGAGAGTCCGTCGGGGAGTTGAGTGGTGGTTAAAACACCTCCCATCATCGCCCCCATAATCGCGAAAAGGTAAACATCACTTCCTGTTTGATACAGTCCGGGTAAAGGTGTTTTAATGCGAGACCAAACCTGATTTTCCGGTTTGAAGCGATCGCAAACAAAAGATAACCCATACATCGCGCCTTTGGGGTGGTCGGTAAAATATTCGTTGGTGACGGGGGTAGACACTTCGTAATATTCTATGAGATCGGCAAATCCGGGATAATGCCGATCGACCAAACCGATGAGCGATCGAGCGAGTTTTTCTTTTAATTCTTTGTATTCTGCGTCTCGGTGCATCCAAGACTCATCTCGCCATTGGGAAAAACTGTCATAATCGGCAAAACTGATGATTTCTGCGGTGTGTTTTTTTGCTTCTGGGTCTTTGAGCGAAGGGAAGGAAAGATAAACTTGTTTGGGATTATTTTCAGCCACCCATTTACCGCGATCTCGATAGGTTTGATTGTGATCCAATTGTTCGTAAATCCAATGATTTTCCCCTTGAAAACCTAATTTGTGCGGATCGTCGGACAGTCCGATATAAAGGGAAATATGAGTAGCGGGGGGATATTTTTCTAAAAAGTCTTTAATGGTCTGGCGGAAAGGAATGGGATAATTTGGCGGAATGAGTTTGAGATAAGTATTGGCTGCCCCTGTATTGGAGATGATAACGGGGGCATAATATTCTTCAAAATGCTCCTCTTTTTCATTGACTTTGCGAACCCGAACTCCTGCTGCTTCTTTCCCATCCAACAAAATTTCAGAAACTTCTCGATTGACTAACATTTTACCGCCCCGTTCCTCGACGATCGCTTTGACGCTTTGGGCAATGGTTTCAGAACTGCCGACGGGATAATAAGCCCCACTGAGATAATGAGTGGCAATGGTAGCATGAATGGCAAAGGGACTCTCTTCTGGCGGCAAACCGTAAGTTCCCCATTGCGAGACAAGTAAGGCTTTTAATTGAGGATCGCGAAAGTTTCGGTCTAAATATTCTTGAGTCGTCAGATCGAGAGAAGTTCGATGCCATAATTTTGCCAACTGTGCCATCAGTTTATAGGGCAGCGAACCATTGTCTTTCATGGCATGGAGAAATAATGCTACACCCCCTTTTGTAAGGTCTTTAAAATAGCGTTTAATGACTTTTTCTTCTGCGGGAAAGCGATCGCACAAATCCTGTTGATAGCGTTGGCGATCGCCATAAAGATCGAAGCTGAACCCCGGATATACAAACTTTTCAAAAGGTTCGGGCATTTTCTGCCATTTGACCCCACCTCCGGTAATAAAATCAAAGAGTTGGCGAGATTTTTCTTTCTCTCCCATGTGTCCGACGTAGTGCAGTCCCACATCCCAATGAAATCCCTTGCGCTTGAAGGTCTGAGTAAAACCCCCGAGTTGAAAATGACGTTCTAAGACTAATACGCGCTTATTTCGCAACTGTGTCATTAAACTGGCAACCGTTAGCGCTCCCATACCCGAGCCAATTAAAATGATATCGTAGTTTTTTACAGTTTGGCGATCGCTCATCTTTCTCCCCTCTCCCTTGAATTCTCAACACTATTCTAACCTTGGAAAAAGTTGCGATCTCTCTTTTGCTAGAAAAATTTACGATTATTAAATTCGTCGGCGCAATCGCTTGTTGCGTTTTTCGGGAATAGGACTCGACCAATATCCCCGCAAAGTGCCTAAAATTTGATTGAGGGCGCGCAGTTGGTCGGCGGTTCCCATACAAATTAACAAATCTCCCGAATATAAAAGCGTATCCCCCGTAGGACCGCCAATCAGGGTGCCATCCTGACGGCGAATGGCGAGAACTAAAGCGCCTGAATGCGATCGCAAGTTCGTTTCTCGTAAAGTTTTCCCAATGTGAGGACACTGTTCTTCATCTAAAAAAAACTCATCTAAATAGAGCGATCGGTTCATCCCGGTAATAATCCCATCGACAAAATCAATGGCGCTGGGACGCAACGCAGCCGCCGCCAAGCGCCGCCCGCCGGTAATATAGGGAGAAACCACCGCATCGGCTCCGGCTCGTTCTAACTTGGTAATGGCTTCTTCGCTATTGGCGCGAGCGATGGCACGAATGCGAGGATTTAAAGTCTTAGCCGAGAGAATGGTATATAAGTTTTCCGCATCGGATTGCAAGGCCGCCACCAAACAATCAGCGCGATCGATCCCGGCCGCATAAAGGCAATCATCGTGGGTGGCATCTCCTTGGATGACGGTATAGCCTTTTTGTCGCGCTTCGTCGAGGACTTCGCTTTGAGAGTCAATAATGATAAAGGGAACGTGTTCTGCTTGGAATTCTAAAGCAATTTGGCTTCCCGTTCGTCCGTAACCGCAGAGAATGTAATGATGTTCGAGCATTTCAATCGATCGCCGTCGCTGTCTTCGTCGCAATCCTTCTCGAAAATAACCTTGAATCATGGCTTCCGTAAAGCGGTTGGCGATATAACCAATAATAAAAATGCCCATTAAAATCAGGGCAACGGTAAACAAACGAGAGCGATCGCTTAAGGGTTTGACTTCAGAAAATCCGACGGTAGAGAGGGTAATGGTGGTCATGTAGGCGGCTTCCGTCCAAGACCATCTCTCGATGAGAGCATACCACAAAGTTCCCGCCACGAAAATGCCCCCCAATCCTGCAAACCCACCGACTAATTGTTGTTTGAGGCGCTGATATTTTCGTTCAAAATTGTACATATTGGGGTGTGAGGTTAGGATGCAGGCATGTTCTTTCTATTCTAAGTTTTTTCTAACCAATGTTGGATTCCTTTGCGGGTGGGTTGTCCCGTGGGGGTAAACGTCCAAATCGATCGCTTGTGTTGGGGCCCGTAGCTAATATGGAGGGGGCGATTTTCTCCGTAATAATATAAGGAATCGAAGGGTAAATGCTGCTCTAAAATCCAGTCAACGAGGGTATTCCCGGCTACATCCTCAATGAAGAAATCGCAAGCGGCTCCAAGGCGATCGCAGTAATATTTCCCGTTCCGATTTTTTTCTTGCGCCATGTGTTGATCGCGAGCGGGATCGATGCGTCCGTTTTTTTGTCCGGTGAGGGGATCTTTTTGGTTGAGATAGCGTTTTAAATCCGGGGAACAAAACCCGTAGGTGAGGTGGAATTTTTCGCGGCTGAAACGATCGATAATGGGATCGATGATATAGCGGTTGAGGTCGGCGATCGCGATGAGGCTTTCGGGATTTTTAGGAAAGGGAGCGATCTGGGCTGCATATTTTTGATAAGTCTGGGTACAGGTGCAAAACTCAGACAATGTCAAGTATTTTCCGATACACAATTCCCGTTCTGGTTCTGTCATATAAAGAATTAACTGCAATCGATGGGGATAAATCTAAGTTAAGAGAGTGTTGATAAAATCAATGTTGAGCACGTAGGGTGTCGTTAGCGACAGCGTAACGCACCTTACCGATACTCAACTTGCGAGTTACCGAATCTTGCGATCGCAAAAGATTGTTTTAGTGACAAACTTAACCTCTTTTTTGACTTAAGGAGATGGCTAGGTATTTCTAAGATCTCAGCCAACAAGAAATCAACGTTTTAACCCAATGTAACAGAAGAGTAAGTATTTTCTACAAAACGAGAATAATGAGGGATAATATGAGCAAACAGAGTAAGTATAGCTACTTAATAGCTATTTGAGGAAGATCGATTATGTTAAAACAAAGCCTATTGGCGATCGCGAGTGCGATCGCCTTGGGGATAGGATTTACCGGGTCTGCGACTGCGGTGGTGCTCGACTTTGACAGTCTCGAAACAGCCACGGCTCCTGGTGGAATCTCAATCATCCCAGATCCTCCTTACGAAGAGGATGGTTTCCAAGTTTCGGGTACTGGCTCGCTACTCTCTTTTAGTCAAGATAGCGATAAGTACGCGGGGTCTGCGGGTTTGTGGGTTGGCTTATCTTCTGGTCAGGCTACGGTGATGGAAGCTGCGAATGGCGATCCTTTCACCCTCAACAGTATTGAGTTATCTTTGATTGCCCCCAATGCAACATCACCTCCGGTTAAGTTCACTGGTCAACTATTAGGCGGTGGAACGGTAAGTCAAAGTTTTACACCCACTGAATTCGGGTTTACGCAGTTCAACTTCAACTCCAACTTTACCAATTTAACGTCGGTGAGTTGGATACAAGGAACGGTAGAGGAGCTCACCGATGGACATCAGTTTGACAACATTGTCGTGACGGTGACCGATGTCCCGGAACCCGCGAGCATCCTCAGTCTTCTCGTACTGAGTGCAGTCGCAGCAGGCTGGATCAAACAACAAAAATAGACAATTTTGGGTAGTTGAGTGACTTGAGTCTTTACATTAACAAGAGATGAGGGCATTGACCAACTGAGGTGTTTGCCCTTTATCGAGAAAATCAATCGCGATCGCTTTAATATAAATACGAGCACTAATGGGAGCGATCGCAATAATTTCGATTCTGCTAAAAGATGCGATCGCGACAAGATAAGCGATCGCTCTGCTATTCTTAATCAAAAACAACAGTACGATTGCCATAAACTAAGACGCGATGTTGAAGGTGCAATCGAACTGCCTTCGCCAGTACCATTCTTTCTAAATCTTTTCCTTCTCGGATTAAATCTTTCACCTCATCTCGATGGGATACTCTCACTACATTCTGTTCGATAATAGGACCGGCATCTAAATCTTCTGTAACATAATGAGCCGTTGCCCCAATAATTTTAACTCCTCTAGCGTATGCTTGATGATAAGGCTTTGCACCCACAAAAGCCGGTAAAAAGGAATGATGGATATTGATAATATGCGGGAATTTTTGAATAAAATCAAAGCTCAAAATCTGCATATATTTCGCCAAGATGGCAAGGTCAATCTTATAGTTTTTGAAGATTTCTAATTGTTTGGCTTCTTGTTCGGCTTTATTCTCTTTCGTCATGGGAATATGGCAAAAATCAATCCCAAATTGTTCGGCGATCGGTCGTAGTTTTTCATGATTGCTAATAATAACCGCTATTTCTGCAATAAACTCCTTGGCTTGTTGACGCAGGATTAGATCGTACAAACAATGATCTTGGCGACTGGCAAAAATCGCCAAACGAGGAATCGTATCGGAAAAATGGAGCTCCCAGTTTCCCGCTAAAGGTTGCGCGATCGCATTAAAAGCAGCACCAATTAAATCCCGAGGTAAATTAAATCCTTCCAGTTGCCATTCAATCCGCGATAAAAATAGGCTCGTGGTAAAATCAGTGTGGTGATCTGCATGAATAATATTTCCTCCATTGGCATAAATAAAATTGGCAATTTTAGCCACTAATCCTTGGCGATCGGGAAAAGAAATTAGTAAAGTTGCTGTTGCCGGTTTCGTCATCAATCTCATCTCTTGGGAATAATACCTAGATCCAATTGAAACACAATTTGAGTCAGGCGATCGAATAGAATTAAATTGCGATTGCCTTAAAACGGATTCCCGATCGCGGGACAAGAAAACAAGCGATCGCAAGGATCCACCGCTTGTATTTCAGTTTCTCCCGTAACCGTTTTGCGACCGTTAGGAAGGCGATATTCAAAGTGTAAGTGATTTCCGGTAGAATTCCCCGTACTTCCCATTTCCGCAACGATTTGACCGCGAGAAACGCTTTCTCCCGTCTTCACGAATAACTTGCGGTTGTGTGCGTAAACGGTTTCGCTGCGATCGCGATGGCGAATTTTCACGGCATTTCCCAAACCCCATTCATCCCAACCCGAATAGATGATTTTCCCCTCAGCAACCGCACGGATCGGAGTTCCTAAAGAACCTGCCAGATCGATCCCTTGATGGAACTCTTGAAATTTTTGCGTTAATACCGTAGTGCGATCGGGGACGGGTTTGCCAAACGTTAAGGAATTTGGAGCGTTAACCGGAGCAGAAATTCGCTTTTTCTTAAGTTCTTGGAAGGTTTCCTCAAAACCAATCATATATTTAATCACTTGGCGATCGAAAATATATCTTAATTGCTGGATCTTTTTTTGCGGTTGTTTGTAATTATTACAAGGAAAAGAAGCCCAATGACCGCCAACTTTACACGCTGCCCTTTCAAAATTGCCAAAAGCAATATCTTTGAGAACGCCTTTTTGTTGGAGATAATAAATCGCTGCTTTATCTTGAGAAGCCGGAGTAAAATCTCGAATGATTCTATTTTTAGTCAAACTGCGATAATTAAAATCCATAATTTGATAGCGTCCGCTTGCCGAACTACAAATTCGTTTTCCCGCACGTTTAATAAAGGCACAATTTTGATTGGCTTTCCATCCTCCTCCCACAAAAGGATGAGTCGAAAAGTTCTTGATACGATTGCCACCTTTAAAAACAATAACGGTATAAGAAGCCTCACCAATACTTCCCGTTTCTGCCCAACTAATCACATCTAAAAAAGCTCGGATTCGAGCGACATAAATACAGGCTTTTTGAATCTGATAATCGCTTAATCCATTAAGCAGTCCATCTCCTTCTAATTGTTGGCGAGACAAGAGTTCGGAAAAACACGATCGCTTAAAATTTTGCGGATTCATAAAACGATTGGATGCGATCGCTAAGAGAGAAACCCGATCGAGAGATTGGAAAAACTCGTCACTTTTCCACGTTTCCCAACCCAAAAAACTCAAAACATTGGGAACGGAAGAAATATTTTCTTGTACGGCTTCAACTAGAGGAGAAATAACGGGCGTTTTGAGAACACAAAACAACATCGTTAGCGTCAAAATTCCCATGGAAAGCGACCAATCTGAAGAAGCTCTCATTTTTTTATGGCGGCGATCGCGTTTTATCTTTTTCCGCTTTCGAGCCAATTTTTTAACTAAAGAATAATACAAGCGATCGGTACGACTCGGTGCTGATTTTTTATGTCTCATAACTTGGCTTTTCTCCCTTTAGATTCCATTCAACAAACCCCAAAGGCGGGGCAATCCAAGCACCATAATATTGCGTACCAAAATGTAAATGAGGACCCGTTCCTGCTGTCCCTGTAGTCCCAAAAATAGCCCCCGCTTTATAGA
>JBFRWJ010000040.1:0-6401 GCA_051439525.1 Spirulina sp. | reverse complement strand
GGCGATGATAAGCATCTAATAACCGAAATGCTTGCGCGATCGCTTCTTCTGGAGTCTTGTAATTTCCGTATTGAATTTGAGAACGAATAAAACTTTCTTGCTCTGGTGTTAAGGTAACTTGCATGGTCACGAATTTCCTCGTCCTAAACCCTAAATTTTATTATATCTCCATTCTCGTATATTTTTGGCGCGCTCGCACGATCTGCAACAATTTTAAACAGCGATCGCGTCCGCAATCTCATCTTATCCAAGCATAGCATTTTAGCGATCGCCATAATGATAGCGACCTTGTAAAAATTCAATGCGATCGCGATCGACAACATAAACAATTCGATCTTTCTCCGTCAGTCTGCGCGACCAAATATTAGCATCTTTATATTTTAACGGTTCTAGTTTTCCCGTTCCTTCAAAAGGAGTGCGTTCGATTTCTGCAACTAACGACAACAAACGTAGAGCTGTTTTTCGACTTGTTTTTACCCAGTATGTTAAATCTTCCAAAAAATTTGGATCGAAAACAAGATCGCGTTTGACTTTCTCCTGTTTTTCTAGTTCGCTAGGAGATAAGTGGGCTTGTTCTTGATTTTCAGGCTGAGGCTTTTTCTTCTTCACTCAGTCCCAACTCCGAACGCAATTCTTCTACTGTAAAAGATTTGTTACTCTTTTCTCGATATCGTTCTAAAGATTCTAGAAGGCGTTTTGCGTTATCATGCGACTGAAATAAATAAACCGTCTCTAGCAAACTCTCTAATTCTACGGTGGGAAGTAGAGAAACATCCTCATAACCTTCGCGAGAAATCGCGATCGCTTGGCGATGAGAAATTACAGTTTCATAAATCCTGTCAAAATTTTGTATTGCTTCAGAATAGGGAATTGGAGCAGACATAAATTTTTGAGTTGTTTTGTTTTTGCCGTATCAGATGTTTCATTTTATCTGACCATGGCCATTGTAACAAAAAAAGGGACGCGATCGCGTCCCTTCCAACTCTCCTAAAAAACAGAATTTAATTCTTTTCTAACAGAACTTTTTGTCTTTCTTGCGGGAAAACGACCACCTTGTTATCGTCATCGATATCAACTTGCGCCGTATCTCCTTCTTTAACGCGACCGGAAAGAATCTCTTCAGCGAGAACGTCTTCCAGCAAGCGCATAATGGCTCGACGTAAAGGACGCGCCCCATAACTGGGATTGTATCCTTCTTCCACCAAGCGATCTTTGAATTTCTCCGTCACTTCTAAAGTAATATCTTGCTCGGTTAAACGGGCAAAGACTTCCTTGAGCAAGATCTCTGAAATTTGTTTCACCTCATCCTTACTCAACTGACGGAAGACGATAATTTCATCGAGACGGTTGAGGAATTCGGGACGGAAGTAGTTCTTTAACTCTTCATTGACCAAAGACCGAATGCGATTGTATTGCGCCTCGTCTTGGTTGTCATCGAATTCAAATCCCAACCCGGCGGCACCTTTTTCAATCACCTTAGAACCGATGTTAGAGGTCATAATTAACAAGGTGTTCTTAAAGTCCACCGTGCGACCTTTCGCATCCGTCAGGCGACCGTCTTCAAGGATTTGCAAAAGCATATTGAAGACATCCGGGTGCGCCTTTTCGATCTCGTCAAAGAGAACGACAGTATAGGGACGGCGACGGACGGCTTCCGTGAGTTGTCCGCCTTCGTTATACCCCACGTAACCCGGCGGCGAGCCGATGAGCTTGGAAACCGTGTGTCGTTCCATATATTCCGAAATATCCACGCGTATCATCGCATCTTCCGACCCTAAGAAATAAGCGGCGAGGGACTTGGTTAATTCCGTTTTTCCTACCCCCGTCGGACCGGAGAAAATAAAGCTGGCAATAGGTCGATTGGGATTCTTCAGCCCCACCCGAGCCCGGCGGATGGCGCGAGAAACAGCTTTCACCGCATCTTCTTGACCGATCAGGCGCTGGTGCAGGGTATCTTCCATGTGTAAGAGCTTCTCGGATTCGCTTTCCGTGAGCTTGTTCACCGGAACTCCTGTCCAAGAGGCGACAATGTGAGCGATTTCCTCGGAATCGACGTGAGGCCCTTCTTCATCGCTACCGCCGTCGTTTTTGTTGGCGGCGGCGATGGTGCGAATTTTTGCCGTAATGTCCAATTCGCGATCGCGCAGTTCCCCGGCTTTATCAAAATCCTGAGCCCGAACCGCATCATCCTTTTGCTTGAGGATTTGTCGCAACTCCTTATCCAATTCCTTCGCCGCCGGGGGAAGCTGAGAATTGATCAAGCGCACCCGAGAACCCGCCTCGTCGATCAAATCGATCGCCTTATCCGGGAGATAGCGATCGCTGATATAGCGATCGGACAATTTCGCCGCCGCTTCTAAGGCCTCGTCTAAAATCTTCAGCTTGTGGTGCTGTTCGTAACGTTCCCGTAAACCATAGAGAATTTCGATGGTTTCGTCCACGCTGGGTTCCCCCACCATCACGGGTTGGAAACGCCGTTCTAGAGCCGCATCCCGCTCGATATGCTTGCGGTACTCGTCGAGGGTCGTCGCGCCAATGCACTGCAATTCTCCTCGCGCCAGAGCCGGCTTGAGAATATTCGCCGCATCGATCGCTCCTTCTGCCGCCCCGGCACCAATCAGGGTGTGAACCTCGTCAATGACCAAGATCACATTCCCGGCAGAACGAATTTCATCCATGATCTTTTTGAGGCGTTCCTCAAATTCTCCACGATATTTCGTCCCGGCGACCAATAAGCCAATATCGAGAGTGACCACCCGCTTTTCTTCGAGAATATCGGGAACGTCCTGTTGGGCAATGCGTTGCGCCAAACCTTCCGCGATCGCCGTCTTCCCGACTCCCGGTTCGCCAATTAACACGGGATTGTTTTTCGTGCGACGACCGAGAATTTGAATGACCCGTTCGATTTCCTGAATGCGTCCGACCACGGGATCGAGCTTGCCATCGGCGGCCATTTGGGTTAGATTAGAGCCGAACTCGTCGAGGGTCGGAGTCTTGGTGCGTCCGCCGGGTCCCGTGCTGGCGGGAACTTCGGCAGTTTCTCCCAACATCCGGATCACCTGAGTTCTGACCTTCGACAGATCGACCCCCAAATTCTCCAAAACCCTCGCCGCAACCCCTTCTCCCTCGCGAATCAAACCGAGGAGAAGGTGTTCGGTACCGATATAATTGTGTCCGAGTTGGCGGGCTTCTTCGAGAGAGAGCTCTAAAACCCGCTTGGCTCGGGGGGTAAAGGGAATTTCTACCGCAACGAAACCCGAACCGCGACCGATGATTTTTTCGACTTCGATTCTGGCATCTTTGAGATTGACTCCCATCGACTTGAGAACTTTGGCAGCCACGCCCGTTCCCTCGCCAATCAGCCCCAAGAGGATTTGCTCGGTGCCGACAAAGTTGTGGCCTAAGCGGCGTGCCTCCTCCTGAGCCAACATAATCACCTTGATGGCTTTTTCTGTGAAGCGTTCAAACATGACCTATCATCACCTGTTGCTTGCCCATTGTCAGCTCATTCTAGCACAGGCCAATCGATCCCCGTTGTTTTCGGTTGCGATCGGCTATTACGGTATGGTTCAGTGAGTTTCCGGCACTCCATCAACCAAGACCAGGAATCATTTAGAACATCTTGCCGATGATGAGTGTTGATTGTTCGCTGATAACAACTGTTGGCTGATAACTGTTCGCCGATAACTGTTTCTCCACCCAAGAGCGATCGAAAATGGAGTGATAAATGCGGTTATTCACTTTGAGTTTTCCGTCCCGAGCGATCGCGAGTCCCGATAAGAGTAACTCTTGTTCGAGTTCGCTATAGGTGGCGGGGGTTTCTTCTGGGCGCAAAACATCCTGATACAGATTCAGGAGTTGTTGGCGGCGATCGCTTTTGAGGATGCGATCGCGCACGGTTTTTAAATGTTCGGGGTCATCTTTGGCTTCCCAGTTTTTCAAGATGTTTTCTTGCACTAAGTCCGCGATCCACTGTGCCTCGCCATTAATGGGAATTTCCGATCCGGCATCGCGAATCAAGCGACAAACTTTTTGGGTTAAGAAAGGTTGTCCCCCCGTCCAATCGATGATTTCTTTTAAGACGGTTTGGGGACTATTCACCGTCAAGCCATGGAGGAGGGGTTGCGCTTCGTTCACTTTGAAACCTTCGAGGTGGATGGGAACACCGATATTAAAGGGAGTTTTTTGGGGATCGCTTATCAGGGTTGAAGGGGTAGCGGCACCAAAGAAAGCAAAGGTCAAACGCTGATAATTCGGGTCGATCGCGCGCTGGTTGTAGCAGGCGCGAATGAGGGCAAAAAAGTCATTAACGGGGAATTTTAAACTTAAAATACAGTCGATTTCATCTAAAAAGATAACGATTTTAGCGGGTTCGTCCCTATCTTCTTGTTTGACTTCGGTGAGGACGACTTCTTCAATAAAATTCTTCAGTCGTTGGGGGGCGGGAATATCGGTGAGTTCGCTCCACCAGGGTTTGAGTTTAAATGTTCTCAGCAAGCCAAATTTTCGCCACATTTCTACGGCAATCCCTTTATACCATTGGTCGGGGGTGGTATTTTCGCCGCCGATCCCGGTAAGATCGATCGCGATGCAGCGATAGCCTTCTTTGCGCAACCCGTTCATAATGCGCACCATAAGGCTGGATTTGCCCATCTGTCGGGCGTTGAAGGTGTAGCAGAATTCTCCGTGTCGCATGGCTTGGTAGAGGTGGCGATCGGCGGAACGGACGACGTAGGTGGGAGAATCGACAGTTAAACTGCCCCCGATTTGATAATCGAAGGCGTTGGCTTGTTCGTCGCTTTTGAGGAGTTCGTTTTCGAGTTTGAGTTCGGCTTGGGTTTTTTGCAAAACTTCGACGGTTTGGGAGAGTTCGGCGGTGCGTTCTTTGACCTTTTGTTCTAGGGTGGTATTGTATTCTTCGAGTTGTTCGTAAAGGCGGGCATTTTCGATGGAGATGGCGGCTTGAGCGGAGAGGGTTTGCAGGAGTTCCACGCGATCGCAGGTAAAAGTATTGGCAGTGAGGTTATTTTCAAGGTAGAGAATGCCGCTCAGGTGAGTTTGGTGAATTAAGGGGATACAGAGGATGGATTTGGCTCGAGTGGCTTGGATATAGGGGTCGTTGGTAAAGTCTCCTTCTTGGCAAGCATTGTCTAAAATAACATTCTCTTCGAGGCGTGCGACAGAGTTGACGATGGCGGAGGAAAGTAAGGGGGTTGTTCCTTCTTCGCTTTCGATGGGAAGAGATTGTAAGACTTTTGTTTCGTTTTCGTTGATATTTCCTTCGGCTTCAATGACCCAATCTTCATCTTTTTCGAGAATTAAGAATCCTTTTTGCGCCCCAGCATTGGCGATCGCGATATTCATTAAGTTGGTCAGGAGTTTTTTGAGGACGATTTCTTGGGAGAGGGTTTCGGAAGCTTTCAGGACGGTTTCAATATCTAGGGATTTGGCTGAGCGTCCGGAGGTGGTTGTAATAGATGTTGTCGTGACATCATTGGACTCGGAGGAGGGGGAAGTAAACCATCGGGGATATTTTTCTTCTAGGTCTTCGACTTTGCGTTTTGCACCCCAGATTTGATAGCCTTGACGCGCTTTTCTCATATACAGTTTGGCAAAGTTTTCTTTTCCTCGGGACAGCCAGAATTTGCCGGCGAGTTCGTTGCCTAATGCTTCGTTTTGGATGAATTCGTGTTCTTTGGCAGATTCGATCGCGCGATCGTAGAGGTCTATTGCCTCTTGCCAGTTGCCGGAAATGCGAGCCATTTCTGCGGCAACGAGAAGATATTTATGCAGGAAATTAGCCTCGCAGCGATCGCTCCACTCTTTCATCTGTTTTTGGTTGGTTTCGACTTGCTGCCAGTATTCTTTTTGTTCTTCTGGGGATGCTTTGGGATAGTGAGCGAGGAGAGTTAAAGAGTAGTAAAAGTTGTGTTTGGCAATTGATATACTTCCCGGAAGAAAAATAAGCAATTTTTCTGCACGTTTTAAATATTCTATTTCGATTGAGCAATCGTAGAGATAAAAAATATGAGATTTAAAAATATAGTAGGAGCAAAGAGCAGCTGATAAAGCCTGATTATTTTGACATTCCTTCAATAAATTAGCTTCCTTGATTTCATTAATGTCAAAGCAAAATTTGTTTTGAGTAAGTCCATAAATATTATTGATAAATATTTTATTGGCCAAGAAATAATTTGTTAATATATCATTTCTAGTTTCTTGAATAAACTGTAACGCACGATCGATTTCTCTTAAAATAGATTCTATGTTTTTCCCCTGATAGATTAAATTATAAAGATTATAAATTAAAATATATCCGACAACTTGTAAATCGCCAGCTTGTAATCCTGCTTCTATACCTTCTGTATTGAGCATCTCAGCAATTCTCATATGTTCTAACC
>JBFRWJ010000039.1:0-10599 GCA_051439525.1 Spirulina sp. | reverse complement strand
CTCCTTCCTCCTTCCTCCTTCTAAAACTTACACAGTCGCTTCTTCTAACATCAACTTTTCCTGTTTCATCTGTTCGGGAATGTTAATGGGATAATTCCCAGTAAAACAGGCAGAACAGAAACTATTTGGAGATTCACCTGTTTCTACCAGCATCCCTTCCCAGCTTAAATAAGCTAGAGAGTCTACTCCAATATGTTTCTCTATTTCCGCGATAGATTTGGTCGCCGCAATTAACTGACTCTGGCTATCCGTATCCAAACCGTAGAAACAAGGATGAGTCACGGGAGGAGAAGAGATTTTCATGTGAATTTCCGTGGCCCCCGCCTCTCGTAAGGTTTTGATGATTTTCCGGCTAGTGGTTCCCCGGACAATGGAATCATCCACCAAAATCACCCGCTTTCCTTGCAAAACATCCTTGAGGGGATTTAACTTCATGCGAATTCCCGATTCGCGCATATGTTGGGTGGGTTGAATAAACGTCCGTCCCACATAGCGATTTTTAATCAATCCCTCCCCATAGGGAATGCCCGAGGTTTCCGAATAGCCGATCGCGGCAGGGACTCCAGAATCCGGCACCGCAATGACGATATCGGCATCCGTTAGCGATTCTTTCGCTAGGCGTTTCCCCAACCGCATCCGGTAACTGTAGAGAGTTTCTTCGTTAACCACGCTATCGGGACGCGCAAAGTAAATCATTTCAAAAACACATAACTTTCGCTCGGGCTTAACTCCCCAATGAAACGAAGCCATTCCCTCTTCTGTAATCCAGACTAATTCCCCCGGTTCCACATCTCGCAAATATTCTGCTCCGA
Source organism: Spirulina sp. (assembly GCA_051439525.1). Lineage (GTDB taxonomy): Bacteria > Cyanobacteriota > Cyanobacteriia > Cyanobacteriales > Spirulinaceae > CCY15215. Next base: position 9,787 of record JBFRWJ010000039.1, on the reverse strand, counting down.
TAATATCCAAAGCACAAGTTTCCGAAGCGAGAACGTAACGATTGGGATTCCCCGGTAAAATGCCAATGACGAGAGGACGAATGCCGTAGCGATCGCGCACCCCCATCAGTCCCGCCGGAGTCCCGACAACCAAACTATAAGCACCCCGACACATCCCAAAGGCACTTAAAGCCGCATCCAGCCATTCTTTGCCGCGATCGACCTCATCGGCAATCGCCAAGGCAATCATTTCCGAATCCGTCGTCGTCTCAAACTGACATCCCCGCCGTACCAATTCTGCTCGCAAGGCTTTAACATTGACAAGATTGCCATTATGTGCTAAGGCTAAATGCCCCAATCGCGTTTCCACGATCGCCGGTTGAGCATTCACCTGTAAACTCGATCCCGTCGTCGAATAACGAGTATGTCCGACCGCCAGATCGCCGGGTAACTGGCTTAAAATATCTTCGCTGAATACTTGAGAGACCAGCCCCATATGTTTATAATGGTGCATTTTTCCCTCGGCAAACGTGGCAATGCCGGCAGATTCCTGTCCGCGATGTTGGAGGGCAAATAATCCGAAATAGGTTAATTTAGCGACATTTTCCTCGGGGGCGTAGAGACCAAAAACACCACAGGCTTCTTCCATTTTATCGGGACGTTCCGGCGATCGCCCGGCGGGGGAAAGATTTTGCTCGTCAGGGAAAATGGGATTGGGGATCATAGAAATTTTACTTTGCTCCTGAATGCTGGCTGATACCAAGTCGCAATTCGCAATTCGCAATTCGCAATTCGCAATTCGCCGTTCCTGCTTTTTCGAGAATTGGTATGACTGGATGGGTTATTCTAACCTTAGCTTAATATTTCTTTAACATCTAAGCTAGGGAATTTTGGGGTTGGGGGGTTCGGATTCCCCTTCTCCCCGCTTTACAAGCGTCGCTCGATCGCTCGAGACCAGCGCTCGCGAATGTTACGTATCTTAACGTTAATAGGGGTGGGTTGTGGGTTTTGGGTTGTGGGTTGAGAAATTCGCAAATTGCCTTCGCGTTGGGTAACGATACCAATTTCTTGCCACCAAGGAGGAAACTCCTCCTGTAAATAGTCTTCCCAAACCCGACAATATTCTGATGCGATCGCCACCAAAATCTGATTTCCCCCTTCCCCAAAGAGGAGCTCGTCCCACCGTTGACCATTTTGAGGCGGGTTTAAGGTAACATCTGCCCCCAAATTGCCACTGATGCAGCATTCAGCCAAAGCAACGGCAAGTCCGCCTTCGGCACAGTCGTGGGCGGATTTGACCCAACCTTGGCGAATGCCGTAACGACAGGCAGCTTGTACCTTCCGTTCTAATTCAAAATCAATTTGGGGAGGTTTTCCCGCGATCGCGTCGTGAATGGCGGCTAAATATTCCGATGCCCCGAGGGTGAGGGGAGATCCCGCCCCGAGTAAGTAAATGCGATCGCCCTCACTTTGCCAGCCTATACCGCAAGTTCGGGTAATATCGGGAACGAGTCCCACCATGCCGATAACGGGAGTCGGATAAATCGCTTGGGGATTTCCTTCCGAGTCGAGGGTTTCGTTATACAGAGAAACATTTCCCCCCGTGACGGGGGTTTCCAGTGCCTTACAGGCTTCTGCAATCCCCTGACAGGCAAGAGCGAGTTGCCAATAACCCACGGGATTTTCCGGACTGCCAAAATTAAGATTATCCGTAATCGCGATCGCTTCTGCCCCCACGCAGCTTAAATTCCGTGCCGCCTCAGCGACTGCCGCTTTCGCCCCCTCATAAGGATCCAGATAAACGTAACGAGCATTACAATCCGTCGTTACCGCTACGCCTTTTTTGTTATTGGTTGTTGGTTGTTGTGACTGAAAAGACTGGTGACTGGTGACTGAAAAGACTGGTCTCAACCGAATCACGGCGGCATCGGCAGCACCGGGCAGAACTAAAGTATTATTTTGCACTTGATGGTCGTATTGGCGATAAATCCACTGTTTGGAGGCGAGAGAAGGGCGATCGAGGAGCTGCAATAAGACATCGTTCCAACTGTGCCATTTTTCGCCAATTTGGATGCCTTCCCCGGTACAGGGAGGAAGACTCGTCACCGTCCATTCCCATGCCTTCTTGGCGTATTCTGGCGGCTCTGAAAGGATTTCTCGATGGTAGATGGGAGTATCTTCGGCGAGGGCGGCGGCGTTAACTTCGGCAGCAATTTTGCCTTGGTGGAAAATGCGCACCACGGGTTCTTCGATAATCGTCCCCGCGACGACGGCATGGAGTCCCCAACGGTGAAAAATCTCAATTAATTCTTGTTCTCGTCCCTTTTCCGCCACAAATAACATCCGTTCTTGGGACTCCGAGAGGAGATATTCATAAGGAATCATCCCCGTTTCTCGGGCGGGAATTTTGTCTAAATCCAATTCCACCCCCACGCCCCCTTTTTCCGCCATTTCCGACGTGGAACAGGTCAACCCCGCCGCCCCCATATCCTGCGCTGCCACCACTGCCCCAGTTTTAAATGCCTCCAAACAGGCTTCGATTAAAGACTTCTCCAAAAAGGGATCTCCCACTTGTACCGCCGGGCGATCGTCCATGGAATCATCGCTGAGTTCCGCACTGGCAAAACTTGCCCCTCCCATGCCGTCCCGTCCCGTGGTCGATCCGACGTACAAGACTGGGTTGCCGATGCCCGATGCCCCGGCCTTAACGATTTCTTCCGTTTCCATCAGTCCCAAGGCCATGGCATTGACCAGGGGGTTGCCGGAATAGGCGCGATCGAAGTAGACTTCGCCGCCAACGGTGGGAATTCCCGTACAGTTGCCATAATGGGCAATCCCTTCCACGACTCCGTTAAAAATGCGTCGGGTTTTGGCATCCTCTAAATTGCCGAAGCGCAGGGAATTTAAAATCGCAATGGGACGCGCCCCCATGGTAAAAATATCCCGCAGGATACCCCCAACTCCTGTGGTTGCGCCTTGGAAGGGTTCCACGGCGGAGGGATGATTGTGAGATTCGATTTTAAAGGCGAGGCGCAACCCGTCTCCCAAGTCCACTACCCCGGCATTTTCCCCGGGCCCGACGAGGACGTGCTTGCCAGTGGTGGGAAATTGTTTGAGGAGGGGACGGGAGTTTTTATAACAGCAATGTTCGCTCCACATGACACCAAACATCCCCAATTCTGCCTTGTTGGGGTGACGATCCAAGCGTTTGACGATTTCTTCGTATTCCTCGGGTTTGATGCCTTCCGAGGCAATTTCTTCGGGGGAGAAGGGGGAAACAGACATAGATTGCGGGGGGTGAGTGAAAAGGGATCCGAGCGATCGCAATTTTAGCAGCGATCGCGGGTGCAGATGGAGAGCAATTCATTTTGGGAAGCCAAGAAGAAGGCAATCTGTAGAATGGGAGAGAAGGAAACTGACTCGGGACGCGATCGCAGATGACCCAAAAAATAAGGTCTCAAGCCTCCTGCTCGAGCGGTCGAAACCGATCACTGTTCACTGTTCACTGAAATGACCCAAACAACGCTGAACACCCTAACTTTAAAAGAGTTTTTGCAGCAACCGGAAACCAAACCCGCTTGCGAATATATCGACGGACAAATCTTACAAAAACCAATGCCGAAGACTCGCCATTCCCGACTGCAAAATAAAATTATTGCCGCTATCAATCAAGTTGTGGAGGAGCGGCAAATTGCCTATGCTTTCCCAGAATTGCGGTGTACTTTTGGGGGTAGATCGATTGTTCCCGATATTGCGGTTTTGTTGTGGAATCATCTCGAGTTCGATCGCAATGGAGAACCCCTCGACGATATTGCCATTGCTCCAGACTGGACGATTGAAATTTTATCGCCGAATCAAAGTTCCAATCGCGTCACGGGGAATATTCTCTATTGTCTCGAACATGGCTGTCAATTAGGATGGCTCATCGACCCGAGCGATCGCTCTGTCCTCGTTTTCCAGCCCAAACAACAACCTCAATTTTGTCAGGGACAAAATTCCTTAAAAGTTTTGGATGGGATTGAGTTAGATTTAACCGCAGAAGAAGTGTTGGGTTGGTTGAAAATGCAAGATTAGCCCGACTCGTAAATCGCAATTGAGACTCAATTTTGAATTGATGTGTTAAGTAGGATTATTCTCTAAGGCATTGCGAAAAGTATTTGCGGCTTCCAAACGTGAAGTTTGTGCGATGAGAATGCAACGGGAGAACAAGTCTATATCTAGGGTTGCTAATTCAGGAATTTCACTTCTGAAAATTTGTTCGTAGTCGCGATCGCGCAGGCGATAGAGACTTAATACACCATCCTCCCAAAACCAAACTTCCGGGATTCCCAACACCCGATAACGTTGTAATTTTCTCGCACTTCCACTGCTAAAAATTACCTCAATGGCTAAATCGGGTTGGGGTTTAGATTCTCCAAAACAGTAAGATTCATCGGGTTCGAGGGAAACTTCTGGTTCTCGCTCTTGAGTCGTAGCTCCAAGCGGTTCAAATTCAATATGGTTTTCTAGACAAAATAGCTCGATCAACATCCCAATGATGGTTTTGAAAAATTCGTGTTCGCGTCCCGGCATAAGAATTTCAATGGTATTGTCGTAATAAGAAAGTCGAATATTCCGCGACTCGCCAAAACCGGCCTGAATGAGCTTAAACTGTTGCCAACTCAGACCATAATGGACAATGCTGCGATCGGGAGAGGTAGATTTTAGAATAGGAGTTTTGGTCATGGCAATCCCTTCAACTGATAACTCATGATGTCACAAAATTTGACTCAATTATTATAACATAATGAGTGATGGCTAATTAATGGCTTGTAGATATCTTGCTGCCATTTGTTCTATATTATCGTTTTTTGCAGGTCTTGAAACCTTAACCAAAAAAGGCGATCGCATATAATTGATTTAACGGTGAGACTCGCGATCCGCCGGGGATTCAAAATCCCCATCTCATACGAAAAGTTCTCTCAAAGAGGACTGAGATGAGGTACAATTCAAGGAGAGCGATCGCTGCCCCCAACAAACTGATTTCTTTCATGGGTTCGATCGCCGATCGACATCAGCTTTGGCGATCGCTGGAGGAAGTCACTCGCGAAATTCTCCAGTTAGAGGAGGAAATGAGGGTTGATTAAAAAATTTGGTGAGTTTTGGGGGATTGAGAACAGATGGCTAGGGATATTTTTCACGATGTGGTTCAGGATGGCTTGGAAAGAGAAGGTTGGACAATTACGGATGATCCCTATCGAATTGAACTGGATAAGGCTACCTTTCAAATAGATTTAGCAGCAGAAAAAATGATTGCAGCAGAGAAAGATAATAAAAAAATTGCAGTAGAAATCAAAAGTTTTTTAAATCCATCAGCCGTAACGGATTTTTACGGTGCTTTGGGTCAGTTTTTGAGTTATCGCTTGGTTTTAGGGCAAGTTGAACCAGAAAGGGTTTTATATTTGGCAATTCCTTTGGATACTTACGAAGAATTTTTTCAATCAACGTTTGCTCGATTAGCGGTTAAGGAATATCAAGTAAAATTAATTGTTTATGATTCCAATCGAGGAGAGTTATTTCAATGGATCGACTAAACCAATATCGCCAATTTATTCAAGATTTACTTTCTCAATATAATTCATGGGAAAAGCAGAAAACTTATCGGGAATCTCAGTTGATTTTTGATGAGAAACGAGATCATTATTTATGGATGAAAGTGGGTTGGGAGGAGTCCAGTCGGATTTATTATTGCGTGATTCATTTTGATATTAAGGATGGAAAAATCTGGTTACAGCAAAATGCGACGGATCTCAATCCTGCGGAGGATTTAATCGAACTGGGAGTAGCACGGGAAGATATTGTTTTGGGATTGCAACCGCCTTTTAAACGCCCTTTTACAAATTATGGGGTGGCTTAGGGTAAGTTCTTCTTGAATCTATCGTTAAGGAAACTAGGAGCGATCGCGCATCGATAAAACGGATAATTTTATCATCGAAAGGAAATCCCCACCTCATCGGAAAAATCCATTGATGGAAATTAAGAAAATAAGTCGGGAATGAGATCTTCTTTCTTGTTTGCGATCCGCCAGGGATTGAAAATCCCTGTCTCATACGAAAAATCCATTAAAATGGATTAGGGAATTCCGCGATACGGGTCTGTCGCACTTACGCGATCGCTCGGGTCAAAAGATTCCCGAATCTGATAATATTATTGAAAGCAAGTCAAAAATAATAAAATGGCATATTGGCGTTTATATTATCATATTGTTTGGGCGACAAAAAATCGCCATCCCTATTTAACTCCAATTCGAGAAAATCAATTGTATCCCTATATCGTCAATAAAGCTGATTCATTAGGCTGTATTATTCACGTAATTGGGGGCGTTGAAGATCATATTCATGTCATTGTTTCTATTCCTCCCAAACTCGCGATCGCAGAATTTGTCAAAAAAATAAAAGGCAGTAGTTCCCGTTTTCTCAACAATATTACCAACCCTTCTCTACAGTTTGCTTGGCAAGAGGGCTATGGCGTTTTTTCCCTCGGAGGCAAACAACTCGATCGCGCAATCAATTACGTTCAAAATCAAAAAGAACACCATGCTAAGAAAACGGCGATCGCCTCATTAGAAATGATTCGCCTTGGAGACGATCCCCCAGCATCAGAAAATGAAAACGGGTGAAAATTCCCCGATCGAGGTTAAAGATTAAATTCAATATCAATCCTAGCGATCGCACAATTCCCCAATCCATTTCAATGGATTTTTTTTATGAGACAGGGATTTCTAATCCCTGGCTGGCGGATCGGGTATTCAACTCGATCGCGCAATCAATTACGTTCAAAACCAAAAAGAACACCATGTTAAGAAAACGGCGATCGCCTCATTAGAAATGATTCGCCTTGGAGACGATCCCCCAGCATCAGAAAATGAAAACGGGTGAAAATTCCCCGATCGAGATTAAAGATTAAATTCAATATCAATCCTAGCGATCGCACAATTCCCAAATCCATTAAAATGGATTAGGGAATTTCGCGATACAGCTCTGCCACGCTAGCGCGATCGTGTTATTAGCACATTTAATATTTAACCTTCATAAAGAGAACTATAATTATACCATATTCTTTCCTTGTTGAATTAATAATTTTGAATTTTTAATTGGAATTCATTCATTGCGTAAGTCCTCTAAAACTTCATCGGTAAAGGGGTCTTTACCCCCACGGAGGTCTTCGATCCAGCGTTGACGTTTTTCTTGTTCGCTTCCTTCTCTTGCATCAACAAAGGCTTGAAAATCATCAATTGCCCCTTCAATATCTCCCGTTAACGCTCTCGCCAGACCGCGACTATCGCGAAAGTCTACATCTTTCTCCTTCGTCAGCGAGACTGCTTTTTCGCAGGCAAACATCACATCCTCTGCTTGACGCTCTAGGCTACCAAAGCGACATAAAGTATTCCAATTTTCGGGAGAGATTTTAAGATTGGGATCGCTTTTCAAAGCTCGTTCATAAGCACGGATTGCTTCAGAGACATTGCCTTTGTGAGCTTGTTTTAAACCCTCTATAAGTTGAGTTGACGCAGTTATTTTTTGAATTACCTTTTTGGGATCTCGTTCAATTTCTTCAGTATCGGGGTACAAATCTGCGCTGTCATCCAATTTAGCAATATGCTGAAGTAGTTTTAAGGCTTTGGTTTTGTCTTGGTTGAACCATTGCGATGCTTTGCGAGCAACGCTGGGATGGATGGGGCGTGTAGGGCAAGTTCGGCGATAGGTTAGTAAATCTGCATTAACATAACGCTCCCATTCGGTGGCAGTTAAATTGCGACTAATTCGAGAGCAAACTGTTTCCCATAATGTAGCAGATTGTATATGACTGATTCTGGCGGTGTCGTCCCAACTAGCGGTGGCGACATATTCCCCGTCTGGTGAGAAGGACACGTCCCAGACTCTAAATTCATGATCGATACGAGCGATCTCTTCTCCATTCTGAGTACGGCTAATTCTGGCGGTGTTGTCGAAGCTGGCGGTGGCAACATATTGACCATCTGGACTGAATGCTACGGTGTAGACTACCTCTTCGTGGTGGATGCGGGCAATTTCTTCTCCATTTTGGGTACGGCTAATTCTGGCGGTGTTGTCAAAGCCGGAGGTGGCAACATATTGACCATCTGGACTGAATTCTACATCCCAGACCCAATATTCATGGTCGATTCGGGAGATTTCTTCTCCACTCTGTGTGAGGCTAATTATAGCGGTGTTGTCATCACTGGCGGTGGCAACATATTGACCATCTGGACTGAATGCTACAGCATAGACTCGACCTTCATGTTTGATGCGGGCGATCTCTTCTCCATTCTGGGCAAGGCTAATTCGAGCAGTATTGTCACGGCTGGCGGTGGCAACATACTTGCCATTCGGACTGAACGCTACATCCGAGACCCAATCTTCATGTTTGATGCGGGCAATTTGTTTTCCGCTTTGTGCGAGGCTAATTTTGGCAGTGTCGTCGTCACTGGCGGTGGCAACATATTGACCATCTGGACTGAATGCTACAGCATAGACTCGACCTTCATGTTTGATGCGGGCGATCTCTTCTCCATTCTGGGCATGGCCAATTCTGGCAGTATTGTCGTCACTGGCGGTGGCAACATATTGACCATCTGGACTGAATGCTACAGCATAGACTCGACCTTCATGTTTGATGCGGGCGGTTCCCTCTTGACTCTGAGCAATACTAATTCTGGCAGTGTTATCCATGCTGGCAGTGGCAACATATTGACCGTCTGGACTGAATGCTACAGCATAGACTGAGGCTTTATGGTCGATGCGGGAAATTTCTTCTCCACTCTGTGCTTGGATGATTCTAGTAGTGGCATTATCATTTGCGATGGCAACATACTTGCCATCTGGACTGAATGATACGGCAAATGTTGGGGTTTTCTGGTTTATATGGATAAGTTCTTCCCCGCTCTGTACGAAACTAACGCGGGTTTTACCGTCCCAACTAGCAGTAGCTATATGTTTACTGTTTGGACTGAATGCTACAGCATAGACTCTACTTGCGTGGTTGATACGAGCAATTTCTTCTCCATTCTGTGCAAAGCTAATTCGAGCGGTGTTGTCGTCACTGGCGGTGGCGACATATTGCCCGTCCGGACTGAATGCTACGGTGTAGACTACATCTTCATGGTGGATGCGGGCGATTTCTTCTCCATTCTGTGCAAGGCTAATGCGGGCGGTGTGGTCATAGCTGGCGGTGGCAACATACTTGCCATCCGGACTGAATGAGATGGCTCTGACCCAATCTTCGTGGTTGATACGGGCAATTTCTTCTCCATTCTGTGCAAGGCTAATTCGAGCAGTATTGTCATGGCTGGCAGTGGCAACATACTTGCCATCCGGACTGAACACTACATCCCAGACCCAATCTTCGTGGTTGATACGGGCAATTTCTTCTCCATTCTGTGCAAGGCTAATGCGGGCGGTATCGTCCCAACTAGCGGTGGCGACATATTGCCCGTCCGGACTGAATGAGACGGCTTTAACTCTGTCTCCATGATCGATGCGGGTAATGTATTGGGACAGCAATCTCAAGCTACCTCGTAGGGCGATCTCGACCTCCACAATTTTGAGATTCTCTTTCTCCATTTGGTTGTAGGCTTCTGCTGCTAAAAGAACCCCTGCATCATGAGACCCTGCTAAGCGATCGCGCAGCCGTTCCGATTGAAATGCTAACTGTTTAATCTTGGCAATTCGTTCCCCCCGTTGCGCCTCTTTACGAGCAATGTTGGCCTGAACGCCAAAAATCCCACTCGCAACCCCAAAGATCGCAAAAG
>JBFRWJ010000038.1:0-10476 GCA_051439525.1 Spirulina sp. | reverse complement strand
ACTGGGGAGGTGGTAGGGTTGGGTCTTCTTGCGATGCTGGAGATTGCGATTGGTTTGCGCCATCACCTCCTCGCGATCGCCCCCGGGCTGGAGTTGTAAGGTCGCTTCCACCACGAGGCGCTTGTCTCCTTGTAGGGAAGAAGTCCGGTAACTAAAGCACAACTCTTCGGGGGTCAAGCATTCGAGAGTTCCGTCCGGATTTAAAACCACTGCCTCGAGCAAGCGATCGGCAATGCAGGAGCGGTGAGCGCCAGCATTCATTACCACACTTCCCCCCAAGCTGCCCGGAATGCCTACCGCCCATTCTAAGCCTCGCCAGCCGCGTTTTGCCGATCGCCATGCCAAACGGGCAAGCGGTTCCCCCGCACTGGCGGTAATGATTCCCTCCTCATTAAATTGCGAGTGGCGCAGGTGTCGCGTGGCAATGGTTAACCCCAGAATGCCGCGATCGCCCACCAGCAGATTCGAGCCGGCACCTAAAAGAGTGATGGGCAAGGAACGCGCTTGCGCCCAAGCCAAACTGGCCTGCATTTCTTCAATACTGCGAGGGGCAACGTACCATTCCGCCGGTCCCCCCACCCGAAAGCTGGTTAAATTGGCCAAAGAAACTCGCGGAACGATCGTACAAGCAGTACCGGGGAGTTGGATGGGCGATCGCATCAGGGATTGTCCGGTATAAAGAAATCTAGTTTCAGTGCGGGGTGCGTCAGATGAGAGTGTCATAAGCCTAATTTGTGAATATGCCAAGGATTTTGTCGGAACTCAATTACCCGATAGCCGATTTCTAGTGATAGAAAGCCAACATCTGGGGAATGACCTGATTGAGATTTCCCGCACCCAAAAATAAAGCTAAGTCTCCGGGTTGGAGCTTTTCTTGTAAAAATTCTTTTACAGCATCGAGAGAGGGTTGGTAAAAGACCTCAGCATGCCGCTCGGCCAGCGCTCGGGCTAAATGTTGCCCGCTAATTGCGCTGAGGTTGGCTTCTCCGGCACTATAAATATCCGTTAACACCACCATATCGGCATCGTCAAAGGATTCTGCAAACTCTTGCAGGAAAGTCATCGTGCGACTGAAACGATGGGGTTGAAAAATTGCCACCAATCTTCGCGGCCCGCCCTCGGAATGCTTGCCATTTTGCCCTTGCAGGCGCAAGCGGGCGGCGGCGAGAGTGGCACGGAGTTCGCTGGGATGATGGGCGTAATCGTCAACAAAGGTAATCCCATTGGCCTCGCCGCGATGCTCGAAGCGTCGTTTTGCACCGGTAAAAGAAGAGAGCGCCGAAGCGATCGCGTCAAATTCCAGGCCCACTTGACGACCCGTTGCCACCGCCGCTAAGGCATTGCTGAGATTGTGTTCTCCCAACAGTTGCAATTTGATTTCTCCTAATAGAGTTCCCCGTTCCCAGACCTTAGCGATCGTGCCGTCGGCACGGTATTCCACGTCCGTCACCGTATAATCGGCATTCCGTCCGGGCTGGAGGCTGTAACTAATTTGCGGTGCAATGTCTTTACGAACGATATCGCAATCAATACAGCCGATTGTCGTTTGACATTGACGAGTAAACGTTTTAAAAGTTCGGACGACTTCCTCCAAACTGTGGTAATGATCCGGGTGATCGAGTTCGATATTGGTGACAATGCCGATCGCCGGGGTAAATTTAGTCAGGGAGCCATCGGATTCATCCGCCTCGGCAACCAAATATCCCCCTTGCCCCAAGCGGGCATTACTGCCAAGGCCATTAATTTCCCCGCCTACGATAATGGTGGGATCCATCCCGGCTTCGAGGAGCATATAGGCGATCGCGCTACTGGTCGTCGTTTTGCCGTGGGTGCCCGAAATCGCAATGCTTTGATGGTCTCGCATTAAGGCCGCGAGCAAGTCCGAGCGATGCAAAATGGGATAGCCGCGATCGAGAGCGGCTCGATATTCAGCATTTTCGCGCCCGATCGCTGTCGAACAAATAATTTGCGGTGCTTCGACGCGATCGCTGCCTTGTTGTTTTCTGCCATTGAGCGCCAAGGAAGCCGCGATTGGAGATCGGCCGTTCGCACCAGTTCTGTTGCTCGCGCTCCCATTTGCGCCAACTGCGACTTCCCCTCGAGAGCATTCTCTAGGATTTTGGAAAAATTCCAAATTTGCCGCATCTTGACCTTGGAAAATATGCGCGCCAACGGATTGCAAGCGCTCGGTTATATGAGTCGAACGCAGATCGGAACCGGAAACGGGAAGGTTTCGTTTGGCAAGAATGTAAGCTAGGGCTGACATGCCAATTCCTCCAATCCCAATAAAGTGAAAGGGTTTTCCCTCAAAATCAACAGTCTTAGACATTAACTCTCCTTACACACCACACCACGCACCATACTGCCTGAATAACACGCGCTATCTTATCAAGAATTGATGAACCCGGATACAGGTCATCAAGAATTCCTATGCTCGCTCTGGGGGAACAGATAAGGGCGCATTATTAGTTATGCCAATATTTTTCCGTATTTGGGCGATTTTTATCATTTCCCAAAGTTTTTTTTTGTCAATCCGGAAACTTTCGCCGGGGAGGGCAGGGAGAAGAGGGAGCGGAGAGAGGTTGGAGATGGGGGGAAGAAAAAATTACAAATTGCGACTTGAAAGTGACAGGCTATGCGATATGATTTGGGATATTAAGATTCCTTTAATGTTTACTAGCTCAAAGACAGAGGGCAAGACGCAGTGATTAGAGTAGCAATCAATGGGTTCGGACGCATCGGGCGAAACTTTCTTCGTTGTTGGTTGGGACGCGAAAACAGCCAATTAGAAGTGATAGGCGTGAACGATACCTCCGATCCCAGAACCAATGCTCATTTATTAAAATACGATTCCATGTTAGGGCGGTTGGATGCGGACATTTCCGCCGACGCAAATTCCCTAACTGTTAATGGCAAAACGATTAAATGCGTCTCCGATCGCAATCCCTTGAACTTGCCTTGGGATGCTTGGGGGATCGATCTCGTCATCGAATCCACGGGGGTATTCGTTACTGAGGAAGGCGCTTCCAAGCATTTAGCGGCTGGAGCCAAACAGGTTCTGATTACGGCTCCCGGTAAAGGTGGCGGGAATATCGGTACCTACGTCATGGGGGTGAACCATCACGATTACGAACACGGCAAATATAAAATTGTCAGCAATGCGAGCTGTACCACCAATTGTTTGGCTCCTATTGTCAAAGTCATTCACGATCACTTTGGTATCGTTCAAGGGATGATGACGACGACCCACAGCTATACCGGAGATCAGCGCTTGTTGGATGCTTCCCACCGGGATCTGCGTCGGGCTCGGGCGGCGGCGGTCAATATCGTTCCCACGACCACCGGAGCTGCTAAAGCGGTCGCTTTGGTCATTCCCGACATGAAGGGTAAGTTAAATGGGATGGCTTTCCGAGTTCCCACTCCGAATGTTTCTATTGTTGATTTCGTCGCCCAAGTCGAAAAGGGCGCGATCGTCGAGCAGATTAATGCGGCTCTCAAAGAAGCTTCGGAGACTTCCCTTAAGGGGTTTTTGGGTTACAATGACAAGCCTTTGGTCTCCTGTGACTATCGCGGTACCGATTGTTCCTCCATCGCCGATGGCAGTTTAACGATGGTGATGGGCGGTAACATGATCAAGGTCGTTGGCTGGTATGACAACGAATGGGGCTATTCTCAACGGGTTGTCGATCTGGCTGAATTAGTGGCTGATAAATGGGTCGCCTAAATCAGTGAACAGTTAACAGTTAACAGTTAACAGTGGATAGTTGACAATTTGTAGCAACTCAACCTAAAAAATCCCGATCGCAAAACCCTGCGATCGGGATTTAAAAATGCTGAAAACCTTCTTCTAGGGTCAAAATCAAGGGAGGAGCAACACCAAGGGGATCGATCGCTTGCACCGCCAATTCTGAGGTTATCGTACCGATAATTCGGGTTTTCCCTCCGAGGCGATCGGCTAGAGAGCTGGCAAAAGGTTGAGGTAAGCACAAGACTAACTCAAAATCTTCTCCGCCATAAAAAACCCAGTTTCTCGCTTTTTTTGGAGAGACGAGGAATTGCAATGCCTCGGGAATGGGGATGGCAGCTAAATCGATCGCTGCCCCTACCCCACTCTCCCGGCAAATCTGCACGATCGCATCGGCCAATCCGTCGCTACTATCCATCCCCGCAATGGGAACATCGGCGGGAATAATTTGCAGATGGGGCAGTACGTCCAAACGCGGTACGGGACGCTGGTGCGATCGAATCAACTCGTCTCGCATTTCGGGAGATAAAGAACCTCCCAAATCGGAATCGAGCAGGAGATCTAAGCCAGCTCTCGATTTGCCGTGTTCTCCTGTAATCAGAATCGCATCTCCCGGTCGAGCCACGGAACGACGGATCGCTCTGGCGGGTAAGACTTGACCGAGAGCCGTGACAGATACGGTAATGACCGAAGAGCAACAGAGATCGCCGCCGATAATCGAGGTTTTCCAAGGCCCCACGCAAGCGGTAAACCCTTCATAGAACCCTTCAACCCACGCGATCGGCATTTGAGGGGGCAAACTCAACCCAATCGTCAAACCGACGGGAGAAGCCCCCATCGCCGCCAAATCCGAGAGATTCGCCGCCGCCGATCGCCAACCGACATCAAAAGGAGAGGTAGTGAGATCGCTAAAATGATTGCCATCGACAAGAACATCTGTTGTGACCACCAGACGGCGATCGCGATCGAGGGAAACGATCGCGCCATCGTCCCCAACCAAATCGGAGTGACAGAACTCCTGCACCAATTGCAAGAGTTTCTGTTCCCCCCAATCTCCTACCGTTGGCGAAGAACTCATCTATCGTTCATGGGTAATGGGTAATGGGTAATGGGTAATTGTTCATTGTTCATTGTTCATTGCTCATTGTTCATTGCTCATTGTTCATTGTTCAAGGTTGCTGTAAATTTTCGCTTCCTGCGGTTACAGTTGCCGAAATGACGCGATCGCCGGCTTGCAATCCCCTGAGAACCTCTTTGCCTTTGACGACGTAGCCGAAGACCGAGTAACGCCCGTCGAGGAGGTTAAAACCCGGGGGGGTAAGTTCGCTATCGTAGAGGAAAAAGAAAATTTGCGAAGAACCGCCATTGGGATCCGCATCCGGATGACCGAGAGCGATCGCGCCATAGGCATTAAAGGGCAGCACGGGAGGCGTGAGATACAAGCCGATGGATTCAAGGGTAAACTCGTAAATCGGCTGCTCTTCCTCAGCAATCTTCACCTCTAAAGGAATGGCTCGATATTCTCCCGTGTCCGGATCGATGAAACCTGCCTCTTGACCGGGGGGATCGCCCACTTGCAAAATATAATCTTGGCTTTGGTAGAACTCCAAACCGTCGTAAAAACCCCGTTGCACCAGATCGACAAAATTGCCGGCATTAACTGGCGCATTATAACCATCGACGATCGCTTCGATCTCTCCTTTATTGGTTTCGATCTCTATGGTGGCGCGGCCTTTCAACTGGGGCAAATGGGCATAGTCTGCGGGAATCTCAAATGGAAAGCCCGTTACCATCATGGCTTCTAATTGACCGACGCGATCGAGCAGTTCTTCTCGCAGTCTCGCGATCGTTTCTTTATCCTTCTTTTCCGTCGCGTCCAACAGCTCGGGAGTCCCCTCTTTCAGTTCCTTCAGCAAGATTTCGGCTTCGCCTTGGCGTTCGGAGGGAATATCTTGCAGGATTTTGTCATCATTGTATTTCGCCACCAGATTAGCCGTTTTGGCTTCCTTGACCGCCGAATTCCAACGACGGCGGCGAATTTCTCGCTCGATCGCTTCGAGGCTGGCTTGCAAGCGTCGCGCATCTTCATTCTCAATCGGGAGGGCATAACGGAGAATGGCAGCAGGATCGGTAATGGCATCCCCTTGGGCGAGATCGGCTTTCGCACTGGGACACCCTATCCAGACCGTAGAAAAAATGATGAGAGTGGCGATCGCGCCGAAATAAGACCAGCGCTTTCCCCAAGAGGGTTTAAAAAAATTCATTCTTTTGAGGTTTCCAAGATGATGTGAATAATGTCTTGATATTTCCCCGCTTTCAAAGGACGGGGATTCTGTTCTTTTTGTATCAAAATAAGGCCGAGCCGCAAAATCCTCAATGGGAAAGACCCTCGCAAGGTAGAATAGATGGCGGATATTTTGACCTGCATTGGGCGGCCTCATGATTTCGAGTAATGATTTTAGGACTGGCGTAACGATCGAGTTAGATGGCTCGGTGTGGCGCGTTGTTGAATTTCTCCACGTTAAACCCGGTAAAGGTTCGGCTTTCGTGCGAACGAAACTGAAAAACGTGCAAACGGGAAACACGGTGGAAAAAACTTTTCGAGCTGGGGAAACGGTTCCCCAAGCGGTTCTGGAAAAGCGTACCATGCAGCATACCTATAAAGATGGCGACGATCTGGTGTTCATGGATATGGAATCCTACGAGGAGATGCGCTTGAGTCCGGCGACAGTTGGCGATCGCGTTAAATCTCTCAAAGAAGAAATGGAAGTGAACGTGGTGACCTGGGAAAGTCAAGTGTTAGAAGTTGAACTTCCCAACACCGTCGTTTTAGAAGTCGTCGAAACCGATCCGGGGGTCAAAGGGGATACCGCAACTGGAGGAACCAAACCCGCGATCGTGGAAACTGGCGCGCAAGTTATGGTGCCGCTCTTTATTTCTGTGGGAGAAAAGATTAAAATTGACACCCGCAATGATGCTTACCTTGAAAGAAGCAAACAGTAAACGGTAAATGGCTCACTGGTGACTGGTGACTGGTGAGGTGGTAACTGATAAATACGCTATTGGGATTTGCAATCAGTGTCTATTGATTTTCAACAAGTCCGCGAATTACTGGCGGCGATCGCCCAGACAGATATTGTCGAACTGAGCTTAAAAAGCGAGGAGTTTGAACTGACGGTCAAAAAAGGGGCGAGTTCTCTCCCCCCCGCGACGACCCCCCAGTCGGCGGGAACAGTTGTCCTGCCAACTTCTCCCCCGCCTTCTCCATTGCCTTCTTCACCTCCTGTGGCGATGGAGCCCGTTCCCCCGCCAACATCAGATCCGGGTTGGATAGAAATTACCTCCCCTATGGTGGGAACATTTTATCGCGCTCCCGCCCCCGATGAATCGCCTTTTGTCGCTGTCGGCGATCGCGTCAATCTCGGGCAAACCGTCTGCATTATCGAAGCGATGAAATTAATGAATGAGATTGAAGCCGAAGTCTCCGGACAAATTATGGAGATTGTGGTGGAAAATGCCGAGCCGGTAGAATACGGTCAAGTTCTCATGCGCGTTAAACCTGATTGACCCTTTAGGAATTCAAAAGTTAAAATTCAGAATTCAAAAGGAAAAGAAGGATTTTCCCAAGGGTGAATTTGTTTTGGGGGTTTGTTATGATTGTCATCGTTAGGGAATGATTGTTAAAATCTGGGGATCGACATTCTGGTTTGAGGTTTATGCAACTCGCCCAATCCGTATCGCAAGAAGTCGTACAGCAACTCGCTGATTATTTCAGTATTCTCAGCGAACCCATGCGCTTGCGAATTTTAAATTTCTTGCGCGATGGAGAAAAGTGCGTGCAAGAGCTGGTTGATGCCACAAAAACCAGTCAGGCTAATGTTTCCAAACATCTTAAGGTGATGCTGCAAGCGGGTATTCTCAGTCGCCGGACTGTGGGAACATCCGCTTACTACCGGGTCGAAGATCCTTTGATTTATGAATTGTGTAATTTAGTTTGCAATCGCCTCGCCGCTCGCATCGAACAGCAAGCACAAGAATTTCGGGATTTTAGCCTCGCGAATTTAAAATAATTTGTTATTGGTTGTTTGTTATTTGTCGTTCGTTTGTATTAGGGACGCTATGGCCTTGGGGCTAGCGTCTCCGATCGCCCAATAACCGATAACCAATAACCAATAACCCATTACAAATTGAAGTCAGCTTCAAAACTTTGGCGGGTTAGGGGTTGATCGAGTAAAAGACCTTCTCCTCCCAAGACTTCGATCGCTTCTCCTTCGATTTCTAGCCAGACTTTGCCGTTGGGGTCTAAACTGGTGGCAGTATAAAGAATTTGGGCAACCCGTCCGGTCATTGAGGCGGTTCCCCCACCAGATGTAAACTCTTCCGAGAGATTGACGTGAACCCCGTCGGATTTGAGGACGACATTGCGTAATTGCGTGCCTTCGGGGATCGTTGTGGAGTGGCGATCTCTCTCCTCGGGCCCGGCTAAAAGCTGCTGTAAGGCATTTTCGAGAAGAGCTTCCGGGGGATCTGTGTCTTTAACCGCGATCGGAGTTGCGCTGGATACGAGTTCGATCTCGGCTCCCTCTGCGTTTAACCAATAAATTTCTACGGTTTGTTCTTTGGCGGTTTCGGGCTTGTTTGGGGCGGATTCTGTGGTTTCGTTGGGTTTTGAGGTTTCTTCCGGTTGCGTCGTTTCTGGCGGCTGGGAAGAGGCATCGGGAGAAGAATTGACTGTGGCTCTATCCCCTTGACATCCTGCCGCGATCGCGCTGGCGATTACGGCGATCGTCATGGTTGCTAGGGACGAGATAATTCGCTTGTTCCGTTGTCGATGGTGCATGAAACCCTCCTTCTACCGATTCTTAACTTGGGGCGCGAGTGCTACGAAAGTATTATTCGCTATTTTGGTTTATTCTTCAGGAGCAATGGGAACTTTTTCCGGCTCGAGGCGAACAAAGGCAGCCAATTCGAGGCGATCGCGTTCTATCTCTAATTGTAGGAGGCGCAGGGTCATTCCTGCTGTTTCTAAACTTTGCAGGTTGAGGCGTTCCCCGAGGGCATCCTTAACAATTTCTGAAACAATGGGGGGAAGGGGGCGATCGTCGAGCAAAATTTCTGGCTCTACCAATTTTACAGAATAGCTGTTGCTCAGTTCTAATCCGGTTTCGATTTGCACGCTGACGCGGGTTATTTCTTCCGTATCGGGTTCTCTTCCGCTCAAACTGACTTGCATTTTCAGGCGATTTCCTTCCTTGAAATCAATAGCAAGATTTTCGAGTTGGTAGTTTTGTCGATCCCCCCCGGGAATGTTCCCGGAAATGCGTTCTACAGACTGTTGCAGGCGACTTTCAAAGGTGGGAGAGGTAAGGGCTATGTTGAGGTCTTCTTCCGCGAGAACGAGGCGAAATGCCCCGCTAACGGGTTGGCGAAAGGCTCTGCGAAAATTTTGGCTATCCTGTTGCAAGCGATGAATATCGATACTAAGGGGGTCGGTTTCCAGTTCAAAAGCCGCGATCCGAAATCCTTCTACGGGTTCGATCCCCCGCATGGCAACTCGCAGGCGATCGACTTTTCCGGACAGAAGTTGATGGCTGGGGGTATTATCGATGCGAACGTCAACAACTTCGGCATCGGCAAAACGCCTGCGAATGTTACTTTCAATCGCAGTATCGAGGGCAAATCCTGTGGGTGCAATAAAGGATAACAGTCCGGAGAGAATAATAATAGCGATTTCCATTGATGAGAGAGAAGCCGAGCCAATAATTTTTCTTTATCTTAATCGCTTTTTCTGCAAGTTCGGGTAGCGATCGCATCATCCTACCTAAAATCTTGTCATCTTCCTCCGTTGTGTTTAAATTAGAGATTAAATTCACTTAAATTTTGTTGGATTGGACGCAATGAAAAGAAAAATCGCGAACAGATTGACTACTTTAATGCTTTCGATAGTTCTCGCGATCGCTAATCTTTTTGTATTCTCTCCCAGAGGATTAGCAGATGTTGGACTCAATCCCAAGTTAGGACAAGAGAATAATAAACAGGCAACATCAATATTTTGTCTTTTTGGTTGTCAAAGTAACTCCGATTCAAGTACGGGTTCTCGTCAACGATCGGTAACCAGAATTTTTAGTGGCAAAGATTTATTAGGTAGTCACTTTGATGGTGCAAATTTGCAAGGGTCGAGTTTTCACAAGGCTAATCTTGCTAATACTGACTTGAGTAATGCTAATTTAACAAGAGCTGATTTATCGGGTGCAGATTTAACTGATGTTAAACTCAGTCGTATTAACCATATCGATTCTCTGGATTTTAGCGGGATGGATTGGAGTAAAATTCATTTAACCAAAAATGAGGCTCTGGAATTTGCTCACTCTACTTTAGAGAAAGACACTATTTTTGAACTCGCCAAGGAACAGTTAAGCGATCGCGATTTACTTGCCCTACTCAAAACCAATAATTTTACCATTGACTTAACAGATATGGACATCTCAAAAGTCAAGATAAATCAGAAAGTATTACTGAGTTTAATTCAAGAAAATCTTAAAAACGCGAGTCTCTTTCATTCTTCTACAATTGTACCACAGGACTTACTCGATCTTTTGATTCGCCAAAATCTTTTAGTGAAAGTCGATCTAACAGGTGCAGATCTCCATAATGCGAATCTTAGTGGCGCTAATTTACAAAATGCTGTTTTAAGTGGTGCTAAAATGCCGAATGGCAAGATTTACCGTCCT
>JBFRWJ010000037.1:0-2834 GCA_051439525.1 Spirulina sp. | reverse complement strand
GCCTGAAATTGCGCTTGCGAGTTTTCCGCTTCTCCACCATGCCAGAGAA
Source organism: Spirulina sp. (assembly GCA_051439525.1). Lineage (GTDB taxonomy): Bacteria > Cyanobacteriota > Cyanobacteriia > Cyanobacteriales > Spirulinaceae > CCY15215. The sequence continues at coordinate 2,785 of JBFRWJ010000037.1, read as the reverse complement.
TCGTTTCCTCCAACGTCCGCGCGCGACCGTCGTGAAGATAGCCGGAATACGGAAGCACGGTTTGGGTCAAACCGATCCCCCACAAGGATTGGGTGCGCCATTCCCGTCCCGTGGCCAAGAAATTCGGGCGATCGTCGGGATCGGCTAAGTTGCGAATCGTTTCCTCGGGAATCGCTTCGATTAACCCCAAGCCAAAAACGGGGAGAGGCACCCGCAAAGAGGTCAAAACCTCGGGAAAAAGGGGCTCGCCATTGGGGAGAACGATCTCGGGATGGGGATAGCGCCAGGCATAGGGAGTCCCATCCTTATATTTTCCCTCTCGTTCTTCCCAAGCGATCGCGACGGTTGCTTCCGGTGGGTATCCGTAAATTCCCTGGTCTTGGATTTGTGTTCCCAATCCTTTCACCGGGGGGGCATTTCCCAAACTGACGGAGGCTTCGGGATGATAGGCTTGAATAATGGGCTCTGGGTTGGCAATCCTAGGCCTTAGAGGTGCGATTAAAAACTGTGGTTTCGCCTCCCGCTAAAGGGGTTTGGACAGCAGTGGACGCGATCGGACTCGAGAAAATAATGCCCGAGACGATCGCGATCGCCAACAACGGCATTAGCGCTTTTCGCAGTTTGCCGAGCGATCGCTTGAATTTTCCCAGCATAAATGTTCTCCTTCTCAAAATTTAAACATCGCTAGCAATCTGTCGAGATTAAATCTCTTCCCCTTAACCCTGCACGAGGGGTAAAACTTTCTCTTCTAGGGTGGAAAAGAGTTTTAAAATCGCTTCTTGTGCCGTTTCTAACTTTTTCAGTGCGGTTGCATCAGCGATCTTGGGTTCGATGGGGTCGGGAACTGACTCAGACAGGAAACATGAACACTAAGAAACACTTACAGTTGCTGGCATACAGCTTCATGACTTGGCTCATTTTTTACATAATTGGACTTCCCGACTATGGCCAGCAGTGGTACTTTTGGGCAAAAATTGCGGCTTGTGTTTTCATCACGCTCATCTATTTTCCGATTACTCAATACACTCTCAAAAAGTACTGGACTGACGGCAAGCATTTGGTCAACTCGTGTTGGCTCGCCCTATATCTAACGCTTCCGCTTTTTGTATATGACTATCTGCTGCTGGCCGTTTACAAGGGGCTGGGAATCGGGTTTGTTATTCCATACTGGTATTTGACGTTCTTCTACTTCTCTTTCTGGATTCAATTTCCTCTTGTCGGTTGGGGGATGCAGCGCACCAAAATGCAGAGCGTGGAAACAAGGGCAGGATAACAAGGCAATGCACTGGGGTTGCGGGTGCTGCGTTTATCATTCTTACTGTAAAAATTGCGATCGCGCTTTCGGAAACATTTTGACAATTGTTCTGAAAGCGCGATCGCATTTTGCTCAAAATTAACAAGACGTTAAGTTCGCAATTCTTATTCTTTAACCTTCTTTTCCCCCATGAAATCCCCAGTCATTCCACAAGGTTTTCTCGGGTTTTCCACAATTTACCCAAGGTTTTCCACAAGTCAAGGAATTGAATTCCAGTATTGCGGTAGGGTGGGGATCTTTTTGGTTTTGCTGCGAACCATTCGTTCTATACTGAGTTTTTGTAAAGTTAAGTAACAAAAAAGGGAGTAAAAGACTTGTTTTCTCGTAAATCTTTAGTTTTTCCAAAGAAATCCGTAACATTTCTCAGCATTGACAAAAATCTCGATTACCCGCGAAATAGATTAAAGAGGGACGAGCAATTGGAGAACAACCGCATTGAGTTAAAGCGCACTACCTCCCCCCAATCTCAACAAGTCCATCCAATGCCGAGTATCGAGTTTGAACGTTGTGGGGAAGTCCTTCCCCCTGCGATGTCCCCCCCACGTTACCCAGTCCAGAGAGGTTGTTATGAATACTACCGTTAGCATTTTGGCAGAAATTCCCGAAGATCTGCACCAATCCCTGAAAACCTATTTAGATTGTCATCCCAATTGGGATCAAGACCGCGTTTTTTCGGCGGCGCTCTCCTTGTTTTTGTTACAGAACAATAATGCCGACGAACCTGTCAGAGACGCTCAAAATTATCGTGCTTGTGCGAGAGTTTATTTAGAAACGCTTTTCCAATCTTAACTCTTTGTGAAGGCAAAATTTTGTATTGGATAACCCTGCGATCGCTCGAATTTCGGGCGATTTTCATTTTGATCCTTCATCCTTCATTCTTTCTCCTTCATCCTTCCTCCTTTTAAGGCAGCAATCGTTGGATAAAAGTCATGAGAGAATTAAGCACCCATAAAATTCCACCAAGGAGGAAAATATCTTTGGCTTTAATCTGAGGATCGAAAATGCGCCTGCGCTTAGATTTCTTCACAAATCCTCGATCGCGATTGATATCGTAAATAACTTTCTCAACGTACCAACTTTCAGACTTACCGGGATACTTGAATCGAGCTTGTTCTAATAAACGCTCCGCCAGTTTAGCATCGCCATTGACCGCTTCGAGGAGATCGCGATCGATATTGCCACCGCGTCTGATGCCCTTGGTTTTGCGAGAGTCTTGCCAAAGTAGCCAAATGACGATTGCCAGTAAGATGCAGAGAACGATCGCGATAGGATTCATATTACGACTGCGCCAATTTTTATCTCTTCAATTTTAAGCGAATTTTGAATGGGACTGATATCGCGTCACCCCAGCGATCGCAGCCAGTAAGACCCATCCGAGGGTATTGATGCGCAAATCGAAGATCGAGACATCCAAGAAATTAAAACCGATACAGGTGAGAAAAGCAAGTAAAAAGGTAAAGAGAATCAGGC
>JBFRWJ010000036.1:0-5538 GCA_051439525.1 Spirulina sp. | reverse complement strand
ATAACGGGCCGCACATGAACTCTTGGCCCGATGCCGCGATGACTCCCTTCCGCAACGAGAAAAACTCCGGTTGGGAAGGCGCATTTCGAGTCCCAGCAATGGTGCGCTGGCCCGGTCATATCGAACCCGGTAGCGTCTCCAACGATATCGTCTCTCACATGGACTGGATGCCGACTTTCTTAGCGGCGGCTGGTGTACCGGATGTTAAAGAGAAATTGTTGAAAGGTTACAGGGCTGCTGGTAAAAACTTTAAAGTTCATTTGGATGGGTACAACTTAGCCCCTTACTTAACCGGTGAGGAAAAGAGCAGTCCTCGCGAAGACTTCTACTATTTCTCTGATGACGGCGATCTCATTGCCATGCGTTATGACAACTGGAAAGTACATTTTAAGGTGCAAGATGCTCCGGGAACCTTAGAAGTTTGGCAGCGAGAATTCCGACCCTTGCGGATGCCATTAATTTTCAATCTGAAGACCGATCCTTACGAGCGGGCAACGATTACCTCCAATACCTACTACGATTGGTTTATCGACCATGCCTTCCTCTTTGTTCCGGCTCAACAAAAAGTGGCGCAATTCTTAGAAACCTTCAAACAATTCCCACCGCGTCAGAAGGCAGCTAGCTTTACCGTGGATCAAGTTTTGGAAACCCTCCAATCCAATCTCCCCGGAAGTAATTAATCGAGTGCATTTTTTTCTGCACGCTTAATATTTTCAGAGGTCTGGCGACGCGATCGCAAGGCCTTTTTTTTTCAATCTCCAGCTACCAATAATAAAGAGATGCTTAAATTGCAAGATTTTGATAGAGCCTTTCTCTCTTGGCTTGTTAGTATAACCACGTAAATTTATTCCAAGGTGTTGTCTCTTCCTGTTCCCCTGTTGACAATTTCACGATGAATATAGACAAGATCTTTCGCGGATTCAATCTCAATCGGAGAGCGATCGCAACGATTTCTCTAATCGGAGTCTTCGTACTCAGTAGTTTGTTGTGCTTCCCAGCAAGCGCACGGGCGATCGATTCCATTTTGGCAGCAGATGTACGAGTATCTTTTCTAATTGCCGAACTGCCAACCCTAGAAGAAATTCAAGATAGTTTGAAGTCTTTTGCAGAAGAAACCCAAGCAACGTTAGAGAAGAATCTCGAAGAAGCGAACGAAGCCCTGCAAAATCTTCCGGGACAGTTGGAAGAAGCCGTCGTCAAGATGAATGCTGCCGAGCGGGAAAGAACGAAGAAATCCTTTGCTGAGGCGCAAAAGCAGCTCGAAGCATCGGCTAAAGCCTACGAGGAAAGAGCCGCAGAAGCCGAAAAATTAGAGCAAGAACTGTTGCAGTCAGCCCGAGAGACGCGCGAAGGTTTAAAAACTGCGGTAGAAACCTCAAAAGCGAATTTAGAATCCTCTACAGCCAAGGTAGAAAGCGATGTCAAACAAGGGATTGCCAATCTCAAACAATCTTTTAAAGATACCTCTGAGGCTTTCAATATCTTGGCGGAGGATGTGAAACGGGCGAACCAAGAAACCTCTGAATTTCTCAAACAGCGAATCGAAGAGCATAAAACCGCCCTCGATCGCGCCCGGAAAAAGTCAGATGATTCTTTGCAAGTTCTGCTCAACAAAGAATCGGCAACTCAACAATAATTGTCGGTTGGGTTGCGAGAAGTCAAATCCAACAAACTCCTGTATTTCACCCATTCAAAAATTCCATCTTACCAACTCTATCTCAATAGGATATAAAAATCATGAGCGCCGGAATCGATCAATTTTGCGAATCTTTAAGACAGAAGCTCACGACCCTTGAAAGTCAGCTCGAACAGGCTAAAGCCAGCCTCGAAGCCGCTCCCCAAGAAACCCAAGCAGCACTGAAAGCCAAGCTCGCCGAAGCCAAAACCAAAATCGAAGCGAAAAAAGGAGAAGCAGAAGAGGCAAAAGCCAAACTAGAGGAATGGCTAGAGGCGAAGAAAACCGAAACCGAAGCGAGCATCGAAGAGTGGAAAGCGAAAAAAGAACAAGAAAAACTCAATAAACGCGCCGCCCGAGCCGAGGAATATGCCGCATCCGCCATTATTTTCGCCCTCGCCGCGATTGAAGAAGCCGAAGTCGCCACCCTCGAAGCAGTTGAGGCGCGCCTGATTGCCGACGAAGCGGCTGCTGGCTAAGGATAACCAGTACAAGGCTAGGGAGCGAGACGCTCCCCCTACAAAAATCTGAGAATTATGGTAGTGCGGGCATCTTGCCCGCTTGCTGGACAATCAACCGGATTTGATATCACTGCAAAAGACTTGGAGGTCAGCATGACAGAATCAGTCGATCCCGTTACCCCGCAAGAACTCAAACAGGGATTCGGTTTCACCCTCGTATTGGGAATTTTGACGATCGTTCTGGGAGCGATCGCGATCGCTCGCCCTCTCTTTGCCGGAATTGCCACCAATGCTTACTTGGGTTGGGTCTTTATCTTTGGGGGCACAACTCAACTCATTTATGCCGTGCAAACGCGATCGGAAGGTCGGTTCCTTTGGAAACTCCTCATCGGCATCCTCTACCTTGCAGCAGGGGCGATCTTGCTGGTGTATCCCCTCGAAGGTCTCGTAACTCTCACTTTAGTAGTAGGAGTGGGGATTTTAGGAAGCGGTTTGACACAAATTATCTCGTCGAGTTTGGTCAGACCGACAGAAGGTTGGTTATGGCTTCTGCTTCGCGGTTCGCTGGCAACCCTTGTGGGAATTTGGGTACTCGTGGACTGGCCGGCCAACACACCTTGGCTCATCGGCTTGTTGGTGGGCATTACCTTAATTTCCGATGGGTTGGGCATCGCGATTTTGTCCGCCGCCGCACGAGATGTCATTGATGAATCCTAAGTCCCTGCTTCTTAATTTCAGTTTAACGATCGCTTGCATCGGAGATGTTTTCTCACCATGATTAGACTTAGTACGGATCCGCAAACGCGACAAGATCTCAAAGCCGGTTTAACTTGGGTCGCCGTTCTCGGCATCCTCATGATGATTCTCGGGGTTATCGCCGCCCTCGAACCCCTGGCGGCTGGAGTTGCGATCGCGCTCCTCGTCGGGGTAACGCTACTGATATTCGGCATCTTCCATATCATCTTTGCTTTTGTGACCCGCAAACTCGGGGCGGGGTGGTTTGTTTTGCAAATGTTTATCAGTATCCTGTACCTCATTGCCGGGGGCGTGCTGTTAAAGCATCCTTTTGACGGACTGGCGATGCTAACCCTGTTGCTCGGCATTTTGATTTTTATTGAAGGGGTCATTCAAACGATAAATGCCTTCGATATGAGACCGCGATATGGTTGGGGTTGGTCGTTATTTAGCGGCATCACGGCGATCGTCCTCGGCATTCTCATCTGGAGTAACTGGCCGGCCAGTTCTCGCTGGGCGATCGGGATCATGCTGGGCGTAAATCTGATTACGAGCGGTTTGGCAGCATTCATGCTTTCCGGGGCAATCCGCAGCGAGCTTGCCAACGCGCCTCTACCCAGTGAAAGTGCATTAAATGTCGGAGAGGAATAACGCGCCTGCTATGGGGAGAATTGAAACTTAAAACTAAAGCCGTGCTGAGAAGTCAGGCAAGTTAGTTTTAGAAGTTGACCCCAAACATTCATCCCAAGAATGTTCTCATTGCGGCTATATTAGTCCAACCAATCGCGATCGAGAAAAGTTCTTATGCGAGAGTTGCGGGCATCACGATGATGCTGACATACAAGCATCAATTAATATCCTTCATCGCGGACTGAAAACTCTGGGAATTAGTCCTTCTCAGCTATGCGGAGTCCCCGCAAAAGTTACGCCTGAACCTGAATTAACAGGTTCTCTGAAAGGACGGAGTTCATCACTACCCGTTGGGGTTGGTGAGCCGAGGAATCCCCAACTAACAGGAGAATGGGTACAAATATCTCTATTTACTTGACTGTTTTGGGAGAAGGTTGTTCGGGGTAACTCGGACATCATCCGCATTCCCTCCGGGGATTCTCCCGCCATAATCTTTGATTTGGCGGGATGAGGATGTCAATCCTCTCGGAAACGATCCAAAGCATTGCGAAAAATTGACGACTCCTCTATTAACTCATAGGAGATAAGCATCGTGGAAAAAATGATTGTTGTTGTCTTTGATGACGAAACCAAGGCTTATCAAGGATTGAACCAAATAAAACTCCTTCACCAACAAAGCGATCTGACGGTATATGCGACTTCAGTGATTGCCAAAGACGCGGAAGGCAAAGTAGACATCCGCCAAGCTGCCGACGATGGTCCCCTCGGCATTTTATTGGGAACGGCTTTAGGCGGAATGGTCGGCATGCTGGCCGGCCCGGCAGGTATGGCCTTTGGCATGGCAAGCGGTTCTATTGTCGGTGCCATCAGCGATTTGAGTTCGATGGGGATCGATTTGGAGTTTTTAGAAGATGTCGGGACCTTGATGACTCCGGGTAAGTCGGCAGTGGTGGCTTCTGTAGACGAAGATTGGACAACTCCCCTCGATACGTCTATGGAGGCAGAGGGAGGCACGGTATTCCGCAAACTCCGCACGGAAGTGATTGACGACCAACTCGATCGCTCTATTCAAGAAACCGAAGCCGAACTACAAGCGCTGAAAGAGGAGTTTGCCGAAGCGACAGCCGAGCAAAAAGCCAAACTGCAAGCCAAAATCGATGCTGCCGATGCTCAACTCGACGAGCGCATCAAGGCGGCTGAAAAATGGGCAAATGAAACAGCCGATCGTGCTGACGCTAAAGTTGACGCCCTGCAAGAGCAAGTCAGCAAAGCAAGCGAAAAACAAAAAGCCAAACTCGAAAAGCGCATGGCTGAAATTAAGGCGGACTCTGCCGAGCGAGTGGAAAAGCTGAAGGAATCTACCGCCCGAGCCTTAGAGAAGCTCTCTCCCAAAGAGTAGTTTCCCAAAAAATATGGGATAGTGGGCTTTGCACGCCCCACTATCCGCATCATAACTTGGTATTAAAGAGTTTGGATAAATTCGGAAACGACGCGCACAAATTCTCGAGGAGACTCGTAAGGAAGCACGTTGCGACCGATAATTTTACAGCCTTGAATATGGGGAAAATGTTGTAAATAGGATTCGAGACGGCGATCGGGGTTTTCTGTTTTTCCGGAGCGACTGATACTGGAAGCCTTTTCCCCAAAAATGGCCAAAGTCGGTTGAGAAATTGCCGCGATCGCGTCTTGATAATCTTCTCGCCAGAATCCGGCTAAAAAGGCAAACACTGCATGACGGCTTGCCATGGCTTTAGCTCCGACTTGCAAGGTTTCCAACCATTCGTCATCCACATCTTCAGGGCGATCGAAGAGCTGGCGAATTGAAAAAGACTGCAAAAATTGACGGCGGCGAGCATAACGATAAAATCCCCATCCGAAGGGAGAGGCTAAAAGATTCCAAATGAATTTTTTGGGTCCCAGGGAGACGGGAGTGGTCATCAATGTCCATGCGGGAGGTCCTGCTAACACCAAACCTTTAATGAATTGCGGAAATTTTTGGGTACAGTAAATGGCAACGGGAAATAATGCCCCTTGGAC
>JBFRWJ010000035.1:0-2800 GCA_051439525.1 Spirulina sp. | reverse complement strand
TAATTCTTCTAAAATTTGCTCGAATTCTTGCCAATTTACATCCCGCAGGACGAGTTTTTGTCCGAGGGGAATGTCAAAGCGTCTGAGTTCTAATAACATGGCTCAGTCCTCTGGCGAATCAATTTGGAATAATCAATTGTAGCATTTCTGCACTAGAGTGCGAGGTTAGTCTTGTTCAAGGAATTGATGAGAGAAAAGGCGAGAGTTGCGATCGCGGCACAAAAAGAGTACAATGTAACCTCTCCCTCGTTGTAGCTGCCAACCATACAGAATGAGGGAAAGGGCAAAGACTGCGATCGCAGCACAAAAAGAGTACAGTGCAACTCTTGCCTCATCATAGCTGTCAGTCATAATGATGAAGCACTCAATCGTCTCTTCTCCTCGATCGCACAAAATATAAATGTTTTCTGAAGACCTAAAAGCCTGTTGCATTGGAGAGAGATGACTGACACAAACCGTTTAACTTGGATTTGCGCTTTATTGGCGGGACTATTGGGATGGAGTTTATGCGCCGTTCCAATCCGTTCTCAAACACCCGCGATCGAATTTATCCCCCCACGAAAAGGAGTTCCCAACGATACCGGAGGCGGAACTCGCGGCTACTGCCTGGGAGATCCCGAACCGGGAGATCCCGAACCGCGTTTACCCCTTACGCCTTTAATTCCTTACACTACTGCCAAAGGAATTCGAGGCGGACTCACCACTCGGGAGTATCCTGCATTGTGGGTGTATATTCCCACGACCAACGCTGAAAAAGGGGAATTGTTGGTCTTGACAGAACGAACAAACGAGGAAATTTATCACGGCAAAATTTCCCTGCCTTCCGATCCCGGTATTGTGAAAGTCCAACTTCCTGCCGAACCTGAAGGCGGTTTAAGAACAGGACAGCGCTATCTGTGGAAATTCTCCCTGATTTGCGCTCCCCTCGATCGGGGACAAGATAGTTTTGTGAGGGGATGGATCGAACGAATTGCTCCCGAACCAGAGCGATCGCCTGACTCTCTCCAACAAGCCGCTCGTTTCGCCCGCTCCGGCCTGTGGTACGATCTGCTGGCAGTCCTGATGGATCTGCGTGGGAGACAACTGCAAGATACAGATTTTGCCCGCCTTTGGCAAACTCTCCTGCAATCCGATACGGTAAAATTGTCCGATATGTCTGAGGTCGAGATTTTGGACTGTTGCGAGATCGATGCCGATGAATAGGCCGTTCTCGCAAAGATTTTTCACCCCAAAACTCCGATAGGATGGATAACAAACCCATGCAATGGCAACGATGGCAGCGACGAATTTGGGAAGGACGAGGCATTTTCCTCACGACCCCCTTAGCGGCAGGTCTCGTTATCGCATTGCGAGGATTGGGGGGTTTGCAGTTTTTGGAGTGGGATAGTTTGGATCTGTTTTTTCGCTGGAGACCCCCAGAACCCACAGATCCCCGTATTGTGTTGGTGGCGATCCGAGAAAAAGATATTCGTACTCTGAAGCAATATCCCATCAGCGATGAAGTTTTAGCGCGAGCCATTCGGAATATTAGTCAACACCAACCCCGCGCGATCGCCTTGGATTTTTATCGAGATTTACCCGTTCATCCCGGACATCAAGAACTCCTTGATGTTTTTGCTACCGTGCCGAATTTAATTGGCATCGAAAAAGTGAGCAACAGAGGCGAGTTAAGTGTTCCTCCACCTCCTTTATTGCAAGAGCGCGATCGCGTTGCCGCCGCCAATTTACTCATCGATAAGGATGGAACTATTCGCCGCGCTTTACTGGGTGTCACATTGCCCCAAGGGGGATTTCGCCTCAGTTTGGGGGCAAGGATGGCACTTGAATATTTAGAGGCTGAAGGCATTCCCCTCGAAACCTTACCCGATTATCGGGTGCGTCTGGGTCAAGCTGTTTTTATTCCCTTTGAGAGTAGCGATGGGGGATACGTTCGCGCCGACGATCGCGGCTTTCAAACCCTCTTCAACTTTCGCACGAGGCGCTGTCCTCCACTCCCGGAATTCTGTCAGCGATTTGTCACCTTCTCTTTATCCCAAGTCCTCGCGGGAGAAATTCCTGCCGATCTCCTGCGCGATCGCCTCGTCTTCATCGGCACGACTGCCATCAGCATCCCCGATCGCTTTTTTACGCCCTACAGCAGCACCTACAGCATGGCACCTTGGGGGGTAGAAATTCATGCCGATCTAGCGAGCATGATTATTAGTGCAGCGATCGATGACCGCCCCCTCCTTCGGACTCTACCCGAAAGCCTAGAAATCGCCTCGATCCTGCTCTGGTCGGGTATCGGGTCAACATTGGGTTGGATGTTCCTTCGCACCCGATGGAAATTTTTCAGTCTGTTTCTGGCGGGAAGTAGTGCTGTATTGTTTGCCTATCTTGCCTTTTTAGTAGGATGGTGGCTTCCCCTCGTTCCTTCCCTAGTTGCTTTAGCTCTATCTGAAGTTGCCATCACAGTCTATATCGTCTATGTAGAACGGGAAGACCGCCTTGCGATTATGAACCTCCTCGGACAGCACGTCACCCCCAAGATCGCTCGAGCGGTATGGCACGAGCGTCACGACTTACTTAAAAAAGGTCAATTGGTGGGGACTCGGCTTACTGCTACTGTCCTGTTTACCGATCTCAAAGATTTTACTCGCATTAGCGAGAGTCTCGACCCCGAAACCCTGATGGTTTGGCTCAATGATTATATGAAAACCATGTCCGAGGTCGTATTGGCACAGGATGGCGTAGTGGATAAATTTATCGGCGATTCGGTGATGGCAGTATTTGGGGTTCCCCTGCAACGCACTACCGAGGC
>JBFRWJ010000034.1:0-9904 GCA_051439525.1 Spirulina sp. | reverse complement strand
GCTTAAAAAAATGTGTTGCAATTGATTGAGGGGATTTTTCCACATTTTTAGGGTAATTCCTTCAGGAAAATTCGCTATCACTCGGGCGCGGAGAAAATCTCGCGGATGAGCGTCAAAGACTCCCGGAATGTGCCTAAATGCTCGAATTAATTCAATTTTGAGGGTTAATTGAGGAGGAGGAGTTATGACGGGATTTTCCCAAAATGTTTGAATGAGGGGGATTAAACTGGGATGATTTTTGAGGTCGGGATGGGAGATGGGAACTGTCAGAAATTGAGCGCGATCGCATTGGGTTGCTCCCACAACAATCGTACCATCGCTGCCGCCGTCAATATCGCCAGCCACGATCGATGTGGGAATTTCTTTAGCAATTTCTTCGGTCATTTTCCGACGATTTACGCTTAAATCTTTAGCGATGCCAAGTCCCATTAAAAACGGATCGAACAAGCGCCCTAAATCCGAGCCACCAATGGGAGAAGCGATTAAAATTAAAGAATGAACCCGCGATCGCCATTCGGGATGTCGGTACAGCAATTCTACCCAGATCAATCCTCCCATAGAATGACCGATAATGCGCCAAGGGATATCGGGATACTTTTGTCGGGTTGCGATCGCAATGCTTTCCACTTTTTTAATGAGGCTTTCAATTCTCCACCAAGTTTTTAACCATCCCAAATTAGGTGCGATAACCCATTCTGAAGGGGCGAGAGATTCAGCTAACGATTGAATTTTGCGATCGGTATCTGCCCAACCATGTTGAGCAAATAAGATAAAATTGGGTAATGGGTAATGGGTAATGGGTAATGGGTCGTCGTTACTCATACTCTATTCTCCATTGATCACTGATAACTGATTAGCTCCAATCTTGTTGCTCTTCGCCATCGCGGGTGCGTCGATAAATTGATCCTTTGGCGTGAATCTCGCGAGATAAGGTAAATAATTCGTCTTCGGTTAAGCCCCAATCTTGGAGAATGCGATCGAGTTCGCCTTGTACTTGTCTTGCTCCCGGAAAGTTATGATAGCGAATGCGAAGGCGAGCTAATTCGACGATATTATACTCGCTGCGTCCTTGTTTTATTTTTTCGATCGCGAGCATATCTACTTTTTCCCGAGGATGTCTTTGCTCTGAATTTTTCATAGTAATTCCCAAAATTCCGATAAATTTAATTAGATAATGAGTGATTTAAGATTCTTCCAGAAGCTGGTTGAGTGTTTCTTGCCATTGTTGTCTTTCTTCATGACTGAGAGCGAGGACGGCAATGATATTCATATTGCGATCGATAAATTTTAATTCTAAGCCATAATTTGTTTCTCGCGCGTATGAATGTGTAATTTTATTCTACAAACTCGGGGACGATCGCGCTGCCAACCCTATTTTTTTCATTCTCCTTGAGGATAGCGATTCCAGAGCTCGGTTTGCTGTCGCAAGCTGCTAAAGTCTCCATTGCCTAAAATCAAATGATCCAATAATGGTAAATTGAGAAGTTGTGCGGCTTGTAAAAGCTGTTCGGTTAGGCGAATATCTTCTCCTGAAGGTTCGACCGATCCCGAAGGATGATTGTGAGCAATAATAAATCGCGTTGACCCCTGACGAATGACTTCTCGGAAAATATCGGGAGGATTAGCGATCGTTTCCGTTGCCGTACCGATGCTAATCACTTGAGTTCCCAATAAGCAATTTTTCGTATCCATTAAGAGAACCGCAAATCGTTCTTGCAATTGCCACATGAGATCGTGACTGAGAGCATCTACCGCCACTTGCGGCGAGTCGATTAACGCTTTAGGAGCGGGTCGCAGTTGAAAGGCACGCTTTCCTAATTCGATCGCGGCTAAAATGGAAGTTGCCTTAGCCGGGCCCACGCCATCAATATCCATTAACTCCTGGGGGGAAACCTCTCGCATAATATCGAGGGGATCTCGTTGATGCCGTCCCAAGGTTTGTAAAATATGGTGTCCCAGACCCACCGCCGAAAGTTTTCCCGGCCCCTGACCCGTTCCCAGTAAAATAGCAATCAACTCGGCAGTTGAGAGATTTTTTGCCCCGATCGCCAGCAGTCTTTCCCTCGGGCGTTCGCTCTCGGGCAAATCGGCAATTCTCAGGTTGTAGGTCATGGAATGTCAACGCTTACAGGGAGATGAAGGCTATTTTACCCGATTATTCTTTGCTTTTTGGAAATATGCGCGTTCGTCCCTTAGAATCGCACGAATCGACACGGTTAACTTAAGAAAAAAACCGTTCTACCAAACAATCAAACTCCGGTAACAAGGGACTTGTTAGGGTATCTTGTGCAAATAATGTTAGCGCTAACTTCAAAATACCATTATCGCGGCGATAAATTTGTACCGATCGCTTTTGGCGATCGCATATCCAATATTCTTTCACGCCTCGAACCGAATAGAGTTTTAACTTTGACTCATAGTCTCGCTTGCGATCTGCCGCACTTTTTGATAAAACTTCAACGGCTAAGTCTGGTGCGTCGATGAGATGTCCTGCATCATCTAAAATATCTGACAATCGTTCCCGACTCACCCACACGACATCGGGAATCACGCTATCTGCCTCGGAAAAAATTACACCCGGTGCGATCGCGGTACTTCCCAAACCCGTTTTTTCAGACCATGCGTTTAATGCCGTGTAGATATTTCCAGAAACTCTTTGATGTTGCCAATGAGGGGCTCTCGTCACGAAAAGTTCTCCTGCAATGATTTCATAGCGTTTCCCATTTTCTGGAAAGATTTCCAAGTCGGCGATCGTCCAGCAAATTTTCTCGGAGGTTGCGGTTGTCATCGCTTTATTTTCATCGCTGTGCTTTTTATATTATAGATTACCCTGACACCATCAGATCTAGAATTTAAGCGATATGACGATCGCAGCGTTCCAAATAACTCTTCGCCGCGCGATCGCCGTCATAATATTGCAAACACTCTTGAAATAACCGGGCAGCCTCCGGAAAAGAACGCCAGTGAAAGAGCATCACCGCCCTTTCAAATTTATCTTTGGTCGCAATTTTTCCTTCTCGCAATTCTGGCGGATCGGCAGAAAACACTTCAAATAAACCCACTGCTTTTGCCTTCCCTTTCGCTTTTACTTGTTCGATAAAACGCAAATCGTATTCTAAAGAATTATTTAAACTCGCCAAAGTTTTATGAGTAATCAAAAGGGAAACCCCATAAGTTTTAGTTAACCCTTCCACCCGGGAAGAGAGGTTTACCGCATCCCCGATCGCCGTGCCATCCATGCGACCCAATCCCCCCACCGTCCCTAACATTAATCGTCCCGTATGCAAACCAATGCCGATGTGCAGGGGTTTTAAATTCCTTTTTTGTCGAACGCGATTGTACTTTTTCAACGCCTCCAACATCGCGATCGCCCCTTGTAAAGCACTATCCGCAGAATTGGGAAACAGCGCCATAATCGCATCGCCAATATATTTATCAATAAACCCCCCACAGGCCTGAATTTGCGGTTCCATGTAACCGAGATACTCATTAATAAAAGCAAAGTTTTCGGCGGGGGGCATCTGTTCGGAGATTGTCGTAAAATCGCGAATATCGGAGAATAAAACCGTCATTTCCCGTTCCACTTGATCTCCTAATTTCACATCCACAATACTCTTTTTCTCCAAAAAACTGAGAAATTGAGAAGGAATAAAGCGCTCGTAAGCTGTATTTAAAGTTGCAATATTGTTATACAATTGAGCATTTTCCAAAGAAATTGCGGCTTGTGCTGCTAACGTGCTTAAAAGTTTCAATCGCTCTCGTGTAAAAGCGCCCGTTGTCAAATTATTTTCCAGATAGATAATTCCTTGGAGGTTGCCCTGATTAATCAAAGGAACGCAAGCGATGGATTGGCATTGATACTGTTGAATATAGGGGTCATCGATAAAGCGTCCCTCGCGAGTCGCATCGTGCAAAAATACAGTTTCTCGAGTGCGAGTGACATAGCGAACGAGGCGAGTAGAAATCATTTTAAAATCTTCTAACGGAATCGATTTGGAGGCACTGACTTCAGCGAATTCTGCTTCTTTAGTAGCTTCCACGATTAAACGATTTCCTCGGGACAAGAGTAATATTCCCCGTTGGGCACCGGCATTTTCCACGAGAATCTTCATTAAAGAAGCAAGTAATTTATCTAAGACAATTTCGCTAGAAATCGCTTGCGTTGCTTTCATCACCGAAGCAATATCTAAAACGGTACTGTTACTCGAATCACTGGTAATCAGAGGATTGAAAGTCGCATTTTCTGACGAAGGAGGATTGGTCGATTCTCCCGTCGCCACAGAGAATAGCTGGGGATATTGTTTCTCCAAATGTCGAAGTTTAGCAATCGCGCCCCAGCGATCGTAACAATAATGAGCTTCTTGGAAATAAAGCCGAGCGAATTTTTCTTTCCCCCAGTCGAGATAAAATTTGGCAGCGAGTTCGTTAGCGAGGGCTTCTTCTTGAATAAATTCCTGTTTTTTGGCTGTAGCGATCGCGCGATCGTAAAACTCCATTGCCTCAATTTTTTCACCGATCGTGCGATGATATTCGGCTGCCACGAGATAAAATTTATGTAAATAATTCATCGGCGCAGAATCTGCCCAACACTTTAATTTCTCTTGATTTTCTCGTACTTCAACGAGGAAGGATTCGCGATCGCTAGCATCAGATTTTATAACGGGTGACCGATAAACCGCCAATCGTGCCAAGGAATTGTAAAAACACCAGATGGGAATGAGGGGATGACTGGTAGCGGCAGTTAAATATTGTTGGGCTGAGAGACTGGCAGCGAGAGCTTCATCAAATTCTTCAAAAAAATAGCACAGTGTTGTTTTAGTGACATAAATTCCCCACAGTCCGCTCCCATTTTTATTGTTCTGATAATAGGCGATTAATGATTCCTCATCCATTGCTTTTCCCACTAATCGATGGGGGTGCTCGGATTTTCCCTGTAAATTTAAAGCGGCTTGCCAATAGGGGCGGTTATAATTGAGTGAATTTTTCTGACCGATTGCCTCTAACATTTGATGAGAATGTTCGATTTCTCGTTCCATCTCGGACAGTTCGCGGCCCGTTAAATAAAGGCGCAGACAATACCCGTGATTGCAATAACCGCCGTAGGACAGATCCCCGGTTTCCAAACCCACCCGAAAAGCATTCTGTAAGGGTTCGATAGATTCCTTAAAATGAGTTTTCCAATGATTGATAAAACGATAAATGACCATCAAAATAGCGGCATCAAATTGTCTGTCATCGAATTGAGAAAGTATCTTTAAGGCCAGTTGACCGTATTCGTAACCGAGGGAAAATTCCCCCAGAACGCCACAGAGAATCATGCCGTAAGTGGAATAACTAAACGCGGAAGCGGGAGCATTGCCATAAGTAATCGAGAGTTCGATTTGTTTGAAGACGGTGAGGGGGAATAAGGCAGGAGCCGCCAAATAGGTCACGGGAGCGATTTTGATCAAAAGGGCTGAAGTTTCGAGGGCGATCGGGTCTTGCATTCGAGGCAAGTGAATGAGATCGGCAGGTTGACGATCGCCGATCAGGTTGCGAATGGAAGCGAGAGCCGGGGCAAAATCCGCCCGAGAAGCATCTGGAGGAAATTCAATCCCCAAGGAGGCGAGGATCTCTAAACCGACGGCGAGGGCTTCGGCAATTCGTCCTTGATTGGTATAGGCATCGAGTTGGATCTTCCCCAATGCAATACGATCGAGGGGCGTTTGGGCTTCTTTAGCGATCGTAGCCGCTAATGCTTCCATCCGTTCGATCTCTGCGTTGAGATAAGTGGCTTTAGCTGCTTCTTGATACAGGCGGAGGGTTAATTGATAGTAATTTTGCCAACTTTGTACGCCGAGGAGAGACATTCCCGTCTCGAGATAAGCGATCGCGGCAGCATAAGCATTGGCATCATTGGCTTTACATCCGGCTTTCAGATTTAAGCGAGCTAACTTTTCTCGTTCTTCAATATCGCCAAGGGATTGAAGACCTCGATTGAGTTGGTTGACAATATCGAAGAGTTTTTCTTCTCGTTCGGTTTCTGAAGTGCGTTCTAAGAGAATGCGCCCGATCGCGGCGTGCTTCCCGGCTCTTTTTTCTTCGGGGATGAGGGTATAAGCGGCTTGTTGAATGCGATCGTGAGCAAATTTATAAGATTGCACGAGCAAGTTTTCATCCAGTTCCGAGAGGGGCAAAATGAAGTTGCGATCGAGAGCTATTTTCAACCATTCAAAAATGTCTTGCGGGGATTTTTCCTCAATCCACGTTAGCAGTTTTAAGTCAAATTCTGCTCCCAAACAAGCGGCGATCGATAAACTTTCTTGACTGGATTCGGGTAATTGTTGCAGTTTTTCGACCATCAATTCCACCACATTATCTGTGAATTCTCTGGCTTCGATCTCCAAGATATCCCATTGCCAACATTTTTCTTGAGGATGGAATATCAGTAACTTTTCGTCATCCAATGCTTGTAAAAATTCATTGATAAAGAAAGGATTTCCTCCTGTCTTTTGCTGGATTAATCGGGCTAAATCTCTCAGGTTTTCGGGATCTTTGGAGACTCTCGCACCCAAAGCATCCTCCAGCAAACAAAGAATTTCCTCAAAAGCGAGAGGATTTAAGATAATTTGGTCGATACGGCTACTGCCACGCTTTGCGAACGCTGCTTTGTTTTGTTGGAGTTTTTTCAGAGCAAGAGTCAAGGGATGACTGTCAGAAACTTCATTATTGCGATAGGCACCAAAAAGCAAGAGAAATTCGGTTTGCTTGTCAACTAAAAGTCGTTCTATCAGCTTCAAGGTCGCTAAATCTGCCCATTGTAAATCGTCGAGGAAGAGCGTTAAGGGATGCTCTGCGTCGCAAAACACGCGAATAAAATTGCCAATAACGAGATTAAATCGATTTTGTGCTTCGTTTGCGCCTAATATGGGAACGGGAGGTTGTTGACCAATAATCAGTTCGACTTCGGGAATCACGTCAATGATAATTTGTCCGTTATTGCCCAATGCCTGTAATAATTTTTGTCGCCAAACTTGCAATTGTTGCTCGTTTTCTCCCAATAATTGCTCGATTAATCCGCGAAAGGCAGCAACGATCGCAGAATAAGGGATATTCCGTTG
Source organism: Spirulina sp. (assembly GCA_051439525.1). Taxonomy (GTDB): domain Bacteria; phylum Cyanobacteriota; class Cyanobacteriia; order Cyanobacteriales; family Spirulinaceae; genus CCY15215. Next base: position 2,804 of record JBFRWJ010000034.1, on the reverse strand, counting down.
AAATTGATCGAATTTTCCGGAAATAAAATAACCTCGCCGGGCGGTAATGGGTTTATAAAGTTCCCGCACCAATGAAGATTTTCCAATGCCAGAATAGCCAGCAACTAACATCAATTCAACGTGTCCCGTTTCCGCGACTCGCTCGAATGCCGAAAGTAATATCGTAATTTCTTTTTCTCGTCCGTAGAGTTTTTGAGGAATTTGCAGACGATCGGAAATATCCTCTCGAGCGAGAGGAAAGGGAACAATATTCCCTGTTTCTGTTAATTGTTGGAGACAATATTCTAAGTCTACTTTTAATCCATAAGCACTTTGATAGCGATCTTCGGCATTCTTCGCTATCAATTTTAAAACGATCTCTTGCAGGATCGAGGGAATTTGGAATTTGGAATTTGGAATTTGGAATTGAGTGAATTGAGGCAGTTTGGCGATATGAGCGTGAACCAATTCTAGGGGATCTTGACTATTAAAAGGAAGTTGTCCCGTGAGGAGTTCGTAAAAGGTCACGCCCAAAGAATAAAAATCCGTGCGATAATCTAATCCTCGATTCATGCGTCCGGTTTGTTCGGGGGAAATATAAGCCAATGTTCCTTCTAAAACATTGGGATTTTTCAGGGTGGGATTTTCTCGACTCAGTTGGGTGGCAATGCCAAAATCAATGATTTTCAGTTCTTTAGTTTGGGGATTAAAAACAATATTGGCGGGATTAATATCTTTGTGAATAATATTTTGGGCGTGAATTTGTAGCAAACTTTCCGTTGCCGCGATCGCTAGCTCTAAAAATTCTCGGAGTTCCAAGGTTTTCTGATTTTTGAGCCACTGTTGGAGGGAAATGCCCCCAAAGTCTTCCAAGGCGATCGCATAGCTTCTTTGCCATTCCTCTAAATTGTAGGCTTTAATAATACCGGGCGCGTCTAACTGACAAGTGAGGTGATATTCTTGTTTATAGCGGCGAATCTGCTCTGAGGTGGGATAGTCGCGGTTGAGAAATTTCAGGATAACCGATTGGCGATCGCCAATTCGTCGAGCGCGATACACTTGGGAGTTGCTGCTATCATGGATTTGAAAGAAATCCTCGTATCCGGCAAGAGAAACCATGAAATCTGGGATGGGGAGAAGAAAATCGCTATTCCCGTTCTAACATAGAATTTTCAGCAATATCATCGGGACAGGGGGTAAAATACCTGCATGGGACGATACCTTGCTAATTTCTCTCAATCCGTCAAGAGTGAAAATCTCTCCTTAAAAGCATTTTTTTTGTGATTTATAATAAGACAGGATTTAAAATCTTGAAAGCAGATCGCAAGGGAGAAAGAAGGGGGATTTCCCGTTCGACGATTAATGATGAACAACGCTCAACTGACTTTCAACCCAAGAGCGATCGAAAATTGACTGATAAATGCGGTTACTGACTTTGAGTTTGCCTTCTTTCGCGATCGCCAAACCCGAGAGGAGCAGTTCTTGTTCGGTTTCGCTCCGGGTCACGGGGACTTCTTCGTGCAGGAGGATTTGTTGATAAATGCTCAGGAGTTCGCCTCGGCGATCGCTTTTGAGGATGCGATCGCGAATGGTTTTTAAATGTTCCGGTTCGTCTTTGGCTTCCCAATTGGTGAGAATGTTGTCCCGCACTAATTCTTCCATCCACTGGACTTCGCCATTGAGGGGAATTTCCGATGGGGCATTGCGAATGAAGTTACAGACTTTTTGTGTTAAAAAAGGTTGTCCTCCCGTCCAACCGATAATTGCTTGGAGGATGGTTTGGGGATTGTTCACGTTATTGGCGAGTCCATAGAGTAGGGGTTGAGCTTCATTAACTTTGAAGCCTTCGAGGTGAATGGGATGACCAATATTAAAGGGAGTTTTCTGGGGATCGCTAATGAGCATCGATGGAGTTGTGACTCCAAAGAGGGCAAACGTCAAACGCCGATAATTCTCATCGAGGGCTCGTTGGTTGTAGCAGGCACGAATGAGGGCAAAAAAGTCGTTAATGGAGAAGTCCAAACTGAGAACGCAGTCGATTTCATCTAAGAAGATAATCATTTGAGCGGGTTCGTCGTTTTCTGGGTTTTTCACTTCCACCAACAGAACGTCCTCGATAAACTGCATGAGTCGCTGGGGAGTGGGAAGATCGTCGCGATCGGCCCACCATGCCTTCAGTTTGACTTGTCGCAGCAAGTCAAAACCCCGCCACAGTTCGGTAGCGAAACCTTTGTACCAGCGATCGGCGGTGATGTTTTTGCCGCCGATGCGGGTGAGATCGATGGCGATGCAGCGATAGCCGTCTTCTCGCAGTTGCTTGAGGATGCGAACCATGAGGCTGGATTTGCCCATCTGTCGGGCGTTGAAGGTATAGCAAAATTCCCCAGCACGCAGGGCTTGGTAGAGGTGGCGATCGGCGGAACGGACGACGTAGGTGGGGGCGTTTACATCCAAGCTCCCTCCGATTTGATAATCGAAGGATTCTGTCTGTTCGTCGCTTTTGAGGAGGTCGTTTTCGAGTTTGAGTTTGGCTTGTTGTAAAATTTGGTCGAAGGTTCTCGATCGCTGGCGCAGGGTTGAGTTAAAAAGATTGCGTTCGGCTTTGGGAAGGCCGAAGGGATCGAGGAGGCTCGATTCCATCTCCGTCGGTTGGTCTGGCTTCAGGACATCCTGCTGCCCGGTTGCGGTTAAAATTTGCCTGACGATCTGATGAAATTCTGAAGCATGGGGAGCGTTGCGATCGCATAAGGCAAAAATATTTTGCCTTTCCCCCTCGGCTGACATCGCATCGATCTGGGGTAAAATTCCAATAACCTCCGTATCGT